>DATMFB010000001.1:0-14765 GCA_035556395.1 Microbacteriaceae bacterium
CCGGTCCGGATGGACGCGCTCGCGCACGATGAGGCGGTCGCTGTCGTCAGCCATGTCCCGCAGCTCGTCGCGAGCATCCTCGCGAAGCGCCTGCTCGGCGCGACCGACCAGGCCGTCTCGCTCGCCGGGCCCGGCGTGCGCGACACGACGCGCATCGCCGCGAGCGACCCCGCGCTCTGGGTCCAGATCCTCGGCGCGAACGCGACCGCGGTCGTCATGCTCCTCGAGGAGTACCGCGCGGACCTCGACGTCGCGATCGCGGCGCTCTCCGACCAGGCGGCATCGGGCGCGCGCCGCGCGATCGCGGAGCTCATCGCGTCGGGGAGCACGGGCGTCGCGCGCATCCCGGGCAAGCACGGGTCCTCGAAGCAGTACGCGTCGATCACCGTCCTCGTCGACGACCGGCCGGGCGAGCTCGCCCGCCTCCTCACCGAGATCGGCGCCCTTGGCGTGAACATGGAGGACCTCCGGCTCGAGCACTCGCCGGGCGCGCAGGTCGGCATCGCCGAGATCGCCGTGCTGCCCGAGGTCGAGGCGCGGCTTGTCGCCGACCTCACGGCGGCCGGCTGGCGCATCGGGGCCGCGGAGTGAGCGCCGATGTCGTCGCGATAGACGGCCCGGCCGGCTCCGGCAAGTCGTCCGTCGCGCGGGCGGCGGCGGAGCGCCTCGGCTACCGCTTCCTCGACACGGGCGCGTCCTACCGTGCCGTCGCCTGGCAGGGGCTCGAGACGGGCGTCGATCTCGAGGACCCCGACACGGTCGTCCGGCTCACCGAGTCGACGCCGCTCGATCAGGCGCTCGACCCGGCGGAACGCTGGGTCCGCGTCGCCGAGCGCGACGTCACGAACGCGATCCGCGAACCCCGCGTGAGCGCCGCGACGACGTTCGTCGCCCGCAATCAGGCCGCACGCGACCGGCTCAACGCGCGATTCCGCGCGGTCATCGCCGAGGCCCGTCCCGGCGTCGTCGTCGAGGGCCGCGACATCACGACCGTCGTCGTGCCCGACGCCCGCGTGCGAATCCTGCTCACCGCGGACGCCGCGGTGCGCGCGCAGCGACGCGCGAGAGAGCTCACGGAGGCGGGCGACTCCGTCGACGCCGAGACGGTGCTCGCGGCGATCGCCGAACGCGATGCGAAGGACTCCGCGATGGTCGATTTCCTGACCGCGGCGCCCGGCGTCGAGATCATCGACTCGACGCTGCTGTCGTTCGATGAGACGGTAGACGCGGTCATCGCGCTCGTGCGCGACTCGACCGATGAGAGGGGCACGACATGAGCGACCCGGACGACGAGTTCGACGAGTCGGCGGTCCCGGCGCTCGACGAGGTCGAGGCGGAGCGCCTCCGCAGCCTCGACGAGGACATCGCGGCGCAGCGCGCGGCGAGCCTGCGGGCAGGGCTCGACGAGTACGAGCTCGAGCCCGAGGACGTCGAGATCCTCCAGGGCGCGCTTGGCGATAGCGAGGAGTTCATCCAGACGCCGGCGCTCCCGGTGGTCGCGATCGTCGGCCGGCCGAACGTCGGCAAGTCCGCGCTCGTCAATCGCATCATCGGCCGCCGCGAGGCGGTCGTCGAGGACACTCCCGGGGTCACCCGCGACCGGGTCAGCTATCACGCGGATTGGAACGACCGCCGGTTCACCGTCGTCGACACGGGCGGCTGGGAGCCCGACGCGCGCGGCATCGACGCCGCGGTCGCGGCGCAGGCCGAGGTCGCGATCGACCTCTGCGACGTCGTGCTCTTCGTCGTCGACGCGATGGTCGGCCCGACCGCGACCGACGAGCACGTCGTCAAGCTGCTCCGGCAGGCGCGCAAGCCCGTCCTGCTCGTCGCGAACAAGATCGACGACGCCGTGCAGGAGCCCGAGATCGCGTCGCTCTGGGGCCTCGGCCTCGGCGAGCCGTATCCCGTCTCGGCGATCCACGGCCGCGGCGTCGCGGACCTCCTCGACAAGGTGCTCACCGTCCTGCCGACGGTGTCGGCGGTCGCCAAGCCCGAGCTCATCGGCCCGCGCCGGGTCGCGATCATCGGCCGGCCGAACGTCGGCAAGTCGTCGCTGCTCAACAAGACCGCGGGGGAGGAGCGCGTCGTCGTCGACGAGCTCGCCGGCACGACCCGTGATCCCGTCGACGAGCTCGTCGAGCTCGGCGGGAAGCCGTGGCGGTTCATCGACACCGCGGGCATCCGTCGCCGCGTCCACCTGCAGCAGGGCGCCGACTTCTACGCGACGCTGCGCACGAGCGCGGCGCTCGAGCGGGCTGAGGTCGCCGTCGTCGTGCTCGACGTCACGGAGCCGATCAGCGTCCAGGACCTCAAGATCATCGACCTCGTCCTCGAGTCGGGCCGCGCGCTCGTGCTCGCCTACAACAAGTGGGACCTGCTCGACGAGGACCGCCGCTACTACCTCGAGCGGGAAATCGAGCAGGATCTCTCGCACGTGACGTGGGCGCCCCGCGTGAACATCTCGGCGAAGACCGGCTGGCACCTCGGCAAGCTCGTCCCGGCGCTCGAGACGGCGCTCGACTCGTGGGACACCCGCATCCCGACGGGGAAGCTCAACGCGTTCCTCGCCGACCTCACGGCGCAGCACCCGCACCCGGTGCGCAGCGGCAAGCAGCCGCGAGTGCTGTTCGGCACGCAGGCGTCGACGCGGCCGCCGACGTTCGTGCTCTTCACGACCGGATTCCTCGACCCGCAGTACCGGCGGTTCATCCAGCGCCGGCTGCGCGAAGTGTTCAGCTTCGAGGGCTCGCCGATCGCGGTGAACATGCGGGTGCGCGAGCGCCGCAAGCGGTAGTCGAGCACCCTTCGACTCGCTGCGCTCGCTCAGGGAGCCGTAGTGCGCGCTCGCTCAGGGAGCGGTACCGTGCGCTCGCTGTGCCGGTCCCTGAGCGAGCCGGAGGCGAGTCGAAGGGCGTTCAGCCGGCGGGGTTGGCCTTCGCGGCCTCGTACTTCGTGCGGACCTCGTCCATGTCGAGCGCCTGGACCTGCTCGATGACGGACTCGAGCGCCTGCGACGGGAGCGCGCCCGGCTGCCCGAAGATCGGGATGCCGTCGCGGTAGATCACGAGCGTCGGAATCGACGTGATGCCGTACTCCGCCGCGAGCTGCTGCTGGTCCTCGGTGTCGACCTTCGCGAAGGTGATCTCCGGGTGCGTCTCGCTCGACTTCTCGAAGATCGGCGCGAACTGGCGGCACGGACCGCACCAGGCGGCCCAGAAGTCGATGAGGACGATCCCGTCCTTGCCGACGGTCTCGTCGTGGATGTCCTTGGTGAGGGCGATCGTGGCCATGTCTTCTCCAAACGCTCAGTCTCTGCAAACGCTCAGTGCGCGACCGGCATTCCCTCCGGGAACTCAACGTCGTTGCTCACGTCGTGCCCTCCGGTCTCCGACGCGGGGCGGCGGATGAACGTCGCGAGCACGATCGAGCCGATCGAGGCGAACGCGGCGACGAGGAATGCGATGTGCACCCCGGCGACGACCGCCTCCTGCGCGGTCTGCCCGGCCGCCGCGGCGGCGCCGGATCCGAGCGTGAAGACCACGACGAGCGCCGCGGTGCCGGCGGCGCCGAAGAGCTGCTGCGAGGTGCCGACGACGGCGCTGCCCGAGGGGTAGAGCCGCGGCGGGAGGGCGCCCATCGCGGAGTTCATCATGGGCGGGAAGGTGAACGCGAGCGAGATCGACAGCGCGACGTGCATCATGATGATCGCCCAGATGGGCGTCTCGGTGCCGAGGAACATCGCGAACGCGGCGAGCGAGAGCGAGGAGAGGATCGTCGCGGGGATGAGCAGCGGCCTGGGGCCGACCTTGTCGTAGAGACGGCCGACGAACGGTCCGGCGACGCCCTGCAGCAGCCCACCGGGCAGCACCGCGAGCCCGGCGACGAGCGGCTCGTAGCCGAGTCCGTCCTGGATGTAGAGGGGCAGCAGGATGATCGAGCCGAAGAGGACGGCGACGACGATCGCCATGAGCCCGATCGCGGCGGGGAAGCCGGGCTGCGCGAAGGTGCGCAGGTCCATGAGGGGCGCGTCGCGGCGCTGCAGCACGATCTGACGCCAGATGAAGAGTCCGAGTGCGATGACGCCGACGACGATCGGGATCCACGGCTGGAGCGGGACCTCGCCGCGCACCGCGGCCGCGATCTCGGACAGGCCGTAGACGAGCCCACCGAAGGCGATCGCCGACAGCGGGATCGAGATGACGTCGATCCCGACGCGCGCGGTCTCGCTGATGTTCTCCATCTTCCAGATGCCGAGCGCGAGCGCGATGATGCCGATCGGCAGGACGAGCCAGAACACCCAGCGCCACTCGAAGCTGTTCAGGATGAGGCCGGCCACGAGCGGGCCGAGCGCCGGGGCGACCGCCATGACGATCGTGATGTTCCCCATCATCTTGCCCCGCTCGTGCGGCGGGACGAGCGTCATGATCGTCGTCATGAGCAGCGGAATCATGACCCCGGTGCCCGCCGCCTGGATCACGCGGGCGAGGACGAGGATCTCGAAGCCGGTCGAGACGGCCGCGAGCAGCGTCCCGAGGCAGAACAGTGCGATCGCGGTGATGTAGACCTGCCGCGAGGTGAATCGGCGCATGAAGAAGCCGGACATCGGGATGACGATGGCCATCGTCAGCATGAACGCGGTCAGCAGCCACTGGGCGTTCGCGGCCTCGACGTGCAGGTCGGCCATGATGCGTGGGATGGCGACGGTGATGATCGTCTCGTTGAGCATGACGACGAACGCCGACGCGAGGATCAAGTAGATGACGAGCTTGTCGCGGGCGGTCATGGAGGCGGGGGGAGCGGCGGAAGACATCGGTTAAGGGTAAGCGCGAGATCCGACATCGCATTCCCGACGTGTCTAGGGCAACGGCCAGGGGTTGTCGATCCATTCGCCCCGCGCCGCCGCCGGCACGACCGGCAGCTCGACCCTCGCCGAGACGATGGTCCGCGTCGAGGCGACGAAATCGGCCTCGGTCGCAGTGTTCAGGTCGACGAACGCGCCGGGGTTGCGCTCGAACGCCGGGAACTTCCCGCCGGTGACGACGACGCGCAGCCCTTCGCCCGCCTGGAGCTCGATCGACGTCGGGCGCAGGTGCACCTCGATGCGCTCGACGCGCCCGGGCTCGGTCGCGACCGGCGACGTGCGGCCGTGGCGGTAGCGGGCGCGGGCGATGCCCTCGTCAAGGAGGCGTGCGGTGCCGTCGGCGGCGACGACGTGCAGCTCGACGAGCCAGTCGGCATCCGTGCCGGTCGTCGACGCCTCGAGCACCGCGCGCGGCCAGCCGGTGATCTCGAGCGGCTCGACGAGCGGCGCGGTCTCGTAGACGAGCGTGTGATCGCCGAGGTGCGCGCTCGCGTCGACGGGACCCGCGATGACCGAGGGCGCCGTGTAGGGGCGCGCCGGGTCGTAGTCGAAGGTCCGCTCGCCGGCGACTGCCGGGCCGAAGGAGGCGCTGCCGTCCGGCTGCAGGGCGAGCGTGCGGGTCTCGGTCCCGAGGATCGGCCAGTTGGGCTCGACCCGCCAGCGATTCGCGCCGAGCACGTAGACGATTGCGCGCGGCCAGCCCTCGGCGTGCGCGGGCGCGTCGGAGTCCGCCGCGCCGGCCGGCGCGAATCGCTCCATCCAGTCCGCGATGAGGGACGTCTCGTCGACGGCGGCATCGGGGAACGCGATGCCCGCGACCTCCGAGGCAGCGAGCTGCGCGTGCGCCCAGGGTCCGACGACGAGGCGATGCTGCGCGCCGACGGGGGACAGGCGCGAGAGCAGCTCGAACTGGCGGATCGAGTTGCGGGTGAAGAAGTCGTACCAGCCGCCGACGTGCAGGATCGGGACCCGGACGCGGGTCGCCTCGGCGCCGCCGACGCGGTTCTCCGCGAAGTAGGCCTCGTCCTCGCGGTGCGCGAGGGGGCCGCCCCAGGCGTGCTCGAGCCGGCGGTAGTACGGCATGTCGTCGAGCGGCAGGACCTCGTACTTCGCGTCGCCGAGGGCGAGCAGCTCGTCGAGCTCCGCCTGCACTACCGGCTGCTCCTCCGGCGCGAGCTTCGCGACGATGTCGGGGGCGACGAAGGGGAGCGCACCCCAGTCGACGACGTTCTGCAGGAAGAGCACGCCGTCGGTGAAGGTGCGGTCCGTGTACTCGTCGCTCGAGGGCTGCTCGACGACGCCGGCGACGAGGTGCGGCGGGGCGCTGATCGCGGCGCCGATCGTCGCGTAGCCGAGATACGAGAGGCCGAACGCCCCGACGCGTCCGTCGCACCAGGGCTGCTCGGCGATCCATTCGACCGTGTCGTACCCGTCGCTGTGCCCGCCGCCGCTGCTGCCGAGCGCGCCGTCCCCGTCGTCTCGCAGCAGCGTGTAGGCGCCGTCGGACGCGAACCGCCCGCGCTTGTCCTGCACGACGACCGCGTAGCCGCGCGCCACGAGCCGCGCGATGTCGGACCCGATCGCGAGCCCGGTGTCCTTGCCGTACGCGGTCCGCGTCAGGAGCGCCGGCGCGCCGCCGTCGGGCAGCGGGTCAGGCAGGTGCAGGTTCGCGCGGAGGATCACCCCGTCCCGCATCGGGATCTCGACGTCTCGGAGGATGCGGACCACGCCTTCGTGTGCCATGGACCCAGTATGACGGCCGCTTCGCGCCTCGATACCGGTGCCTGGATACCGCCGATGCGGTCAGTCGCGGGCGTACTCGGCGAGCAGCTCCTGCTCGCGCCGGTGGGACGGCACCGCGAAGAGCGCGACGAGCATGCCGAGCACGATCGCGATCGCGCCGACGACGTACGCCCCGAACGCGCCCGTCACGAGGCTCTCCCGCGCGGCCGACACGATCGCGTCGTGGAACTGCGGGTACTGCTGCGCGACCTGGAGCGCGGAGGCGTAGGACGACTGGAGGGCGCTCGTGACGTCGGCGGAGATCGTCGTCGCCTCGGGGCTCGCCGAGATGAGCCGGGCGAAGTGCGCCGCGAACCCGGCGGCGAGGAGCGCGCCGAGCAGGGACTGCATGAGCGATCCGCCGAGGTCGCTCTGCAGGTCGGAGGTCGCCGAGGCCATGCCGACGCGACGCACCGGCGCGCTGCTCGTGAGCGCGCGCGACGCGGCCGTCAGGACGAAGGACGCGCCCGCGCCGACGAGCAGGAAGGGCGCCCCGATGAGGACGTAGGCGGTGTCCTCGCGCCAGAACAGCATGATGAGGAACGCGGCGAGGACGAGCCCGCAACCGAGCACCATCGACACCCGCGATCCGGATTGCACGACGAGACGGGCCGCGAGCGGGACGGCGATGAGCAGGCCGGCCGCGGCGGGGGCGACCGCGAGCCCCGCCTCGAGCGCGGAGTAGCCGAGCACGTTCTGCATGTACTGCTGGCCGACGTACATCGCGCCGATGAAGCTGCCGAACACGATGAGCCCGACGAGCGCGGGCGCCCAGAACGTCCTGCGCCGCGCGACCGCGAGGTCGTAGAGCGGCTCGGGGGCGCGCATCTGCCGCCAGCCGAAGAGCAGGATGAGGACCACCGCCGCGATGAGGAGCGTCGTGCCGAGGACCTCCTGCCCCGGGTCGAAGACCATCGAGATGCCGAGTACGAGGGACGCGATGCCGAGTGCGGAGAGCGCGCCGCCGAGGTGGTCGACGGGACTCGTCGACTCGTTGACGTGGGCCGGGACCGATGTCGCGACGAGCGCGAGCGCGATGAGCGCGAGCGGCACGCTGAGCAGGAACGCGGACCCCCACCAGAACGCGAGCAGCAGGAGCCCCGAGAGGATTCCGCCGATGATGCTCGCCATGCCGGCGACCGCCGACCACAGGGCGATCGCGGCGGTCCGCTTCGTTCCCTGCGCCCAGAGCGCCGTGATGAGCGAGAGCGTCGTGGGGAACGCGAGGCCGGCGGAGAGCCCGGTGAAGATGCGGGCCCCGATGAGCACCTCCATGCTCGGCGCGAAGGCGGAGAGCGCGCTCGCGACGACCATGAGCCCGAGGCCGAGCATGAGCAGCTGCTTGCGCCCGTAGCGGTCGGCGAGCGCGCCGAAGTAGACGACGGACATCGACAGGCCGAGGCCGGTGCCGACCGCGACGAGGTTGAGCGCGATCTGCGAGGCGCCGAACGCGTCGCCGATGTCCGGCATCGCGACGCCGGCCGCCGCGAGGTTGAGGTTGCTGACGAACGCCGAGCCGATCAGCGCGGTGAGGACGAGGCCCGCACGGCGTGGTGCAGCGGCGTTCGAATCGGTCATCGTTGGTCCCCTCCCGCGTTCGTTCGCGAGTCTAACGATCGGCCGCGCGGGAGCGGGTGCGCTCGCGTTCTCCGGTCAGTCGCCGGCCGGCGAGGCACCCTCGTGCGGCATCCGATCGCGCTGATAGGTGATCGTCGAGTAGCCGTGCGGCGCCGGCTTGCCGTCGGGGCCGAGGCTCACGTAGACGATGCGCTCGATCGACAGGATCCGGCGGCGCGTGATCATGTTCCGCACCACGGCGCGCATCGTCATGGAGGTCCGCCCGAACTCGGTCGCGAGGATCCCCAGCTCGATGATGTCGCCCTGGATCGCGGAGGCCTCGAAGTTGATCTCGGAGATGAACTTCGTGACGACCCGCGGGTTGCCGAGCTGGATGATCGCGTAGATCGCCGACTCCTCGTCGATCCACTTGAGCAGGCTGCCGCCGAAGAGGGTGCCGTTCGCATTGAGGTCCTCGGGGCGCACCCACTTCCGCGTGTGGAAGTTGATCTCGGAATCCTCCGGGCGCTCGCTCACGAGCCAAGGCTAGGGCAGGAGGACGCGTTAGCACGCGCGCCCGACGATCGTCAACGGCGTTCCGCTATCGGGAGCGGATCCGTAGGCTGCCGAGCACGATCGCATGATCGACGGTCGTCGCGGCCACGCGGCGATGAGTGAAGGGAGTTCACATGGCCACGTCCAAGACCAAGCGGGAGAACGCGGAGGGCGGTTTCATGGCGTCCGCGGCGCTGACGAAGAGCCTGCAGCGGGTGCTCGTGGATCTCATCGAGCTCGCGTCGCAGTCGAAGCAGGCGCACTGGAGCGTCGTCGGACGCAACTTCCGCGACCTGCACCTGCAGCTCGACGAGATCATCGCCTCGGCCCGCACGGCCAGCGACACCGTCGCCGAGCGGCTGCGCGCGCTGCACGCCGTCCCGGACGGCCGCAGCGGGACCGTGAGCACGGCGACCTCGCTGCCCGCCTACCCCCAGGGCGAGATCGACACCTCGGAGACGGTCGACCTCATCACGGTGCGCCTCGAGACGGCCGTCGCCACCATGCGCGACGTGCACGACCAGGTCGACGAGGAGGATCCGACCACGGCCGACATCCTGCACGCCATCATCGCGACGCTCGAGCAGTACGCCTGGATGGTGAGCGCGGAGAATCGGACGCCGTCGCCCACCCGCTGACGCGGGTCGGGTCAGCGGAACGCGAGCGTCGCGTCACCCCAGGCCCGCTGCTGGGCCGCGTCGAGGTCATCGGCGACCTGGTCGGTGGGCGCGATCACGAGCGTCCTGCTGTCAGACGCGTAACGGGGCCATTCGACGGCGCCGACCGCGTCCGGCTGCGCGCCGCGGACGAACGCGCCCCAGCGTGCCTGGATCCGCGCCGATGCGAGCTCGGCGGCGCGGCGTCCGCCGAGCCGGAACGGGAGGTTGCCCCGGCGCGGGCCGAAGTTGCCCCAGACGTAGGGCAGCTCGGCGCCGTGCGTCGCGCCGATGCCGAGCACCCGCAGGGCGGGCGTCGCGATGTCGAAGCGGTAGAGCCAGGTGTCGGCGACCCGGGCGTGGCCCTCGGCGGCCCAGAGCGTCGGCAGGCGGAATGCGATGTCGCGCGCGATCGCGAGCCCTCGGCGACGGGCGTTGAGTCCCGCATAGCCGGTGAGCACCTGGTCGACGCTCGGCAGTGCGAGGTCGGGCTGCTCGGCATGCAGGTTCGTGAACATGCGCATGATCTCGGCGTCCGTGACGGGCATGAGCGGCGAGCGCATGAAATGGAAGAGCGAGGCCTCGTCGCGGTTCGTGCCGATCAGTAGGGGGACGGGGATGCCGCGTCCTGCGCGCAGCACGTCGACGGGCGCCTCGGGGACCAGCTCGCCATCGACGACGGGAGAGAACGCGAGCGTCCCGGGTGACGCGGCGGGGATCTCGCCGAAGAGCGCGCTCGTGGCGCTGACGATCGTGTCGACCGGCACGCCGCGGAGCGCCCCGGCGTCCCCCGGGGACACGCCGAGGTGGCTGACGAAGCGTCGGGCGACCTCGGCCGCGCGGTCGATGCCGTAGACGCTCGACGCCGGCGAGGACTCGGCGATCGCCCGCGAGAAGAGGCCGGTCGCCGCCGGGCTGGCGAGCAGCGTGGTGACGATGCCCGCGCCGGCCGACTCGCCCGCGACGGTCACGCGCGCGGGGTCGCCTCCGAACGCGGCGACGTTGTCCCGGACCCAGGCGAGTGCGAGGAGCACGTCGCGGAGCCCGAGGTTGCCGTCGAACGCGGCGTTCTGGCCCGGGAGTGTCCCGAGCTCGACGAAGCCGAGCCCACCGAGACGGTAGTTGATGGTCACGACGACGATGTCCTGGTCGGCGACGATGCGCGTCGCGTCGTAGAGGGGCTGGCTGCCCGATCCGAGCGCGTAGGCGCCGCCGTGGATCCAGACCATGACCGGGAGCGCGTCGCCGGCCCGATCGGCCGGTCGCCAGACGTTGAGGAAGAGGCAGTCCTCGTCGATCCGGGCGCCGTCGCCGAGGCGCACCGTCTCCGACGGCGCCTGCGGCGCGGCGGCGCCGAACGCGGTCGCCTCGGCGTCGTAGGCCGGAGCGGGCACGGGTGCGCGCCAGCGCCGCTCGCCGGTGGGCGGGAGCGCGTACCGGATGCCCCGCCAGGAGTCCACCCCGTCTGCCGAGACGCCGCGGAAGGCGCCGACTGGGCAGCGCACGAGGGGTCCCGCCCCTATTGCCGAGGTCATGCGGAGAGGAGGGCGTCGGGGGAGAGACGGTTCCAGAGCCGGGCGTCGATGCCGACGACGCGGGGCAGGGGCGCGTCGACGCGCTGCGCGTCGTATGGGACTCGTTCACCGGCCATGGAATGCGGACACCTCTCCCGGCTCTCACGATAGCGCTTGCGCGCTCGCGGGCCGGAAGTCAAGCCCCCTGTGCCCGAGGGATCGCGGCTCATAGCGTCGTCGGCATGAGCGACACGCAGAGCACCCAGCCAGGCCCGGCCGAGGAGGCCGACGAGACGGTCCGCACGACGGACGCCGACCGCACCGCGACCGCGACGCCCGACGGCGAGCTCGACGAGGCGGGCGAGGACGAGCAGGTCGAAGAAGGGCTCGTCGACCGCGCGCTGGGGGAGCCGCCGGACTGAGACCGCCCGCGAACCGCCCGCGATCGCGTTCGAAGCTGTCGACGGCGAACCGCGCACTCGCTAGGCTCGCCCCGACAGCCCGATGGGCTCAGGGAGGAGCGGGCCAATGGCACGCAACAGGCCGACGGGGGTCACCGTCGTCGCGATCATCGTCCTCATCAACGGCGTCATCAGCACGCTCGGAGCGATCCTGACGCTCATCTACGGTGGCCCGGCGGTGTCGACGATCATCGCGCTCATCCTCGGCGTGCTGACGCTCCTCGTCGCCGCAGGGCTCTTCATGGGCAGCCAGATCGCCCGGATCCTCACGACCATCGTGCTCATCCTGCAGGTCGCCTCGGCGATCTTCTCGATCGGGTCGATCGGCTTCACGAGCGGCACCGTCGCCTGGCCGATCATCTCGGGGGTGCTGTCGCTCGTCGGGCTCGTCCTGCTCTACACGAAGCAGGCGAACGCGTACTTCCGTTGAGGCGGCGGGGATCCTCCGACGTCAGCCGAGGGCGATCATCAGCGCCAGGACGGCGAGTGCGAGCGCGACCGGCGTCATGACATAGCGTTCCGGCTTGGACCGGGAGATCGCGTTCATCAGCACACCGAGCGCGAGGACGCCGAAGACGACCCACATCGCGACCTGCGAGAAGCCGGCGGGATACCAGGCGACGAGCCCGGCGCGGTCGAGCGCGATCGTGCCGATGAGCCCGTAGACGAGGATGCCGACGACGGAGCCGATCCGGTAGCCGGTCGGCAGCACACCGGCGTGCTGGCCGCCCCACGCGAAGCGGCCCCACGGCGCGCCGAGGGCGAGGGCGAGCTGGAAGAGGACGAGCAGGCCGAGCAGGACGACGAAGACGATGGCGGCGATCACGAGCGGGAGCCTACCCAGGTGCGGTGACGAGCCGTGCGGGCTACCGTGAACGTTGTGTCGTCCGTGCCGCAGTGTCCGCGATGCGAGCACTTCGTGTACCTCGACGAGCTCCGCTGCCCCGAGTGCGCGACGGAGCTCGGGTACCACATCCTGCTCGGCCAGTTCTTCGAGGTGGGCGACAAGCCCATCTCCATCGATGGCGTCGGCTGGTACGCCTGCTCGAACCGCAGCTGGGGCTGCAACTGGCTGGTGCGCGAGGATGCGCCGGCAGGTCGCTGCTTCTCCTGCCGGCTCACCCGGCGCCGGCCGGCGGCGGACGACACGATCGCGCTCGAGAAGCTCGCCTCCACCGAGCAGGCCAAGCGGAGGATGCTGCTCCAGCTGCGCGATCTCGGGCTCCCGGTGCGCCCATGGGATCAGTACGAGGGCGGTCTCGGTTTCGACCTGATCTCCAGCCTGTCCGAGGGGGAGCGCGTCGTCATCGGTCATGCCAACGGCATCATCACGATCGATCTCGCGGAGAGCCTCGACGACCGCCGAGAGGCGCTTCGAATCCGGCTCGGGGAGCCGTACCGCACGATGCTCGGCCACCTGCGGCACGAGGTCGGGCACTACTACCAGTCCGTGCTGCTCCCTGACGAGGCGACCTGGGAGGTGTGCCGAGCACTCTTCGGCGATGAGCGCTCCAGCTACCAGGAGGCGATCACGCGGCACTACGCGACCGGCGCGCCGCCCGACTGGCAGGCGTCGTACATCTCCGAGTACGCGACGATGCATCCGTGGGAGGACTTCGCCGAGACCTTCGCCCACTACCTCCACATCACGGGGACACTGCAGACCGCGGCGAGGGTCGGCATCTCGTACCGCGCCGACGCGCAGCACCCGGACCTGCCCGAGGTCGTGCCGCTCGAGGACTACAGCGGCATGTCGATCGGGCGGATCCTGAGCGACTGGGCCTGGGTCTCGCTGGCGTTCAACCGCATCAATCGCTCGATGGGCTTCGGCGATCTGTACCCCTTCGAGATCGTGGAGCTCGTGCGGCTGAAGCTCGGCTTCGTGCATGACCGCATCGAGCGCTCGCGAATACCGCTGACCATGCAGGCGGCGATCGGATTGCCGACGAAGGAGTCGCCGGGCTGAGCCGCGCTCGGCGGCGGCAGGCCTCGGGCCTCAGGCAAGGATGACGGCGAACACGAAGATGACGAGCAGGACCGCGCCGAACGCCAGGTCGGTGATCGTCGCGAACCACTCCTTGCCGCCCTTGCCGCGCTTCGCGAGGTGGCGGATGCCGGCGAGCAGGAGGAAGACGCCGATCGCGAGGGCGCCGGCGGGCGCCCAGCCGAGCCACGGGCTGACGACGCCGAGGACGCCGAGCCCGATGTTCGCATAGCCGAGCTCCTGCGCGAGGTAGTTCGCGCCGGGATTCGGGTCCTTCTGGCCGAGGATGTTGTGCACCGTGAACGCCGGGTTCAGCGCCTGGCTGATCCCCGCGATGAGCAGCCGCGCCCCGCCGAAGAACACGAACCAGAACGTCGCGGCCGCGAGCAGCGGATGATCCGTCGACCCGACGTCGATCGCGGTGGCGCCGATCGGCCCGACGATGAGCAGCAGCAGGATCATCGCGATGTAGAACACGTGGACAGTATGGTGACCGCGCGCGGGGGAGCGCAAAGGTCGCCCCGACGAGAACGCCGTCAGCCGCGGTCCACCCGTTGTTCACCTCCCAGGAGGGGAACGGTCACCCACGGGGCCAAGGGGGCGCGTGTTCAAATCCCGCCAGCACGATTGACGCGCGTGCTGTCGCGCGGAAGTCTGGTGACCGACCGCTGGGACGCTGACGCCACGGCGGGGATCGGGGAATCATGAAGGTCGTTATCGCGGGCGGGGGTATCGCCGGGCTCGCCGTCGCGGCGCTCCTGTCGCGTACCGGCGCTCACGACGTGACGGTGCTCGAGCGGGCGCGGGAGTACGGGGAAGCCGGCTACGGCATCGGGCTGTACCCGCTCGGCGGCGCCGTGTTCAATGCGCTCGGCGCGGCCGACGACATCGCGCGCCGCAGCAGCCCGCTCGAGCGGTACGTGGTGCACGGTCCGGACGGCCGCGAGCTGCAGACCGTCGATCTCAGCGAGCTGCTCGCGGATTTCGGACCGATGCTTGGGGTCAGCCGTGCGGACCTCATCGACGTGCTCGCCTCACGCGTGCCGGACGGACGCATCCGGTTCGCGACGAAAGCCGTCGACGTGGTGCGCTCCGGCGAAGGCGCCGCGGTGACGACGGAGTCCGGCGAGACGTTCGAGGGCCACGTCGTCGTCGCGGCGGATGGCATGCACAGCGCGCTGCGCACCGCCGTCTTCGGCGAGGTTGCGCCGAAGGACACGGGCTTCGATGCATGGATGTGGTGGGCGCCTGCCGACACCGGACCGGCGGGCACGGCCTCGGAGTACTGGGGACCGTCGGCGTTCGTCGGGCTCTACCCCATGCCCGGTCGGGTGAACGTCGCTGTCGGCGTCCCGCGTGCGCACTCGCCTGCGCACGAGGCGAGTCCCGAGG
>DATMFB010000002.1:0-1597 GCA_035556395.1 Microbacteriaceae bacterium
GCTCCTCGCGATGACCGGTCAGGAGGAGTCGGGCCTCGACCAGCTCGCCCGGATCGGCTTCGACACGCTCGGCCTGCAGACCTACCTCACCGCGGGCCCCAAGGAGTCGCGCGCCTGGACGATCGGCAAGGGCTGGAAGGCGCCGCAGGCCGCCGGGGTCATCCACACCGACTTCGAGAAGGGCTTCATCAAGGCGGAGGTCATCTCGTTCGACGACCTCGTCGCGACGGGCTCGGTCGCCGAGGCCCGCGCCAAGGGCAAGGCGCGCATCGAGGGCAAGGACTACGTCATGCAGGACGGCGACGTGGTGGAGTTCCGCTTCAACAACTGACCCCAGGCCCCGCGTTCTGCCACGCTCGCACCGCCAACGCTGGTGCGTCACTAGTGTCGTCGCATGCGCGGGGTGCGGGAGAGCGGGGCGGCGGCGCCGCCGCGGGTGCGGATCGAGACGTACATCGGCGGGGCGCTCGCACTCATCACACTGATCGCGGCGATCGTTCGCTACGTCTACTCGGCGCAGACGATCGGCGACCTCATGACCGCGGTGATCTCGGTGACGGCGCCGCTGCTCACACTCGTCGTCCTCGTCGCCGCGATCCGCAGCCTGCGGGCGCTGCTGCGCAAGCCCGACGAGTCCTTCGAGACGATCCTCGCGCGTGAGCTCGACGACTGGCTCGCGCGCATGCGACCGCTGGTGCGCGCGAACGACGAGTTCGACGGCGATGCCGATGACGACGGCGGCCTCTACGAGATGCTCGTCGAGCACGACGCGGTCCTTCGCCGCGGGGAGCGACTCTCGGACAAGCGTCACGTCTGGTTCCTGCGACTGCCGAACGACTTCCGCGATGGCGACCAGCTGACGTTCTACCTCCGCGAGTCGATGTTCACCCGGCGCGCGATCGCGCTCGACGAAGACCGGGGCGTCATGACGGAGAAGCTCGCGAAGGACTTCGCGACCACGCTCGGCCAGGGCTTCCAGGACATCGTCGCAGTGCACGCGAGACCCGAGCGGCGCGTGCACGACACCATCACGGTGACGCTCCGTCGCGATCTGACGACGGCCGAGGACGCGCACCGGCTGATGAGCCTCATCAACTACGCGACGCTGCTGTACCTCGCGGTCGCGTGAGCGACCTCCCGCTGCGGCGATCCCGATAGGGTGGACGCCGTGGCGATCCTCGGATCCCACGCACTGCGCTCCCAGGCGATCGTTCGCCTGAATCATCGCGGAGGGACCCGGATCATCCGGGACATGTCCGGATGGGGTGCGGCGCCCCTGCGCGCCGACTTCATTCACGGGTGCTTCGGCCCCGTCGACGAGAGGACATGACATGGCCACCAAGGACGAGAAGAACCTCCAAGAGGTCCTCGACAAGATCGCCTCGTACGACCCGGCGACGCGCGAGGTGCTGGGGCGGATGCACGAGCTTATCCTTGCGACCGCCCCCGACCTCAAGCCTCGGGTCTGGTACGGCGCTGCCGGCTATGCGAAGTCCGCGAGCACGCCGGTGCTGGTCTTCTTCCGCAAGGACGAGTTCATGACGCTCGGCCTCACCGAGAAGGCCGCCGTCGCGCCCGCCGGCGGCCCCGACGGCCT
>DATMFB010000003.1:0-3038 GCA_035556395.1 Microbacteriaceae bacterium
TCTCCGCCATCCCGTTGAACGACGTCGCGAGGGTCGCGAGGACGTCGTCGCCGCGGACCGGCAGTCGGACGTTCAGGTCGCCGGCCGCGAGTCGGCGGCTCGTCGCCGCCGCGACCTCGACCGGTCCGACGACGAGCCGGACGACGAGGAACGCGACGACGCCGATGAGGACGATGAGGACGAGTCCGGCGCCCCCGAGCGCGAACTGGATCGTCGAGAGGGTCTGCTGCGTGTCGCTGATGTCGTAGACGAGATAGAGCTCGTAGCGCACGCCCCGGATCTCGACCGTGGACCCCGTGACGATCGCGGGCACGAGCGCGCCGTCCGCGCGCGGGATGCCGGTCGACTGGGAGTAGATCCGCCCTTCCTCATCCGCCGCGACCGCGGCGCGCAGCGACTCCGACACGACCGTGTCGAGCACGAACTGGAGCGAGGGCGAGACGACGTTCGCGAAGTCACCCGGCACGTTCTGATCCGGGGCCGGCAGGAGTGCGTACGAGGTCCCCTCCGAGGTCGTGGCGGCCGCGTTCGCGATCGCGCGGAGCCCCTCGTTGAGCACGGCCTCGATGTCGGGATCCGCCTGGCCGGCCGACACCTCGAAGAAGAGCTGACCCGAGCTCGTCGCGTTCTGGCTCAGGGTCACGAGCTGCGTGCGACGCGCGTCGAGCAGGCTCTGCCGCACGCTCAGATCGATCGCGACCCCGACGCCGACGGCGGCGATCGTGGACAGGATGAGGGTCATCGAGATCATCCGCAGGGCGAGCGACGATCGCCATCCCTTTCGGATGCGCCGCCACCACGCTCGCGGATCGAGCCAACGGGGCATCTGCCTGGCTCAGCTCCCCGCGCGGTAGCCGACCCCGCGCACCGTCGTGACGAGCATCGGGTTGTCCGGGTCCTCTTCGATCTTCGCGCGGAGGCGCTGGACGTGGACGTTCACGAGCCTCGTGTCGGCCTTGTACTGGTAGCCCCACACCTGCTCGAGCAGCATCTCCCGGGTGAACACCTGCTCGGGCTTGAGCGCGAGCGCGAGCAGGAGCTCGAACTCCAGGGGGGTGAGGTTGATCCGCTCCGCGCCCCGACGGACCTCGTGGCCGATGACGTCGAGCTCGAGATCGCCGATGCGCACGACGTCGCTCGACGGGCGGGTGACGGGCCGCAGCCGCGTGCGGATGCGCGCGACGAGCTCCTTCGTGTTGAACGGCTTCGCGATGTAGTCGTCCGCGCCGGCCTCGAGCCCGGCGACGACGTCGATCGTGTCGGTCTTCGCGGTCAGCATGATGATCGGGACACCGGACTCGCCGCGGATGCGCGCGCACACCTCGACGCCGTCGAGGCCGGGCAGCATGACGTCGAGGAGGATCAGATCCGGGCGCTCCGTGTGGAAGGCGTCGAGCGCCCCCGCGCCGTCCGCGCAGAACGCGACGTCGTACTCTTCTGCACGGAGGACGATGCCGAGCATCTCCGCGAGTGCCGGATCATCGTCGACCACCAGGATGCGTGCGTTCACCATGCCTCGCCGAACTCGTCCCTCAGGTTCGCACCAGCGTAGCCGAGTGAGCATGATGGGAGATGGAAGGGGGCCGTATGAGTGATGACAAGTCGCCGGGTGCCTCGCGGGACGACGCCGTGCCCGGACGCCCGGATCGGCCTCGCTACGGCGAGTACGCACCAGAGGGCTGGACACCTCCTGCGCCGCAGCAGCACTGGGCGCCCCCGCCCCCGCCGCCGAAGCCGGGGCTCATCCCACTGCGGCCGCTCTTCCTCGCCGATGTGATCGCCGGCGCCTTCCAGGTCATCCGGCGCAATCCGCGGCCGACGTTCTGGCTCGCGCTCGGGATCGGATTCGCGACGAGCCTCATCGCCATCGCGATCGTCGGTCTCGTCCTCTGGAACACGCTCTCCGGGGTCGATCCGACCACGCCGCCCGCGCCCGACACCATCCGCGGGATCGTCGTGGCCGTCATGCTCGCCGCGCTCGTCGCGGCGATCGTCCAGATCGTGCTCGCCGCGATCCCGCAGGCCGTCGTCACCCTCGAGGTCGCACGCGGGACGCTCGGCGAGCGCCGTACGCTCAGCCAGCTCTGGTCGCTCGCGCGTGGCCGCGTCGGGGCGCTCATCGGCTGGATGCTCATCATCGGCGGCGGAATCGCGTTCGTCCTCATTCTCGCCATGCTCGGGCTCGCCGAGCTCGCCATCACGGGCGGACTGAGCGGGCTGGTCGCGGCAGCAGGTCTCGGCGTCCTCGTCACCCTCGTGCTCCTCGCGGCCGCGTTCTGGCTCGGCACCCGGCTCGCGTTCGTCCCGGCCCTCATCGTCATCGAGCGCCTGCCGATCGGCGCCGCAGCGCGTCGGTCGTGGGACATGACGCGCGGGAGCTTCTGGCGGATCCTCGGCATCACGCTGCTCGTCAACCTCATCGTGCAGGTCGGCGCCCAGATCATCACGATGCCCATCGCATTCCTGAGCAGCTTCGTCGACCAGGCGCAGGCCATCGATGCGCGGGCCGTCGTGATCCTGATCGTCTCGCTGATCGTGCAGGTCGTCGTGACGGCGGTCGCCATCGTCGTCCAGGCGGCCGTCCCGGCCCTGCTCTATCTGGACATCCGGATGCGGCGCGAAGGTTTCGACGCCGTGCTCCGGGCGTACGCGGAGGCGCGCGGCGGGGGCGCAACGCCGTCGGCCGACCCGTTCGAGTGAGTCCGGACACCTGACGCGCCGGTGCGCAACTGGCCGAAACAGTTCCCCGAAACGCTCACAGCCTCCGCTAAGGTTCCAGTCGGTTCCATCCCCCTAGGAAAGGCAGCATCGTGTCTGAACCAGTACTCGCCGACTCGGACGTCGCGCTCGATCGGTCCCCATCGCTCGGAAAGCGGCTCGCCGCCGAAGTCGTCGGCACCGCACTCCTCGTCTCCGCGGTCCTCGGTGCCGCGTTCTTCTCCGGGGAGACGCTCGTCATCGCGTTGTCCGTCGGACTCGCCGTGCTCGCCGCCGCCTACGCGGTCGGCCACGTCTCGGGTGGTCACTTCAACCCGGCC
>DATMFB010000004.1:0-8412 GCA_035556395.1 Microbacteriaceae bacterium
GATCGTGATGGGGTCGGCGAGCGTACTCACCGAGACCGAGGGCCCGAGGTTCCGAGCCGTGATCTGCCAGGTGATCGTCGATCCGACGACCGGCGCGACCGGCGGCACGGGACTCGTGACGACCTTGTCGATCGAGAGGTCAGCGACGGGGGTCAGCGGCTTGCCGACCTCGTCCTCGTTGTCATCGAAGTTGTTCGGGTCCTCATAGGTGCGACCCGCCACGTCGGCGATGTTGTGCAGCTGTGTCGCGTCCGCCGTCGCGCCCGCCCCGATCGTGACGTTCGCGATGAGCACGATCCGATCGGCGCCGGTCGCCGCGAGGCTCGTCGTCGTCGAGCCGACCACGAACGGGTCGACGCTCGTGCCGGTGCCCGTCAGGGTCAGCGCGGTGCCGGTCGTGTCGCCCGAGCTGCTGTAGTACCGCGCGCTGAACGCACCGGTGGTCACACCCGTCGGCAGGGTCGTCGTGTCCTCGAACGTGAACGGTCCGAAGCTCGCGTCGGGGCCCTGGTTCGTCACCGTGATCCGCCACTGCGGCTGCGCGTAGTCGCCCGAGACGGCCGCCTGGCCGGGCACCCACGAGCCGGTCGGCAGACCGTGCAGGTTGTCCGCCTGGCCCGTGCCGCTGTCGACGACGCCGCCGATCGCCTCCTTGAGGAGGAACAGGTCGGCCTCGCGCAGGAACGCGTTGTCCGTCGCGTCGGGGCCGGTGTGCGAGCGCGTCGCGTTCGACGTCGCGTTCTGCGGGTCCGTCGTGACCGCGCTCAGCGTGTTCACGTGCGGGTTCGACGAGCCGACGCCCGGGTTCGTGATCGCGTCGGGGTCGGTCGGCGTCGCCGTGTACCGGATCACGATGCTCTGTCCGGGAGCGAGGATCGCGACGGGGGAGCCCGCGACCGCGTCGGCGCCGAAGGTCCACACGAGGGGACCGCCCGCTGGGCCGGTCGGGTTCGTTGAAGCGACCGTCGCGCCGGCGACCGTGATGCTCGTCACGGCGGTGAACGTCCAATTGTCCGGGAGCGTGTCGGTCAGCACGACCTTCTGCGCGTCGCCCTGACCGGAGTTCGTCGCGGTGAGCACCCAGTCGAAGGGCTCGCCGACGTACGCCGTGTGGCTCGTGTCGGCGACCGCCTTGGTGAGCGTGACGTGCGGGAAGAGCGCGCGCGCCTCCGCGGTGTCCTGCACCGTCGTCGGGTTGTACTCCCGCCCCGTGACGACGCTCGGCGCGAGCGGGTCGCGCGGGAAGGACTCGTAGTGGGTCACCCGCGCCGTGTTCGTGAGCACGTCGCCCTGGCCGTTCGTCGTCGAACCGAGGTTCGCCGACGGCGCGAAGACGGCGTCGTAGGTGAACGTGACGGCGTTACCCGCGCCGACCGCGATCGGCCCGGCGATCGTCCAGCTGATCGTCCCGCCGCCGGTCGTCAGGTCGTTCCCGGTCAGCACGCCGCCACCCGAGATGCTCGAGGCGTCCACAACGACCCCGGCGGGGACTGCGTCAGTGACCGTCGCGTTGTAGGCCGGGGTGTTGCCGGTGTTCGTGACGCGCACGCGGTACGTGAGGTCGCGGTCCGGGCCCCCCTGTGCCTGCTGGCGATAGGCGGTGTCCGCCTCCTCGCTGAACTTGACGTCCTTCGCGATGCCGAGGAGAGGGTTGAGGATCGTCACGACCGCGTCGTCGTCGTCATCAAGGCGACTGCCGGCGTCGCCATCGACGACGTTCCAGGCGAACTCGGCGGAGTTGGTCACGGACGTGGCCGCACCGACGCCCGTCGTGATCGTCGCATCGAACGCGATGGTGATCGTCCTTGCCGACGTATGCAACGGGATGTCCGCGGGTGCGATGGTCCAGCTCAGGTTCTGGCTATTGGGGTCGACCGGTCCGGTCACCGTCGGGTTGGCGGGCCATCCGCTGTAGGAGATGACCTGGTCGCCGGCATAGGTCACTCCTGTCGGCAGCGTGTCCGTGAGCGTGACGTCGTAGAAGTTCGCATTCGCGGGCAGGTTGACGACGAGCGTGTACCGCACGGTCTCGCCGACGGGGGCCGAGCCGAGGCCGTTGGGCGTCGTCACCGACTTGTCGATCGTCGCGGGGAGCAGCTCCACCTCTCGCTCCGCGCCGGTGGCGCGGTCGCCGCGACGCGTGGTCGGGTCGTCGGGGAGGGTGCTCGGGAGCGTGTAGCCGACGATGTGCGCGCGGTTCGTGTAGCTCGCGCCACCGCCGGCGTCGGGGTCGAGCTTGGCCGTGAACTGGAGCGTCGCGCTGGCGCCGCCGTTCAGCCGTCCGACCGTCCACACGATCAGGGTGCCCGTCCCGCTGCCTTGGACGACGCGCTGGTCGGCACCGGTGCCGGTCACCGTGCAGGCGATGCCCGGATCGGTCGCGGAGCCCTGCGATGCGGTGTAGTTCGGGGCGATCAGATCGAACCCGGCAGGCAGGCAGTCGTAGACGACCGCGTCGTAGAGGGCGGGACGGCCGCCCGTGTTGCCCGCGGTGAGCTGGAACGTGACGTCGCCGTCGGCGCCGACCGTGCCGCCGACGACCGTCTTGGCGAGCGTCGGGACCGGCTCGACGTAGACGACGTCCGCGGTGTCGCTGACCGTGAGCCGGCCCGCGGCATCGGGGTTGTCGAACCCGTAGCGCGCGGTGTTCGTCAGTGTCTTGCTGTTCGGGAAGTTCGGGTTGTAGCCGGGCGTGAACTCGTCGCGATCCTCGACCCAGACGGTCACCTCGACCGTGAAGACCTGGTCGGCAACGGTGTCGTTCTGGTACAGCGCGGGGAACGTCAGGGTGGCGGTCAGCGGGTCGAACGCGAAGCCGCTGTCGGCCCAGTCCGGCCCGTTGACGAGGAGAAACGCGGGCACCGGCGCGGTCGAGTCGAGCAACTCGTAGGCGATCTGACGGTCATTCGGCGGCGTGGGCGCACCGGTCCAGCGCAGCATGCCGTCGTCGGCGAGCACGCCGTTGCTGACGCTGGTGTTCGCGGGAATCGTCACGGCGTAGCGGAACGTGACGGTCTCGCCTTGGACGATCTGCCCGGCGCCGTTGTTCGGGTCGGTGACCGTCGTGCCGCTCGGCGCGATCTCCGTCGAGATCCGGTCCTTGACCATCGTCGCGTTCGGCAGGCCGACGTTCGAGGGGTCGTAGGTGCCGGTCGAGGGGACCTCGAACTCGTCGGTGTCCGGCTCGATGACGGAGACCTGACCGGCCTCGCCCGGTTCCGGGACGAGCGTCGAGGTGCCGTCGCTGTTCATGCCGGTCCAGTTGTTGACGACCGCGTAGTTCGTGATCGACGCGTCGTTGACGTAGTCCTGCGTGATCTCGGCCTCGGGCCCGCCGGCGGGGTTGTTGCCGTCGGGGACCGTGACGTCGTAGCCGAGGGTCAGCCCGCGAATCGTGTCGAGCGCGGGGTCGGAATCGCGATCCGAGCCCGCGATCCTCGCGCTGACCTCCCACTTGATGACCGAGCGTCCCGCCATGGCGGGGTTGATCTGCGCCTGCTCAGTCGGCGAGAGATCGACCCAGTCGTAGGCCGTCGCCGTGAAGCCGGTGGGGAGCGTCGTCTCGCTCCAGGCGCCGAGGCCGACCTTGGCCGCGGTCGCGGCCGTGAAGTTGCCGACGTCCGCCTTGAGGATGCCGGACGGCAGCGCGTCCCAGACGACGAGGTCCGTGAGGTCGGTCTCGGGGGCAGTGAGGTCGAGGCGGTAGGTGACGACGTCGTCCTGCCGGACCGTGATGCCGTCGCGATTCGAGCCGAAGACCTCACCGTCCGGACCGGCCTGGCTCTGCGCGGGAAGCGTCGAGACCCCGTTGACGTCCCGGATGCCCTTGGCGACCATGCTCGCGCCGTAGTCGAGGTCGACCGATGCGTCGTCCCGGAGGAAGAAGACGTCGCCCTCGACGTTCTGCTGCTGGTACTTCGCCTGGTTCTCGGGCTTGTCGACCTCGCTGGCGGAGGCGGACTGGCCGATGACGCGGCCCTCGATCGTGAACTCGATCCAGCTGCCGATCGGGATGAACCGGTCGCTCGACTGGGGCAGATAGAGCTGGGCGCCGAGGTCCCAGGTGAGCACGCTGCCATTGACCGTGGGCGCCGGGATGAAATCGCCGAAGTCGCTGGGATCGATGCTGCCGAGCTGTGCCTCATAGGTCGTGCCGACGTACTCGACGCCCTGCGGGAGGAAGTCGGTCAGCTTCGGCTGGCGGGTCTCGATGTCGTCCGGGAAGTCGACGCGCACGCGATACCAGACGGTGTCGCCGAGCGCGAAGGGCTGCGCCGCGTGGTCGACCCAGTCGCCGTAGTCGTCGGCCGTCCAGTCGCCGTCGTTGGAGGCGTTCGGCTCCGACTGGTCGGGGTTCTTGTCCCGCGCGAGCACCTTCTTCGTCAGACCCGAGAAGTGAGAGTGGATCTCGGCCGTCGAGTCGTCCGCGACGGTCTCGTCGCCGTACGCGGGAGCGCCGCTCCCGCTCTCGACCGCATTGTCGGTCAGCGCGGGGATCGCGGTCGTCGTCCCGGTGACTTCGACGTGATTGACCATTGTGTCGCCCGAGCTCGTCGCGCCGTTGCGTGGTGCGGAGGGGGTGTCCGGGATGTAGACCTGTCGCTGCAACGCCGTGTACTCGATGACGGCGGTGGCCTGCGCAGCCATCGGGTCCGCGGCGAAGACGACCTCGAAGGAGCCGTCGCTCGTCGTGAAGCCGATCGAGGTCACGGTCGCGCCGATCACGGTCCCGGAAGGGTTGGGGTAGGCGCAATCTGGGCCGACCGCCACGTTCCAGGCAGCGAGGCCGACTGCGGAGCCGTTGACGAGCAGCGTCGGCTCGGTCGGCTGTGCGGGGAATGCGGGGCAGAGGCCGTTCGCGATGTCGTCGGTCAGCGCGATACCGGCCGCGCTCGTGTACTCGCTCGTCGCGAGGTCGAGTCGGTAGGTCGCGAGCTGCCCGGTCGCGAAGGCGTCGATGTCGACGCTCTTGATGACCCGGAGGTCGACCGCCTCGATCGTGACCGAGTCGTCGTCGGAGGACGAGCGGTCCGACTCGTCGTCGACGTCGCCGCTGTACGTACCGACGACCGCGACCGTATTCGTCATCGCCTGGGCGTAGTCGTAGTCGCCGGCGTCGAGGCCATGGCGAGTCGAGGCGCCCGTGTTGTTGCCGAGGTTCGACCCCTGCTCGCCGTTGATCGCCGGGGTGGCGCCCGGCCAGTCCATCGTGTTCTCGAAGAGCGGGACGGCGGCGCGGTAGCGGATCGTGTACTCGCCAGGCGTGCCCTCGATCGTCGAGAACGCCTGCGCGGTGCCATCGGAGAGGGTCCCGATCGTCCAGGTGACCTTGGTGTAAACGCCGGCGCCGGCGAGGCCGAGCGCGGTCGCCTGCGTGGCGTCGAGGGAAACCGTCTCGACGGTCTCGCCGATGCCGTTCCAGCCGGGGCCGGGGACGTCGCCGGGACCGTCCGTCGGGGCCGGCGTGCCGGCGAGCGAGGCGGCGCCGGGATATTCGCGGGTGTCGTCGTCGAACAGGTACGGCGCCGGATTCAGCACCGTGTTGTCCTCGCGGCCGATGCCGAGATACTCGAGCCCCGCGGGGATGTAGTCGGTCACCGTGACGCCGTTGGTCGCGTCCTCGCCCGTGTTCTCCACGACGATCGTGTAAGTCGTCGTGTTGTTGTGAACGCCGCGCAGCAGCTCCTGCTCGGGGCTCGGCTCCGACTTCGTGACGCGCAGCGCCCGGACCTCCGTCGAGGCCGAGGCCGTGCCGGGCAGCGAGGTGTGGTTCGAGTTCGAGGCGACCGACGTCGAACCGTCGAACGCCGCGAGCAGCGTCGGGTTGTTCGAGGTGTAGCTCGTGATCGTGATGCCGAGGTCGTCGGTGCCGACGGGGAAGGCGGCGGCCGAGGGCATGACCTCGAGGCTCGACGTCACCGTCGCGGTGTCCGGGAGGTCCGAGACGTTCTGCCAGACCCACAGCGCATAACCCGCGGGGGCCGTGCACAGGCGGCTGCTGGGGCCGACCGGGACGAGCGGCGCCGGGCAGTCGGTCGCGGGCGCCGGGCCGAGCGCCCGCGTCGCGTTCGGCAACGGCGTGCCGGGGAGGTACTCGGTGGGCGTGCCGAGGAAGGAGGCGGACACGAACGAGACCCCCGCTGGCACGAGGGCCGTGACGGAGAGGTTGTACTTGGGGCTGCCGGAGTTGTTGGTGACAGCGATGTCATAGGTCGCGTTCTCGCCGGCGAGGATGAAGTTCTTGCCCGCCGAGCCGACGCTCGTGACCGACGTGACCGGGGTCGAGCCGTCGTCCGCCGCGGCGAACGAGGGCGAGAGCAGAACGCCGGTGCCGATTCCGGCCAGCGCGAGGACCGGGGCGAGCACCGCCGCGACGAGCCGGTACGGCGAAGACCAGCTGGATGGCTTGGCATGACGGCCCCGACGGCGCTTGGCAGCACGGAATCCCAGCATGAACACTTCCTGTCGTGTCTCGACGGCAGCGAGCATCACCGGTGCTTCGAGCACGCTCGAGGTCCGGTCCCCCGCGTCGCGCACCCGGGTCGGGTGGGTTGCGCCGCTATCGAGGTAACCAAGCTCCGCGGGGCCCGTGACGCTATTCGGGCGTTATTCACCCCGTGCTTCACCCCGATCATCACCCGGCGGGGATCGCGGGCCCCGATTCAGATGAGGGAGCGGGTCAGAATGCCCCGGCGCATCGCCTCCGCGACCGCCTCCTGACGACCGTGGACGCCGAGTCGCCGGTAGATCGAAGCGACCTGCGTCTTGATCGTGTTCGGGCTCACGAACCGGCGCTTCGCGATCTGCGGCAGCGACTCCGGACCCGCGAGCAGCTCCAGCACCTCGAGCTCGTTCGCCGTCAGGCGATTGCTCGTGGAGGGCTCGGCGTGCACGATCCGCCGCTCGAACGCCGGCGCCCCCTCGGTGCCGGGAATCTGCTCCGCGACTCGCTCCGGCGCGAGCTGCAGGATGCGCCAGAGCCCCTCGCGCGCGATGAGCGCGCCGAGCGGCCCCGCGGTCGCCGCGTCCGGCACACCGAGGAGCCGGGTCTGCGCCCAAGCCGCGACGAGCATGGTTTCGGCGCGCAGGGCCGGGCCGAGACCGGGCTGGACGACCATGCGCCGTGCGGCGATCAGCGCAGCCTCCGCGCCGTCCGTATAGAGCGCCAGCCGCGCCCGCACGACCGCGGCGGGCGGCGCATCCCCGCTCTCGTCGAGCTCGAGCGCGCGCAATGCCGGGCCGACCTCACCCATGATCGCGAGCGCCTTCGCCCGGGTCAGGTAGAGGATGTGTCCGAACAGCGAATCGCGCGGCACGGGGCGAGCGGCGACCGCCCGGTCCACCTGGTCGAGCGCGCCGACGAGGTCGCCGGTCGCGATCGACCAGCGCGTGGCGGCGAGCAGCGCGAACGGCCACATTTCGGTGTCGGCGTTCGAGTCGACGGCCTTCGCGACGAGCTCCGGCGCATCGGAGCTCAGCCGGTCGACGGCGACGAGCGCGCGGACCGCGTCCGCGGTCGCGGCGAGCTGGGAGGCGAACGGGTCGCTGAGCTCCGGCGGCGCTCCCGCCGAGCGCAGCGTCCGCTCCGCCTCGGTGAGGCGGCCGAGCGCCGCGAGCACGACGGCGCTCTTCAGCGCGACGTCGTACTCGGCCAAGGGCGCGCCCGCCGCGGGGTGCAGGCTGCGAACGTTGGCGAAGTCGCGCAGCGCCTGATCGAGGTCGCCGCTCAGCGCCGTGGTGATCCCGACGTGCAAGAGGTAGAACGACGCCATCTCATGGATCGGTCGATGTCCGGACCCGTCATTGCGCTCGACCCGGGCGCGCAGGCGTGCCGCGGTGGCGAGGGCCGACGCGAAGTCGGCGCGGAGCCGGTGGGCGAGCATCTCGTGCAACAGGATCGCGTCGAGCACCCGGTCCGGCAGGGCCGCCGAATCACCCGCGCTCGCCATGGCGACCGCGCGGGCGTTGACCTGGCCGCTCTCGAGAAAGACGGATGCGCCGAATCCGCGAACCAGGTCGACGGCCGGGCGCGTCTGGAAGAAAGCCTCCGGGAGGTGTTCGAGCGCCCGCACCAGCGCGGGCCAGTGCGCCTGCACGAGCACCCAGAGATTGGAATCCACGATCTCGGCCAGCCGTCGGAGGTCGTCGCGCGCGATCGCGTCGGCGAGCTCGTGGCCGAGCGCGCTGGAATCCGGGTTCATCGAGCTATCGGTGGTTTCTCGTTCGGGTTGAGGTGGGGGCCGTCATGACACGGCTCGCCGTCCGAACAGTCTGGTCGCGCGCGGTGGGGCGACGCCTGACGACGGGACGAAAAATCACCCTGCAAATCACCCTGCGGTATCGGCGAATCGCCGCGTCCATTCGTGCATCACGATCGCGGCCGCCGCCGCCGCATTGATCGAGCGCGTCGAC
>DATMFB010000005.1:0-6294 GCA_035556395.1 Microbacteriaceae bacterium
CCCGCCGACGCCGTGGACCCCGCCGCGCCCGCCGTGCCGGCAAGTGGCGAGTGCGTGACGCCGGTCGGGCTCTCGATGCAGGGCCTCTACCCGGCGGCGTACGACGGCCAGTTCAACTCGATCTACTCGGAGGTCGAGTTCGACCACCCCGACTTCTACCCGTGTGCGGGTTCGCATGGTTCGACGCCGGGCATCGAGGCGATGATCGACGCGGCCTCGGGCGCGCTCGGCATCCCGATCCAGTACTACGTGATCATCGACATGCAGGGCTTCCAGCAGCTGATCGATGCGCTCGGCGGCGTGACGATCAACGTGCAGGAGCGTCTCCCGGTCGGTGGCGAGTGGGCCGACGGGGAGAACGTCGTGCCGGCCGACTACTGGATCGAGCCGGGCGTGCAGGTCCTGAACGGGTACAACGCGCTCTGGTACGCCCGCAGCCGCTACACGACGTCGGACTACGACCGGATGATCCGCCAGCGCGAGGTGCAGGAGGCGATTCTGCGCCAGTTCGACCCGCTGACGGTGCTCTCGCGCTTCGATGAGATCGCGGCGGCCGGGTCTGCGGCGGTGCGCACGGACATCCCGCGCAACCTGCTGTCGACGCTCATCGAGCTCGCGTTGAAGGGGCGCGACCTCGACGTGGTCAAGGTCGAGCTGACACCGCCGACGGTCGATCCGGAGGCGCCGGACTACGCGTACATCCACACGCTCGTGGCATCGACGCGGGTGCAGCCGACGCCCGAGCCGACCGAGTAGCTCGCCCGGCGCTCGAGCGCCGCGGGCGCGATGCGCGCTCGAGGCGCACCGCGAGTCGTGCCCGCGCCCGGTGAGCCCAGCCCGAGTACTGCCCGCGCGAAGCCCACCGAATGGCGCGTTTGCACTACGAGTGCACCCCGGCACCACGTTTCCACCCGCGCCACTCGTGGTGCGGATGTGGAAGTGGGGTGCGGATGCCGAGGTGACGGCGGAGGCGGGCTCCGAGGTGGGGTAGTGGTGTGGGTTCGAAGGCTGCGGCGACGCCCACGTTCAAGAGCGTCCCGCCGTCGCGTGTGCACCACGAGTGCACCCCGGCACCACGTTTTCACCCGCGCCATTCGTGGTGTGGATGTGGAAGTGGGGTGCGGATGCGGAGGGAATGCCGCGTCGATGCGAGAGCGGGCGGGGCGCGAGCGCGGTGCGGTGCGGGGCGGTGCGGGGCGGGTACAGGCGGCACGGCAGGGCCGCCGGACACCGGACGCGGCGGCGGCTCAGCGCAGGTCGGCGTGGAGCGCCCAGACGGCCCGCGCGGAGGACGTCCAGGAGAACGCCGTCGCCCGCTCCCGGCCCGCCGCGGCGAGCTGCGCGGCGAGTCCGGGCTCCTCGGCGACGCGGCGCAGGGCGGCGGCGAGACGCGCGGGGTAGCTCGCCGCGGGGGCGAGCGGCACGCTGAGCCCGGCGCCGCCGGCGACCTCGGCGAGCGCTGGTGCGTCGGAGTGGACGACGGGGGTGCCGAGGCCCATCGCTTCGACGACGGGCAGCCCGAAGCCTTCCGCGCGGCTCGGGGCGCAGTACGCGGTGGCGCGAGCGTAGGCGACGGCGAGGTCGGCGTCGTCGACGCGGCCGAGCACGAGGAGCCGTTCGGGGGCGAGGCCCGCGCGCGCCGCGAGCTCCGCGAGGTCGATGCCGCCCCAACCGGCGGGGCCGGCGACGACGAGGGGGAGGGCGGGCGCGTCGGGGTGCGCCATGGCGGCGATGAGCGCGTCGAGGCCTTTGCGCGGCTCGAGCGTCCCGACCGCGAGGATGTAGGCCGGCGGGAGGCCGAGCGCCGCGGCGCGCAAGTCGACGTCGGCATCGGCGTGGAGCGCGAGCGTCGAGGAGGTTGCGCCGCCGATGACGCGGACCCGGTCGCCGAGGTGCAGGATCGCGTCGAGTTCGGCGGCGACGGCGTGCGTGGGGACGACGATCGCGTCGGCCCAGCGTGCCGCACGTCGGCCCATCGCACGATGCCACTGCGCCCCGTAGCGGGTGAGCGTCTCGGGATGGGTCCACGGGACGGTGTCGTGGATGGTCGCGACGACCGTGCTGCCGGCGCGTTTGCGGGTCAGCGGCGCGAGCTGGCTCGTCGCGTGCGTCGCGGAGCCGGGCGGGAGGGCCGCGGCCGACACGGCGCCGAGCTGCCAGGCGAGGGTGAGGGCGCGCCGCGACGTCGGGAGCATGACGATCTCCGCGAGTCCGGGCACGGCGTTCTGCACCCGTGCGAGCGCTGCCGGCTCGGCGGCGGTGACGACGCCGGCGACGTCGCGCCCCGGCGGCGCGGTCTCGATGAGGGCGCGGGTGAGCTCGGCGGCGTAGCGGCCGATCCCGCCGGGCACGGGCGAGAGCAGCTGGTCGACGATGACCCGCAGCGTGCTCATCACCACACCCCGAGGCGGATGAGGGTGCCGATGACGACCCGGTCGCGCGGCCGCCGCCGCAGCTGCGGGGCGAGTCGGGCGAGCGCCCAGCGGTCGCGCCAGCGGGTGGAGCGCAGCAGGGTGAGGATGCGCTCGAGTTCTGCCCGCGTGGGACCGTCGGCGACGGCGATCCCGGCGATCGCGTGGATGATCGCTTGCCCGCGATGCCATTTGGCACGGATCATGCCGAGCCGCGTCGCGGCCCCTTGGGCGCCCTGGTTGGCGCCGAGGACGTTCGAGTCGTGCTGGCGGTAGCGGATGAGCGGCTCGCCGCCGATCTGCCAGCGCCAGCCGCGCGCTCGCGCGATGGCGTACAGCAGCGAGTCGTGGAACTCGGCGGTGCGCGCGACCGGCACCTCGGTCAGGACGTGCCGGGCGAGCTCGACGAAGCGCGGTGTCATGAGGAACGAGCACCCCGGCCCCGGGCTCTCGGTCAGCCAGTCGAATCGCCGCTGGGGGTAGTCCTTCTTGACGAGGTGCTCGCGCCCGTCCGCGTCGAACGCGAGGACGCTGCCGGAGACGGCGTCGGCGCCGTGCTCGTGCAGCAGCGCGGCCTGGGTCGACAGCTTGTGCGGGAGCCAGATGTCGTCCTGGTCGGAGAACGCGATGAGCTCGCCATCGTGGATCTCGGCGTCGCGCAGGAGGCGGTAGAAGTTGGGGGCGGCGCCGCCGCTCGGTGGGGCGCTCGGCAGGAGCGTGACGCGGGGGTCGCGCGCGGCGAGCGCGCGGAGCCAGTCGGCGGTGCCGTCGCTCGAGCCGTCGTCGCTGACGACGAGCCGCAGGTCGACGCCTTCCTGTCCGAGGATCGAGTCGACCTGCTCGGGGAGGTAGGCGACGCCGTTGTAGGTGGCGAGCAGGACGACGACGGCCGGGCGCGTCATCGCGTGCTCCCGAGCACGCGGTCCCACACGGCGATGTGCGCGGCGGCGGAGGCCGCCCAGGTGAAGCCGGCGGCCCGCTCGGGACCCAGGCGGGCGAGCTCGGCACGCCGCGCCGCGTCGCCGAGCAGCGCGAGCAGCGCCGCCGCGATCGACGCCGCGTCCGGCTCGGTGTATTCGGCGGCGTCGCCGGCGACCTCGGGGATCGCGAGCCGGCGGGTGGTGAGGACGGGCGCGCCGCACGCGAGGGCCTCGAGGACGGGCAGTCCGAAGCCTTCGGCGAGGCTCGGGTAGCAGACGAGCTCGGCGCCGCCGAGGAATGGGGCGAGGTCATCGAGGGGGAGGAAGCCGAGCTGTCTCGCTCGCCCGGGCGCGGGGACAGCGGCGATCGCCGGTGCGAGGTCGACGTCCCAGCCGTTCGCCCCCGCGATCGCGAGCTCGGGGAAGTCCTCCGGGTGGCCGGTCCAGCGGGACGCGGCGAGCGTGTAGCCCTCGACGAGCGCAAGGAGGTTCTTCCGCGGCTCGATGTTGCCGAGGAACGCGATCCAGTGCTCGCTGAGGCCGTGCGCCTCTCGGACTCGCGCAACCGCGTTCTGTGTGGGGGGACGGAATCGCTCGTGGTCGACGCCGTGGTGGATGACGTCGTACCGCGTCGTCCCGCCGAGGTATCGCTGCAGCTCACCGGCGGTCGCGCCGCTCGGCACGATGACCGCGTCGGCGCGTCGGCGCGAGAGGCGCATCCAGGCGGGGAAGAACCGGCGCTTCGCCCGCGTGTGGACGCCCGGGGCGCTCCAGAACGTCGCGTCGTGGAACGCGACTGTCCGGCGCGCGCGCGTCGCGAGCGGCAGCGTGTAGTGCGGCGAGTGGATGAGGGCGACGCCCGCGCGCTTCGCGAGCCGCGGCAGCCCGAGCTGCTCCCACACGAAGCGCTTCGTCGCCCGTTCGATGCCGGTCACCGGCAGGACCGTCGCGCCGGGGCACGTGCGTCGGTAGTGGTCGGCGTCGCGCGCCTGGCAGGCGATCGCGATCGGCTCGCCGGCGGCGTCGAGCGCTCGAAGCAGCTCGTCGACGTACCGGCCGACGCCCGCGCGGTCGGCGGGGATCGCCGTCGCGTCGACGAGGACGCGCGGCGCAGTCGTCATGACCTCAGGATACCGAGAGCCATCGCGTCGGCGATGGCGTCGCGCCAGGGGCGCATCGGCGCGATGCCGACGCGGGCCCAGGCGTCATGCCCGAGCACCGAGTATGCGGGACGCGGTGCGGGGCGGACGAACGCCGTCGAATCGGTCGGGAGGACCCGCTCCGGATCGAGGCCCGCGAGCCGGAAGACCTCGCGGGCGAAGCCGAACCAGCTCGTCTCGCCGGAGTTTGTGCCGTGATAGATGCCCGCGGGGACGCCGGCGTCGATCAGCCGGACGAGCTGGTCCGCAAGGTCGCGCGTCCACGTCGGCTGGCCCACCTGGTCGGCCACGACGCTGACGGTGTCGCGCTCCGCGGCGAGGCGGAGCATCGTCCGCGGGAAGCTCGGTCCGTGCTCGCCGTATAGCCACGCGGTGCGGACGATCGCGGTCGCACCGGGGTTGGCGGCGAGCGCGCGCTCCTCGCCGGCGGCCTTCGAACGGCCGTATGCCGAGACGGGGTGGCGGGGCGCGTCCTCGGGAATGGGGGACGTGGCGGAGCCGTCGAAGACGTAGTCGGTCGAGACGTGGATGAATCGCGCGCCGGTCGCGCGCGCGGCGGCGGCGAGGTTCGCGGCGCCGTAGGCGTTGACCGCGAAGGCCTCCGCCTCCATCGTCTCGGCGTCGTCGACGCGGTTCCAGGCGGTGCAGTTGACGATGACGTCGAAGCCGGCGAGTGCGGTGCGGGCGGCGTCGGCGTCGGTGACGTCGAAGTCGGCGCGGGTGAAACCGGTGGCCTCGACGACCCCCATCAGGTCGGAGCCGAGCATGCCGTTCGCGCCGACGACGGCGACGCGCGAGGCCACTTCGTCTCCCTGTGGTCGCTCAGTGACCGGGCTCATTGCCCCTGGGCGGCGTACTTCGCCTCGGTCGCGTCCTTCGCCGGGGCCCACCAATCCTCGTGCTGCCGGTACCAGTCGATCGTCGCCGCGAGACCCGAGCGGAAGTCCTGGAACTGCGGCCGCCAGCCGAGCTCCGTGCGCAGCTTCGTCGAGTCGATCGCGTAGCGCAGGTCGTGGCCGGGACGGTCGACGACGTGGTCGTAGGCATCCCGCGGCTGCCCGAGGAGCTCGAGGATCAGCTCGATGACGTCCTTGTTGCTCTCCTCGCCGTCGGCGCCGATGAGATACGTCTCGCCGATGCGACCCCGCTCGAGGATCGTCAGCACGGCGCGGGAGTGGTCGTTCGCGTGGATCCAGTCCCTGACGTTCTCTCCCGTGCCGTAGAGCTTGGGGCGCTGACCGCGCAGGACGTTCGTGATCTGGCGTGGGATGAACTTCTCGACGTGCTGGTACGGGCCGTAATTGTTCGAGCAGTTCGAGATCGTCGCCTGCAGGCCGAAGGAGCGGATCCAGGCGCGCACGAGCAGGTCGCTGCCCGCCTTGGTGCTCGAGTAAGGCGAGGACGGATTGTACGCGGTCTGCTCCGTGAACCGGGCCGGGTCGTCGAGCTCGAGGTCGCCGTAGACCTCGTCGGTCGAGATGTGGTGGAAGCGGGTCCCGTGCTTGCGCGCGGCCTCGATGAGCGTGAACGTGCCGACGATGTTCGTGTCGACGAAGGGGCGCGGGTCCGCGAGCGAGTTGTCGTTGTGGCTCTCGGCGGCGTAGTGCACGACCGCGTCGTGGCTCGCGACGAGCGGCTCGACGAGTTCCGCGTCGGCGATGTCGCCCTTGACGAAGGCGAAGCGCTCCGGTGGGAGTCCGGCGAGCGAGGCGAGGTTGCCGGCGTACGTCAGCTTGTCGAGCACCGTGACGAAGTGGTCGGTCTCGTCGATGAGGTGGTGGACGAAGTTCGAGCCGATGAAGC
>DATMFB010000006.1:0-13235 GCA_035556395.1 Microbacteriaceae bacterium
GTGCAGCCGCAGTCCGGATGGGGCTCGATGGACTCGGACCCGGCGACCGCAGCGGATCCCTGGCCGACCGCGACCGCGAGTCGGGTCGCGGCGCAGAGCGCCTCGGTCCGGGCGACGGCGTCGAACGCCGACGCCGCGCGCATGCCGATGAGCTGCGCGGCCACCACGGGCCAGGCCGGATCGACGCTCAGGCGGCGCAGGTCGGCGCAGCGCAGGCATCCCGTGACGCCCGGCCTGACGACCGGCCCGACCGTGATCGATCTCGCGCCGAACACCACCGCGAAGTGCGCCACGTCGTCGCGCATCCAGTCCCGGTAGGCGCGCAGCGGCACGGCATGGTCGGCGACGATGACGCCGACTCGCGGGCGAGCGCCGGGCACGGCGCCGACGAGTCCGAGCATCCGACCCGTGCGCACGATCTCCTCACGCGCGGCGCTGTGCACCCGGACGAGGGCGGCGACCGGTTCGGGCGCGGTGCCGGCGCCGAGGAGCACGGGCCGGATCCGGTCGAGGAACGCCGCCGCTTCGCCTTCCGCGCACCCGCCCACCGCCGCGAGCGCCTCGCTCGGAAGGCCGGCGCGCGCCGCGGCGAGCATCCGCTCATCGCGCGCGGTCACCGGCTCGAGGACGACCCGGGGCGACTCCACCCCGATCTGGATCGCGTTGGGGGTGCGCCAGACGACGGGGAGCGCCGGATCGATGCGGATGAACGCCATGCCGCGATGCTCGCGCATTTCGCGCACCGGCCTCGGAAGTTATCCACAGCCTGGCGTTCGAGACAGCGCGCGACTCAGAGCGCGAGCTCCGCGAGGAAGCGGCTCGGGGGGCGCTGCGCGGCCCGGGTGAGACGAAGCCGGCGCTTCGCGCGGGTGATCGCGACGTAGAGCAGCCGGCGCTCCTCCTCGACCTCCGCCTCATCCGTCGCGTAGACGATCGGCAGCAGCCCCTCGGACAGTCCGACGACGTGCACCGAGTCCCACTCGAGGCCCTTCGCCGCGTGGACCGTCGAGATCGTGACGGCACCCGTGACGGGGTCGTCGCCGGTCGCCTGGCGTTCGAGCAGGTCGTCGACGAACCGGGAGAACGCCATCGGCCCGGCATCGACCGCGATCCGATGCAGCGCGTCGAGCGCCGTCCAGCGCTCGAGCGCCGGTCCCGGCAGCGCAGGTGCGGTCGGCGTCCAGTCGAGGCTCGCGAGCACGCCGCGCACCGTCACCGCGGCGGGATCGGTCGGCGACGCGGCGCGACGCGCGGCGACGAGATGGACGACCGCCTCGCGGACGTGCGGCTGATCGAAGAACCTCGCGTCGCCGCGGACGCTGACCGGGAGCCGGGCGTCGCGCAGCGCCTGCTCGATGGCCGGCACCTGCGCGCCGAGCCGCACGAGCACCGCGATCCGCTGCGGCTCGATGCCGTCCGCGACGTCGGCGCGGACGGCGGCGGCGACCGCGACCGCCTCGTCCGCATCGCTCCCGTGCACGCTCACCTCGGGGGATGCGGCGAGTCCGCCGTCGACCCCGCTCACGAGGCGCAGGCCCCCGGGCCGGCCGGCGACGAGCCGGTTCGCGAGGTCCAGGATCGGCTGCGCGGAGCGGTGGCTGCGCTCGAGACGCACGACCTCGGCGCCCGGGAACTCCCGCTCGAAGCCCAGCAGGTACCCGGCGCTCGCGCCCGCGAAGGAGTAGATGGTCTGGTTCACGTCGCCGACGACGCACAGCTCGCGGCGCTCCCCGAGCCACAGTCGCAGCAGCCGGTGCTGGATCGGCGACACGTCCTGGTACTCGTCGACGACGAAGGTCCGGTAGCGCTCCCGGACGGCCCGCGCGATCGACGGCTCCGACGCGATCATCCCGGCGGTCGCGAGCAGCACGTCCTCGAGATCCATCTGGCGCCGCTCGTCCTTGATGTCCTCGTACGCGCGCTGCACCGCCGCGACCTGGCCGATCGAGACGCCCGCGACCGAACGACCCGACGCCGCCCACTCCTCGATCGAGAGGTCCGAGACCTTGCGCCACTCGATCTCGGAGGCGAGATCGCGCAGCGTCGCCGCGTCGGTCCGGACGCCCGACTCCTGCGCCGCATCGGCGATCATGCGCGACTTCGACTCCACGATGCGCGGCGCCGCGCCGCCGACGACCTGCGGCCAGAAGTAGCTGAGCTGCGCGAGCGCCGCCGAGTGGAAGGTCCGAGCCTGCACCTCGCCGGCACCGAGCGCGCGCAGCCGCTGGCGCAGCTCGCCCGCGGCGCGGGTGGTGAAGGTGAGCGCCATCGTGCGCGGGCCCGCATACCGCCCGGTCGCGATCCCGAACGCGATCCGGTGCGTGATCGTCCTCGTCTTGCCGGTCCCCGCGCCGGCGAGGATGCAGACCGGGCCGACGAGCGCCTCCGCCGCGGCGCGCTGCTCCGGGTCGAGCGCGGCGAGGATGTCGTCGGCGGAGTGCAGCGCACGATCAGACGTCAAGCGGGCTCCCGTACCAGCGCTCGATGATCGCGCGCGCGATCGACGTGCGCATCGGGAGCCGGATCTCGCCGAGGGACGCCGCCAGCTCCGCACGCGAGAACCAGCGCAGGTCGAGGATCTCCACGCCGTCCGGTCGCGGGGTCGGGTCCTCGTCCGGCGCGAGTCGCGCCATGAAGCCGACCATGAGCGACGCCGGGAACGGCCACGGCTGGCTCCCGACGTAGACCGGATCGACGACGCGCAGCCCCGACTCCTCCCGGATCTCGCGGACGATCGCGGCCTCGAGCGATTCGCCCGGATCGACGAACCCGGCGAGCAGCGAGTAGCGGTTCGACTCCCACATCGCGTTCGAGCCGAGCAGGATCCGGTCCTCCAGGTCGGTCACGGCGACGATGATCGCGGGGTCGGTCCGGGGGAACACCTGGTCGCCGGCGACCGGGTCCCGGCGCACCCAGCCGGCGAGCTCGAGGACGGTCGCCTCCCCCGTCTTCGGGGAGAACGCGTGCGAGTCGTGCCAGTTGAGGATCGCGAGCGCCTGCGTGAAGAGCCCCGCGTCGCGCGCCGCGAGCTGCTCGCCGACCTGCCGCAAGCCCACCCATCCCGCCTCCGCGAGGTGGGCGGCGTCCTCGAGCCGCGCCGCGACGATCGCCGTGCCGGCCGGCGCATCGACCGAGTCCTCGAGCGTGCGGCCGAGGTAGACGCTCACCGCGGGACGGGGCAGCGCATCCGGGGCGAGGAACGACAGCCGGTCGGGCGCCGCGAGGAGCGCCTGCCCGTCGAGGATCGGCAGGATCCGCGTCGCCGGGTCGGCCCAGAGCTCGTCGAGCAGGCCGTCCCGCTCGCGGGCGACGTGGTCCCGATCGATCGCAGAACGCGAGAGGGGAAGCTCCCCGGCGGAGGGCGATTCGTTCGTCATTCCTGTGACCCCCGGATCGGGCGGCGTGGCTGAGCGGGTGCGGCGGGGGCGCGACCTACCCTGTCGCCATGGCTCGTTCAGCGTTCACTCTAGCCGCGCTCGCCTCCGCCGCAGTGCCCGGTCTCGAGGTCGGCCGTGCGCACGCCGTCGCCGATCCGGACTACGACGCCGCGGTGCTCGGCGGTGCCGACGGACGCGAGTGGCTCATCCGCATCCCCCGCAGCAGATCCGCCGACACGCGGCTGCGCGCCGAGCTCGCGGCGCTCCAGGCGCTCACGCACGGCGCCCGCGCGCGACTGCCGTTCGCGATCACGACGCTCGCCGGCGGCGAGAAGCTCGGCCACACCTTCGCCGCCGTCACGGAGCACTTCCCCGGCGTCGCGCTCGCCGCGTCGCAGATCCCCGTCGAGCCCGATGGGCTCGGCTTCCGGATCGGTCTCGCGATCGGTGCGGTCCACATGCTCCCGCAGACGGTCGTCGCGGATGTCGGCCTGCCGATGAGCGGCCCCGCGGAGTCGCGGCGCGCCTCGATCAGCGTGCTCGACCGCGCCAGCGCGACGGGTCTCCTGCCCATGGCGGTGGAGAGCCGGTGGCAGCACGCGATCGGCGATGCGGACCTCTGGCAGTTCCAGGCGCGCGTGGTCGGCGGCTTCGAGTCGTCCTCCTTCATCGCGAGCGGCGACGAGGTCGTCGCGGTCCAGGGCTGGCACGGGCTCGCCGTCAGCGACCCGGCGACCGACCTCAAGTGGGCGATCCAGAACGAGCGGGTCGCGGACGCGATCTTCGCCGGCTACTGGTCCGCGGCCGGCACGGCGGACCGGCGCCTGCGCCACCGGGCGGCGCTCCTGTCCGAGCTGGATCTCGGCCGCTGGCTGCTGCACGGCGTCGAGACGAGCGACACCGAGATCGTCGACGATGCCGTCGAGATGCTCACGAACCTCGCCGAGCGCGTGAACGGTGACATGTCGGCCCGCATCGACAACCCGACCGCGCCCGTCCTCACGATCACCGAGGTCGAGGACCTGCTCGACCAGGCCCGCCAGGCGGTCTGAGTCCCGGCCGGCGGCTCAGCCGCCCGCCGTCAGATCGGTTGCCTGCTGCCATTCGGCATCGAGCTCCGCACGGCTCCGAGGCCGCTCGGGGAGGTAGTCGCGCAGCTGCGCGTCGTCGATCGCGACGAACACCGCGCGCGCGCGGATCTGCTCGAGCGAGGTCCCCGTCTGATCCGACCAGGCGAGCCGGTACAGATCGAGCTGATAGTCGAAGGCGGCGAGTCCGGCCGCGTCAGCGGGGCGGCGACCGGTCTTCCAGTCCACGATCTCGATCCGGCCGTCGACGTCGAAGACGGCGTCGATCTTGCACGGGATGATGCGGCCGGCGAAGGGCAGCTCGATCGCGCGTTCGACGTCGACCGGCTGCAGGCCCGCCCATCGGGTCTGCAGGAAGTTCGCCTTGCAGCGCTCGAGCAACTCGCTCGCCGCTTCGTCGAGGCCCGGCGCTCCGTCCTCGACGCCGTCCTCCCAGCGCACGCCGCTCAGCAACGACTCGGGCATGTTCGTCTGATAGCGGTGCTCCACCCACGCGTGGAAGACCGTGCCGATCCGCGTCGCTCGGTGCGGCTGCTCCGGCATCGGGCGCCGCATCCGGTCGAGCACACCGCGCGCATCGTCGATCCAGTGCTTGAATCCGGACGCGGGGATCCGCGCGGGGATCGCCGGCAACGCCCGGATCGATCGCGCCTCGTGCTCGGCGAGGAGGAGCGCGAGGTCGGCGGCCCAGTCAGCCGACTCGACGAGCGAGTCCAGCTCGGCGTTCGTGTCCTCAGCCCCATCGGAGACGGCGTCAAGCACGCCGTGGAACGCGGCCGCGGCCGCGACCACACGCGGGCGCCGAGCGCCGAGCGGATCGCGCGGCCACTCCTGCTGCTCCGACTCGTCGGCTCGCGGATCGGTCTCGTCCGCGGGCACCTCCGGGAGCGCCGACCCGAGCAGCCCGCGCTCCGCGAGCTCCTGCAGATAGGTGCTCGGCGGACGCGGCTTGCGCTGACCGCCCCACCACGAGCCGCTCAGCAGGAGGTCGCGCTTCGTGCGCGTGATCGCGACGTAGATGAGACGTCGATACTCGGCCCGGTGCGCCGCCTTGAGCGCCTCCCGGTACTGCTCGAGACGTTCGAGGTAGTCGACGCGGCTCTCCGAGCCGATCCAGTCGAGGTGCGGCACGTGCCGTCGGTCGCCGCGCAGCTCTGACGGGAGGCGTCCGTAGCCGACCCAGCCGCTGCCGACCGCCGGCTCGTCCGGCATCTCGTCGAAGACGAGCCGCGGGATGGCGACGATGTCCCACTCGAGGCCCTTGGCGCCGTGGATCGTGATGAGCTGGACGACGCCCGGCTCACGCGGCGCGTCGTCGAGCGCGATCTCCCGATCGTCCTCGCGAACGCGATCGACCCAGTCGAGGAACGAGCGCAGCGTCGCGTCGTCATCGACTCGCGTGAACCCTTCGACCTGTTGCCGGAACGCGCGGAGGTTGCTCGGGCCTCCCCAGCGGGTGTCGTTCGCGACGGCCTCGATGTCGAGCCGCATGACCTCCTCGACGTGACGGACGAGGTCGGGCAGCGGGAGACCGAGCTTGTGGCGCAGGCGGCGGAGCTCCGCGCCCGCAGCGCGCAGGCGGCTGAGGCCCTCCTGCGTGATCGCACCGAGCAGACGGTGGCCGTCGGGGGCGTCGACGATGAAGTCGAGTGCGTCGACGATCGAGCTCGCCTCGGACGGCACGGCCGAGTCGCGCAGGCGAGCGAGCACCTCGTCGTCGAGACGCCGGTGCGCGTGGTCGCGCTCGGCGAGCCAGCGGGCGATGTGCTCGAGCTCGGCGAGATCGCGCAGGCCGATCCGCCAGCGCGCGCCCGACAGGAGTCGGATCAGGTCCGAGCCGGCCTCCGGGTCGACGAGCACGCGGAGGCACGCGACGAGGTCGGTGACCTCGGGAGACGACAGCAGCCCGCCGCCGCCGAGGATGTGGCTGCGCACGCCGCGCTCGCGCAGCGCCCGCTGGAACCGGATCATGTGCTTCCGCGCGCGGAAGACGATCGCGGCGGTCGGCCGATCGGCCTCCCGCCCGTCGCCGATCCGCTCGGCCATCCAGTCGGCGACGGCCACCGCCTCGTCGTCGACGGTCTCGGGATAGCGCACATCGAAGGCGCCGATGGGCGCGTCGGGCTTCGGCTCGAGCTCCGGCACGATGATCGGCGAGGCGTCGCGCAGCGGCTTGGAGAGCTCGTTCGCCGCGTCGAGCACCCGCGCCGGGTTGCGCCGCGAGACGGCGAGGACGAACGGCGGCGAGGTCGCGCCGAACGTCTCGGCGAACTCCGCGAGGTTCGCCGCGCTCGCACCGCGCCAGCCGTAGATGGACTGGTTCGGGTCGCCGACGGCCATGACGTCGCCCCCGCGGAACACCGTCGCGAGCAGCCGGGTCTGCACGACGGAGGTGTCCTGATACTCGTCGAGGATCACGTGCCGATGACGTTCGCGCAGCTCGGCCGCGACCTCGGGGCGCGCCTCGCAGATCTCGACCGCCGCGGACACCTGATCGCTGAACTCGATGAGCCCCCTCCGGCGCTTCGCGATCCGGTACTGCTCGACGAGCGGGACGAGGACCTCGAGCGCCGAGACGGCATCGACGTGGCGGTCCACCTCCGCGTAGGCCCCGTTGCCGCCGAGCGGCAGGTCGCCGAGCAGGTCGACGAAGCGCGAGGCATACCGCCGCACCTCGTCCGGATCGGCGAGGTTGTCGGTGATCGCGTTGCTCAGCTCGACGACGATCGAGGCGACCTGGCCCGCGCGGCGCCCGAGCCGGATGAGCTCGTGACCGCCGTGCTCCGCCACGACCCGGCGCGCGAGTCGCCATGCGGCCGCCTCGCCGATGACCTCCGCATCCGGCTCACGGCCGATCGCGAGCGCATGCTCGCGGTACACCGACGCCGCCCACGCGTTGTAGGTCGAGACGATCGGCACATCGACATCGCTCAGGAGCTCGTCGATCGATCCGGGCACGGCCCGGGCGCGATCGGCGAAGCGACGCATCCGCTCCGCGAGCTCCCCCGCCGCCTTGCGGGTGAACGTCAGGCCGAGGATCTCGTTCGCCGGCACCCCGCCGGCCACGAGCCACGCGGCGCGCAGGGACATCGTCTCGGTCTTCCCGGCCCCGGCGCCGGCCACCACGAGCGCGGGACGGTCGGTGGGAGCCGTGATGATCGCCCGCTGCCGATCGCCGGGGACGTAGTCGAGCCCGAGGCGCCGCGCGAACTCCTCGATCGTGAGGGGCGCCGTCATTCGCTCACCGCCTCGACGATGTGGATCGCGCACGGCCCGTAGGAGTACCTGTCGGTGCAGTGCGTGGCGACGCTGGCGATGAACGTGCGGCCCCCCATCGACTCCGCGGCATCGCGAATCCGCCGCCGCCACTCCTCGAGCTGCGCGTCGTCGAGCGCCGCCTGCCGGGGCGCGTCGACGCCGCCCGAGCGCTTCTTCGGATCCCGCCCGAGGATCACGAGCTTCGCGCCGCCGTTCGCGAGCGCGGCCGTGAGCTCCGCGACGTCGTCGCGCAGGCCGCCCTCGACGAGCGCCACCTGGTATGCCGCGAGCTGCGGGTGATCGGCGACCGAGGCGTCGGACGCGTATCTCGTCTCCTTGCCGGTCTTGAAGTCGACGATGACGGCCGTCTCATCCGCCATCCGCTCGATCCGGTCGATGCGCCCGGTGAGCACGGCGCGACCGACCGGCACCTCGAACGCCACCTCCCGGCCGATCGTCTCGCCGCCCTCCGCGTGCAGGCCCGACTGATAGGCGACGAGTCTCCTCGCGAGCTCGCCCGCACGGAGGCGATCGGCCTCCGCCTCCCACTCCGAGTCGTACGGCAGTCCCGTGAGCGCGTGCTCGATCTCCGGCAGCACCTCGTCGACGGACTCCCGGTCGATGCGTTCCGCGACCGCGTGGACGATCGTGCCGACGCTCGCGGCGAAGCTCCCCGAGCGACCGCCGAGCTGCTCGATCGCCCAGTGCAGCTGGCAGGTCTCGAAGGTCTCGAGTCGCGAGGGCGAGACGCGCACCGACTCGTCCGGCTCGCGCAGCGGCGCATCCGTGGTGATGTCGGGAATGCCGTACCAGGAGGCCGGATCGGCGCCCGGCACACCGGCCGCGGCGAGCCGTACGAGTCCGGCAGCCGTCCGGGCGCGGTCGGCCTCGGACCGCTCGCCCGCAGCGATCGATCTGGCGAGCTCGCGGCGCAGCCGAGCGGTCAGCCCGCGCAGTGTGAGCGGCTCGAGCCCCGCGGTCCCGACATCCTCGATCTCGGGCTCGCGATACGTCGCCGCGACGCCCGACTCATCCGTCGCCGTCACGTCCCTCCACGGCGCGATCCGGCGGAGGAACGGCGACGGCGCGACGTCACCGCCGAGGACCCCGACCGCGATGAGCCGGCGGCGCGAGCGCCCGATGGCCGACGCGAGCATCCGCAGCTCGTCGTCGAGCAGCTCCTTGCGCAGCGTCGCGGGATCGGTCGCGACAGCCGAATCCTCGACGAGCTCTGAGCGGCGCAGCAGCGATCCGCGGGTCCGGAGGTTCGGCCATACGCCGTCCTCCAGATCGACGACGACGACCGTGTCGAACTCGCGGCCGAGCAGGCTCGACGGCGTGCCGACGAGCACCGCATCGCTGACCGCGCGCCGGGCGAGGGAGTCGTCCGCGAGCCGCGCGCCGAGCTGCCGCGTCACGAACGCGGCGACCGGGGCTCCCGGCGTTCGCTCGACGAACCGCTTCGCCGCGTCGAAGAGCGAGAGCACGTCGTCGAGCTGCTCGTTCGCGAGGTCGGCATCGAGGCCGACACCGCGGGCGGCGCCGCCCCACTCCTGCTCGAGACCGGAACGCGCCCAGATCTCCCAGAGCGCCTCCTCGACGGTCGCCGATGTCCCGAGCCCGATGCGCAGCGCCTCGAGCGCCTCGGCGACCCGGCGCGCGGCGCGCGCCGGCGCGAAGTCGAGCACGTCGAACGCCGCGGGGATCCGCAGCGCCTCGACGAGCAGCTCGCGCCCCGATTCGTCGCGGCCGACCTTGAGCGCCTCCGCCCGCAGGCCCGTCCGCAACCGCCGCAGCGCGACCGCGTCGAGCCGGCCGACGCAGGAGGCGAGGAGCTCCTCAGCGCGGTCGGCATCGAGTTCGACGACCCCCGTCGCGATCGCGAGCGCCAGCAGCAGACCGTGGGTCGCGTAGTCGGACCCGTCCCGCGCGGTCTCGCCGCCAACCTCGGTCGGCACGTGCATCCCGCGCAGCTCGCGAGCGAGGCGCGCCGCGGATCCTGCGGAGCGGCCGACGACCGCCATCGATCCGAACGGCACGCCGTCGCGCGCATGGCGCTCGCGCAGGCGTCGCGCGACGAAGGCCGCCTGCTCGTGCACCCCGGGCACCCGGACCGCCTCGATCCGGCCGTCCTGCGCGCCCGCCTGCACCTGACGGCGTCCCGCGAAGCCCTTCGCCGGCTCGTTCATCCCGCTCACCGCGCGCGCCACGGCGCCGCGGAGCACCTCGCCGTGCCGATGCGCGGTGCCGAGGACCAGGCGGGCGGGCTCCCGTCCGACGACCGCCCACACGCCGTCCGCAGCCGTGAACCCGGCCGGCACCGCACCGCGGAAGGTCTGCGTCGCGAGGTCCGGGTCGCCGAACGCGATGAGCCGTGCTCCTCCGGTACCCAACGCGCCGAGCAGTCGCAGCCCCCCGAATCCGAGCTCCTGCGCGTCGTCGACGACGACGAGCCGCAGGCCCGGCGCGCTCGGGTCCCTCGCCGACACGAGGTCGGCCGCGCGGCGCAGCACGTAGTTGGAGTCGAGCGGCTCGTAGCCGGCGTGCTCGACCTCGATCTGCGCGGCGAGCTTCGGCCAGAACGTCCCGACAGCGGTCCACTCCGGGCGCCCGCGCGCCGTCCCGAGCTCGCGCAGTCGGGTCGCCGAGACGCCCCGCTCCACGGCGCGCGCGATCAGGTCGCGGACCTCCCCGCGGAACGCGGGAAGCATCCGGAGATCCCGGCCCAGGCCCGCGCGCGTCCAGTAGGCGTCCGACTCATCCCCCACCTCCGCTTCGAGCAGCCCGCGGATGATCCGGTCGTGATCGGCACCGCTCACGTAGACGGGCGGCGGCGCGTCGAGGCGGACCGCGGCAGCGGCGAGGATCGAGTGCGCGAGGGACGCCGCCGTCCGCGCGATGGGTCCCGGGGTCGGCACCGCGAGCCGGGCCGCGAGCCGGTCGCGAAGCGCGCCGGCCGACCTCCGCGTGGCGCCGAGCACGAGCAGCTCGCCCGGAGCCCACCCGCGCTCGAGCACCCGGTCGGCGACGAGCTCGACGATCGTGGTCGTCTTGCCGGTGCCCGCTGCGCCGAGCACGACGGCATCGCCGTCGTCGGCGAGCGCGACGACGGCCGCCTGATCGCCGTCGAGTTCCACGCCATCACGCTAGCGGCGGCCACCGACGTCGATCGGCCCGGGTCCGATCAGCCCGGAGCGAACGCGGAGCGCTCCGCCGAGGGGGGCCAGTACGCTGAAGCCGTGGAAGTACGCATCGGGATCACCAACGTCGGCCGCGAGATCAGCCTCGAGTCGTCGCAGACGGCGGCCGAGGTCGAGCAGGTGCTCGCGGATGCCATCGCGTCGAGCGCGCCGTTCCTCGCGCTCGCGGACGAGAAGGGCAAGCGCTTCCTCATCCCGACGCCCGGCATCGCCTACATCGAGCTCGGCGCCGAGGAATCCCGCCGCGTCGGCTTCGTCGCCTAGTCCCCTCCGAGGCTTCAGGGCATGCAGATCCTCTACGCGATCGCGATCGCCGCGGTCATCGGCGTCATCGTGCGCTACATCGTGCCCGGCCAGCGCAGCTACGGCATCGCCCTCGCGCCCGGCGCCGCCGCGGCCGTCACCGCCGCGGTCTGGGGTGTCCTCGTCTGGTTCGGCTGGGACTGGACGGTCGGCTGGATCTGGGTGATCAGCCTCGGCGCCTCGCTCATCGCGGTGATCCTCATCGCCGTGATCTCGCCGGGCGCCCGCAAGCGCTCGGACACGGCGTTCCTCGAGCGCGCCAAGCGCGCCTGACACCGGCTAGGCGCTGAGCCCGAGCGCATCCATGCGGCGGGTGTGCTGCGCGATGAGCTCGCTGAAGGCAGGCTCGACGCGCTGCTCCTCCCGCACATCGCCGCGTCCCAGGTTGAGCGCGTCGCGCGCGACGAGCAGCGCGTCGCCGAGGATCCGACGGCCCCACAGCGCGAGGCGCGGCGCCAGGCGAGGGTTCTCGCTCATCGCCGCGGAGAGCAGGGCGACGAACTCGGCATCGGCGGGACGCGGGCGGTAGGCGGCGCGCACCCGTTCGGCGAGCTCGGCGGGGAGGCCCTCGGCGAGCGCCGCGAACAGGTCGTCGAGGAACCCGCCCGCGAGATGGCAGGTCAGCGCGGTCTCGGTCCAGTCGTTGCCCTGAGTCAGGCGCTGGAATCGATCGACGACCGCGCGGTGGCGCTCCATCGCCTCGCCCGCATCGACGCCGAGCGCCGCGAGCTCCGCGATGATCGAGGAATGCCGGGCGAGCGACGCCGAGGTCGCCGCGGCGAGGACCGCCTTCGCCCTCGTCGTCGGCGCGATCGTGACCGCGTGGGCGAGATCCTCGAAGATCGTCAGCTGGACGTACGCGGCACGGGCGAGGAACTCCTCCGGTGCCGGGGTGAAGGCCTCGAGGTCGATGCGCGCGGCAGGCGGCTGCTCCTCGCGCGAACGGAGCCGGGGCGCGCTCGCCGTCCTGCGACGGCGCCAGAACCACTCGACCACGGGGAGCGAGTCTAGTCGAGGGGCCCGCCTGCGAGCCCTGGTTCATTCCGCTGGTAGAATGGACTCGCACCCCGGCAGAACGGGGTCAGGCGCCCGGAGTCAGGAAAGGGCGCATCGCATAGCCCTCCTCGCGCCGTCAGCATTCGCATCGATGTCGCGGCGGGCCGACCCGACAGGCACTGAAGACAACGTGACGTTCGCAGATCTCGACATCGATTCGGACATCGTCGAGGCACTCGCCTCCAAGGGCATCCTCGAGCCCTTTCCGATCCAGACCCAGACCATCCCCCTCGGCCTGACCGGCCAGGACATCATCGGCCAGGCGAAGACGGGCACCGGCAAGACGCTCGGCTTCGGCCTGCCGCTCATCCAGCGGCTCGGCAAGGACCCGGGACCGGGCGTCAAGGCGCTCGTCGTCGTGCCCACCCGCGAGCTGTGCCTCCAGGTGGCCGAGGACCTCGTCCTCGCCGCATCGAACCGGCCGACGAAGGTCACGGCGATCTACGGCGGCAAGGTCTACGACGACCAGATCGCCGCGCTCAAGGACGGCGCCCAGATCGTCGTCGGGACGCCGGGCCGACTGCTCGACCTCGCCTCGCAGCGCATCCTCAGCCTCGCGAGCGTCGAGACGATGGTGCTCGACGAGGCCGACAAGATGCTCGACCTCGGGTTCCTCTCCGACATCGAGAAGCTCTTCGCGCAGACGCCCGCCACGCGGCACACCATGCTGTTCTCCGCGACGATGCCCGGCCCGATCGTCGCGCTCGCCCGCCGGTTCATGAACCGCCCGATCCACATCCGCGCGACGGACCCGGACGAGGGCAAGACCCAGGCGAACATCAAGCACGTCATCTACCGCGCCCACTCGCTCGACAAGGACGAGGTCATCGGCCGCATCCTGCAGGCCGAGGGCCGCGGGAAGACGGTCGTGTTCACCCGGACGAAGCGCGCCGCCGCGAAGCTCGTCGAGGAGCTCACCGATCGCGGCTTCCCCGCCGTCGCGGTGCACGGCG
>DATMFB010000007.1:0-3625 GCA_035556395.1 Microbacteriaceae bacterium
GCGCGAGGCCGTCCGCAAACCGCGCAACTGGAAGCACCTCCTGCGCCCGCGCGTCCCGAGCTGGGGCGAGCCGTACACTGAGGTGCGCGACCGCATGCTCGCGGCGATGGGCGAGGCGTGGGATGAGGCGGATGGCGGCGAGGTCGTGCTCGTCAGCCACCAGATGCCGATCTGGACGACGACCCTGAGCATCGCCGGTCGCCCGCTTCACCACGACCCGCGCAAGCGCCGCACCTCGCTGTCCTCGATCACGACGTTCCGTCGCGATGACGCGGCCGCGAGCGGCTGGGCCGAGGTCGACTATCAGGAACCCGCGGCAGGATTGCTCGCAGAGGCGATCGACACGGGAGCGGTGTGAGGACGAGCAGGGGACGCCGCGGGATCGCGGTGCTGGCGCCGGTGGCGCTGGCCGCGCTCGTGCTGACGGGCTGTGCGGCGAGCGACGGGCTCGCGGAGCGCTACGGCAACGGGCAGGGCTACATCTCCGGAGACGGCGCCTATCTCGAGATCCCCGTCGCCGAGCGGGGCGCGCCCGTCGAGTTCTCCGGCCCGACCGTCGACGGCGGCACGACCGGCAGCGCGGACCTCGCGGGCAGCGTCGCGGTCATCAACTTCTGGTACGCGGGCTGCCCGCCGTGCCGGCTCGAAGCGCCCGACCTCGCGGCGCTGTCGGCGGAGCTCGACGATGTGCAGTTCCTCGGCGTCAATGTCTACGACGGTCCGGACGTCGCGCGGACCTTCGACGAGGAGTTCGGGATCGGATACCCCTCGATCCTCGACGTCACCTCGGGGATGGTGCAGTACGCGTTCGCGGCGACCGTCGCGCCGAACGCCGTGCCCACGACGATCGTCCTCGACCGCGAGGGCCGCGTCGCGGCCCGCGTCTCCGGGCTGCTGCGGGATCCCGCGATCCTGCGGACGATGGTCGAGACGGTGCAGGCCGAGGCGTGAGCCTTCGTCTCGCACTCCTCGCTCAGGCCGGCGTCGACCCGGTGGGCGAGAGCGTCCTGAGCGGTGGGCTGCTCGTCGCGCTCCCGCTCGCGCTGCTCGCCGGCCTCGTGTCGTTCGCCTCGCCGTGCGTGCTCCCGCTCGTGCCCGGCTACCTCGGCTACGTCTCGGGCTTCGCCTCGGGGGAGCGCGCGGGCCGCGGCCGCCTCGTGCTCGGCGTGCTGCTCTTCATCGTCGGCTTCGCCGTCGTCTTCGTCGCCTTCGGGGTGCTGTTCGGCACCGCAGGTCTGCTGCTGCGCCCGTGGCTCGACCTCATCACGCGCATCGCGGGCGCCGTCATCATCGTCATGGGGCTCGTCTTCGTCGGCCTGTTCGGCGTGATGCAGCGCACGGTCAAGCCGCGCTGGAAGGTCACGACGGGCCTCGTCGGAGCGCCCCTGCTCGGCGTCGTCTTCGCGCTCGGCTGGACCCCCTGCCTCGGGCCGACACTCGTCGCCGTGAACGCGATCGTCCTCGACCAGGGCGACCCGTGGCGCGGCGGCCTGCTCGCGGCCGTCTACGCGATCGGCCTCGGGGTCCCCTTCCTGTTGATCGCGCTCGGCCTCGGCTGGGCGACGACGTCGGTCGGGTGGATCAAGCGCCACATCCGCGCGATCAACATCGTCGGCGGCGTGCTCCTCATCCTCATCGGTGTCGCCATGGTCTCCGGGCTGTGGCAGACGATGATGTCCCAGCTCACGGCGGTGATCAATGGCTTCGTCCCCGCGCTCTGACGTCGAGCCGGCGGAGTACCGGCCCGACGGACACATCGACGAGCAGTCGGCCCACGGCGAGCGCGCGGACCGCGTCGAGCAGCCGAAGCTCGGCCCCGTCGGCTGGCTGCGCTTCGTTTGGCGGCAGCTCACCTCGATGCGCACCGCGCTCATCCTGCTCCTGCTGCTCGCCGTCGCGGCGATCCCCGGCAGCCTGGTCCCGCAGACGTCCAGCGATCCCAACGGCGTCGCCCAGTGGCGGGCGCAGGATCCGGACGGGGCTCGCGTACTGGACTTCTTCGGGCTCTTCTCGACCTTCTCCTCGCCGTGGTTCTCGGCGATCTACCTGCTGCTCTTCGTGTCGCTCATCGGCTGCGTGCTGCCGCGCGCCTGGCATCACGCGAAGGCGATCGTGGCGGCGCCGCCACGCACGCCCGCTCGGCTCTCGCGCCTCGAAGGGCACACGGTCCGGGAGTTCACGGGCGACCGGGCGAGCGCGCTCGCGGCCGCGCGGGCGGTGCTCAAGCGCCGCGGCTACCGCGTCGCCGACTACGCGCCGGCGCGGGCGGGCGACGGTGCGACGCCTGACTCGGTTTCGGCAGAACGCGGGTACCTCCGGGAGACCGGGAACCTCGTCTTCCACGTCGCCCTCATCGGCGTCCTCGCGGCGGTCGGCTTCGGCAGCGGCTTCGGCTACACGGGGCAGCGGGTCGTCGCCGAGGGCTACGCGTTCACGAACGTGCTCTCCGGCTATGACTCTTTCAACCCGGGACGGTTCTTCACCGATGACGCGCTCGCGCCCTACTCGGTGCGCCTCGACTCTTTCGAGGTGACGTACGAGGAGTTCGACATGCGCTCGTACGGCGCCCCACTCGACTACCACGCGACGGTCACGGTCACGGAGCTCGGCCAGGCGGCGCGCACCGAGATCCTCAAGGTCAACGCGCCGCTGACGATCGCGGGCACGCAGGTCTATCTGCTCGGCAACGGCTACGCGCCCGTGCTCACGGTCCGCGACCCCGAGGGGCGGGTGGTCTTCTCGCAGCCGACACTGTTCCGCCCGATGGACGCGCAGCTCGGCTCGATCGGCGTCGTCAAGATCCCCGACGGCCTCCCGGAGCAGGTCGGCATGGAGGGCTTCCTGTACCCGACGGCGATCCAGCTCGAGTCGGGCGCGTTCGCGTCCTCGCACCCGGACCTGCGCGGCCCGCTCGTGACCCTCGAGGTCTACACGGGCGACCTCGGCCTCGACTCGGGCCAGGCGACGAACGCGTACGTGCTCGACACGGAGTCGCTCACCCAGGTCGCGGGGCGAGATTCGGCGCAGAACGCGATCGCGCTGCGGCTCGGCGACCGGGTCGAGCTGCCGGACGGGCTCGGCTCGGTCGAGCTGACCGCGATCCCGCGCTTCGCGGCGCTCGACGTCCACTCGGACCCGGCGCAGGGCTGGGTGCTCGCGTTCACGATCCTCGCCGTCGGGGGCCTGCTGCTGTCGCTCTTCGTGCCGCGGCGCCGGGTGTGGGCGCGCGTGAGTGAGGACGCGGATGGCGTGACGCGACTCGAGTGGGCGGGTCTCGCCCGGGGTGAGGATCCGCGCCTCGCGGAGGCCGTCGGGGCGCTCGCGGATGCTGCGGGCAGCGACCGGGCTGAAGAATCGCGCTCGGGCTGAGGAACCGGGCCGGATAGTTCAGCCCGTGGGTGCTTTCTCAGCCCGCGCAAGGGGTGCCCGTGCGTGTGGGGTCAGCTCGGCGACGACCTGGCGGATCGCGGCGAGCGCGGCGGCCACCGCGGGGACGCGCTCCGCGTCCGGGCCCGTGACGGCGTGCACCGTGCGGGGCGAAGCGGGGGAGGTCGGGCGCAGCGCTACGCCCGCGGGCACGCCGATGCCCTCCACGGCGAGCGCCGGGAGCAGCCCGACGCCGAGA
>DATMFB010000008.1:0-15243 GCA_035556395.1 Microbacteriaceae bacterium
CGCCCGCACGACCGACCATCTCGAGGCGGCCGAGGCGTCGGACATCCTGCGGTACGACCTCGTCGACGGCTCCCGCATCATCGTGCGGCCGTCCGGCACCGAGCCAAAGCTCAAGGCCTACCTGGACAGTCGCTCCACGGAGGGCCCGGGGCACGAACGCCGAGCGAAGGCGACGGCAATCATTGCCGAACTGGCACGAGCCGTCCGGGAACTCCTCGCCTGATAGCGTGTCGGGGTGTCAACCACCACTGAACACGCTGCCGATCTGAAGTCCGCGGCGCTCGAGTACCACGAGCACCCCCGACCCGGGAAGCTGAGCGTCCAGCTCACCAAGCCCGCCGAGACCTCCCGGGATCTCACCCTCGCCTACAGCCCCGGCGTGGCATCCCCCGTCCTCGAGATCGCCGAGGATCCCGAGAACGCGTACCGCTACACGAACAAGGGCAACCTCGTCGCGGTCATCAGCAACGGCACCGCGATCCTCGGCCTCGGCGACCGCGGCGCGCTCGCCTCGAAGCCCGTCATGGAGGGCAAGGGCGTCCTCTTCCGCCGCTTCGCGGGCATCGACGTCTTCGACATCGAGGTCGCGACGAAGGATCCCGAGGAGTTCATCAAGGCGGTCTCGCTCATCGCCGGGACCTTCGGCGGCATCAACCTCGAGGACATCGCGGCGCCCGAGGCGTTCGAGATCGAACGCCGGCTCATCGAGGAATGCGACATCCCCGTCTTCCACGACGACCAGCACGGGACCGCCGTGATCGGCGGCGCCGCACTGCTCAACGCGCTCGAGATCAAGGGCAAGTCGCTTAGCCAAGCGAAGATCGTCACGGTCGGCGCCGGCGCGGCGGGCATCTCGGTGCTCCGCCACCTCGTCGACCTCGGCGCGCACCGGAAGAACATCCTGCTCGTCGACTCGCGGGGCGTCGTGCACAGCGACCGCGTCGACCTCAACCAGTACAAGCAGCCGTTCGCGATCGAGACCGAGGCACGGACCCTCGCCGACGCGCTCGTCGGGGCCGACGTCTTCATCGGCGTCTCGCAGCCCGGACTGCTGACTCCCGAGATGCTCCGCTCAATGGCGGACGGACCGATCGTCTTCGCCCTCGCGAACCCGGACCCGGAGATCACGCCAGCCGACGCGCTCGCGACCCGCGACGACGTCATCATCGCGACCGGCCGCAGCGACTACCCGAACCAGGTCAACAACGTCCTCGGCTTCCCGTTCATCTTCCGCGGCGCCCTCGACGTCCGGGCGACACGGATCAACTCGGAGATGAAGGTCGCGGCGACGCACGCGCTCCGCGACCTGGCGAAGCTGCCGGTCCCGCCCGAGGTCGAGGCGGCCTACGGCGGCGAGCACTTCGAGTTCGGCCCGAACTACATCATCCCGAAGCCGATGGACCCGAGGCTCCTCGGCCTCGTCGCGACCGCGGTCGCGCAGGCCGCGATCGACACGGGCGTCGCGCGCAAGGCGCTCCCGGCGAACTACCCCCTGACGTCGGTCGACGACATCTGGGCGTAGAACGCCGTCCGCGGGTCGCTACGTGTAGGCGTTCGCGATGAGGTTGGAGAGCGCGTCGCGGTCCTCGACGGGCAGGAACGCCGACGCGGCCGCGTTCAGCTGGAACACGGCGAGGTCGTCGAGGTCGTAGCCGAACGCGTCGGCGAGGATCGCGAGCTCCCGCGTGATCGTCGTGCGGCTCATGAGCCGATTGTCGGGGTTGACCGTCACTCGGAAGCCGAGCTGGTAGAGCAGGTCGAACGGGTGATCCTCGATCGCGCGGCCGTGCGCGCCGGTCTGGAGGTTCGACGTCGGCGCGATCTCGAGCGCGATCTCGCGGTCCTTGACCCACTGCGCGACGTCCCCGAGGGTCGCGTAGGAGTTCGGCCCGTCGTCCTCCAGAACGATGTCCTCGACGATGCGAACGCCGTGTCCGAGCCGCAGCGCGCGGCCGTCGATGAGCGCGCCGCGGATCGACTCGATGCCGTCCGCCTCGCCGGCGTGCACCGTCACCGGCAGAAAGGCGTCGGCGAGGAGGTCGAAGGCCTCGCGGTGCAGTGAGACGGGGAACCCGGCCTCCGGGCCGGCGATGTCGAAGCCGACCACACCGCGTTCCCGCCAGCGCAGCGCGATCTCGGCCGCCTCGGTCGCGTTGTCGAACTGCCGCAGCGCATCGATGAGCTGCCCGATCCGGATCGTGTGCCCGCCGGCGGCCGCCTGCTCGATGCCCGCCTCGATGCCGCGCTGGACGGCCTCGACGGCCTCGTCGGGGGTCAGGCCGCGGGTCAGGTGCTGCTCGGGCGCCCACCGGATCTCGGCGTAGACGACGCCGTCGGCCGCGAGATCCTCGACGTACTCGCGGGCGACGCGCTCGAGGCTCTCCACGGTCTGCATGCAGGCGATCGTGATGTCGAACGTCTTGAGGTACTCGACGAGGTCGCCGCCGGTGCACTGCTCGTAGAACCATCCCGCGAGCGAGTCGGGGGTCGAGGCCGGGAGCGTGAGCCCGATCGCCTCGGCGAGCTCGATGATCGTCTCCGGCCGCACCCCGCCGTCGAGGTGCTCGTGGAGCCCGATCTTCGGCAGCGGCTGGATCGCCTGCCCGCCCGCGAGCCGGTACTTGGAGAGATCGTCCGTCATTCCCCTACGCTACTCGCTCGCCCTGTCCGCCGAGCGAGGCGAAGGCCAGCGCGAGGTGACGATCGGGCGAACGCCGGCCGCGCTCGCGAGGGGGATCGGCGCGCACGAGGGCGGAGCGCACGAGACAGCCCTCGTCTCGCGCGAAAGCCCTCGGCTCGCTCCTACGCGATGCGGTCGAGGACCAGTGGACCGCCGTCGTTCACCGGCTCGTCGGCGTCCCCGATCCGCAGCGCGCCCTCGAGCGCCTCGACGGCGCGCGCGAACCGGGCCGGATCGTTCGCGCTGAGCGTGTAGAGCGGCTGCCCGGCGACGACCGCGTCGCCGATCGCGACATGCAGGTCGATCCCCGCGGCATGGACGACGGGGTCCTCCTTGCGCGCGCGACCGGCACCGAGTCGCCATGCCGCCACGCCGAACGGCAGGGCCGGCAGGTCGACGACGACGCCATCGCGTGCCGCGACGACCGTCTCGGTCTCCCTCGCGACCGGGAGCGCCGCGTCGGGATCGCCGCCCTGCGCGGCGATCATCGCCCGCCAGCTGTCCATCGCCTGCCCCCCGGCGAGATGCCCCGCGGCGTCCGCGTCGGGCAGCCCGGCGAGCGCGAGCATCTCGCGCGCGAGGGCGAGCGTCAGCTCGACGACGTCGGCGGGTCCGCCGCCGGCGAGCACCTCGACCGACTCCCGGACCTCGTTCGCGTTGCCGATGGCGAGGCCGAGCGGGGTCTGCATGTTCGTCAGCAGCGCGACGGTCCCGACGCCCGCGTCCTTGCCGAGCTGCACCATCGTCTCGGCGAGCGCGCGGCCCATCGCCGGATCCTTGAGGAAGGCGCCCGAGCCGTGCTTGACGTCGAGGACGAGCGACGCCGTCCCCTCCGCGATCTTCTTCGACATGATCGAGGACGCGATGAGCGGGATGCACTCGACCGTGCCCGTGATGTCGCGCAGCGCGTAGAGCTTGCCATCCGCGGGGGCGAGGCCCGAGCCGGCCGCGGAGATGACCGCGCCGACGTCGCGCAGCTGCGCCATGAACTCCTCGTTCGAGAGCTTCGCGCGCCAGCCGGGGATCGACTCGAGCTTGTCCAGCGTCCCGCCCGTGTGCCCGAGGCCGCGGCCGGACAGCTGCGGCACCGCGACCCCGAACGACGCGACGAGCGGCGCGAGCGGGAGCGTGATCTTGTCGCCGACGCCGCCGGTCGAGTGCTTGTCGGTCGTCGGCTTGCCGAGTCCGGAGAACGACATGCGCTCGCCGCTCGCGACCATCGCGAGCGTGAGGTCGCGGATCTCGCGCGGCGCCATCCCCCGGATGAAGACGGCCATCGCCCACGCTGACATCTGCTCGTCGGCGACGACGCCGCGGGTGTACGCGTCGACGAGCCAGTCGATCTGCGGAGTCGAGAGCTCCTGCCCGTCGCGCTTGGCGCGAATCAGGTCGACGACGTCGAAGGGCTCGATGCTCATTCGGCTGCGCCCTTCGACTCGCCCGCGGCTCGCTCAGGGAGCGAGGAATCGGCGGCTCGCTCAGGGAGCGGGGAATCCGCGGCTCGCTCAGGGAGCGGCGGTTCCGCGTAGGCCTCGAGGGTGCGGGGGCCGAACGCGTCGGGGATGACCTCGTCGATCGTGCGGATGCCCGAGACGGTCGCGAGCAGCATGCCCGGCGCGGAGTGCTCGAAGAGCAGCTGCCGGCAGCGGCCGCACGGCATGAGCGCGTCGCCGTGCCCGTCGACGCAGGCGAACGCGACGAGCCGGCCGCCCCCGCCCATCCAGAGCGCCGAGACGAGCGAGCACTCGGCGCACAGCGTGAGGCCGTAACTCGCGTTCTCGACGTTCGCCCCCGTGATGATCCGGCCGTCGTCGACGAGCGCCGCGACGCCCACCGGGAACTTCGAGTAGGGGACGTAGGCGTGCTCGAGGGCGCCGATCGCGGCCTCGCGGAGCGCCGTCCAGTCGATCTCGCTCATCGGTCCAACTTTCTTACTCGGCTCTTCGACGCGCTTCGCTCGCTCGGAGACCAGCCGGAGGCTACTTGATGTACGGCTGACCCGCAGCGGCGGGGCCGCGCGAGACGCCGACGAAGCCGGCGACCGCGAGGATCGTGACGACGTACGGGAGCATGAGCATGAACTGGCTCGGCACCGGCGAGCCGATGATCGAGAGCGTGTTCTGCAGGTTCGTCGTGAAGCCGAAGAGCAGCGCGGCGAGCGCCGCCTTGACCGGATGCCACTTGCCGAAGATGACCGCCGCGAGCGCGATGTAGCCCGCGCCCGCCGTCATCTCCTGGCCGAACGCGCCGACCGAGCCGAGCGTGAAGAACGACCCGCCGATGCCCGCGATGCCGCCGGCCAGCGAGACGTTCCAGAACCGCGTGCGGCCCACGTTGATCCCGACGGTGTCCGCCGCCGTCGGGTGCTCGCCGACGGAGCGCAGCCGCAGGCCCCAGCGGGTGCGGAAGAGCCCCCACCAGACCAGGAAGACCGCGATGTACGCGAGGTACACGATCGGCGTCTGGCGGAACAGCATCGGCCCGATGAGCGGGATCTCCGCGAGGCCCGGGATCGGCCAGACGTCGAATCGCGGCGGGGTGTTGAGGGCGGCGGCGTTCGGGGTGAGCAGCTCGGAGTAGAGGAAGCTCGTGAGGCCGACGATGAGGACGTTGAGGACGACGCCGATGATGATCTGGTCGACGAAGTACGTGATCGAGAAGACCGCGAGGGTCATCCCGACGAGCACCCCGGCGATGGCCGCGGCGATGAGCCCGGCCCAGACGCTGCCCGTGAGCGACGCGACGATCGCCGATGAGAAGGCGCCGAAGAGCAGCTGACCCTCGATCGCGATGTTGACGACGCCGACGCGCTCCCCGATGACCCCGGCGAGGGAGCCGTAGATGAGCGGCACCGCGAGACTCAGCGAGCCGGCCAGCAGGCCGGCGAGCGGGATGACGCTCGTCTGCGCCGCCGACGCCGCCCAGGCGAGGAACGCGATGAGCAGCACCGCGATGTAGATGGAGGCGAGCCAGATCGGGGTCCTGCGCTTGGTCGAGCTGAGCCAGATCGACACGACCGTGATGACCGCGAGGATCACCACCCCCGCGATGCCGACCGGGCGGCCGGCGACGACCAGCGGGGGGATCTGCCACGGATCGTTCGAGGGCGAGAAGCGGAACTCCGCGTACCCGTCGCTCGAGAACCCGATGAACAGCAGCGCGGAGACCAGCGTGAACAGGGTGAACGCGATCGGCGCCTTCCAGCTGACCGTGGTCGCCCTGTCGAGGGTCGGTGCGAGGACGGTGGCGCTCATGCCTTCACCGCCTTCGCCTTGCGACGCGGCGCGCTCGGGTCCGGCAGCCGGAACATCGCGCGGATGAGCGGCGGGGCGGCGAGGAAGAGGACGATGAGCGCCTGCACGACGGTCACGATGTCGATCTGGATGCCCTCCGCGGCCTGCATCGAGTAGCCGCCCGCCTTGAACGCGCCGAACAGGATCGCCGCGGCGAGGATCCCCCACGGCCTTGAGCGGCCGAGGAGCGCGACGGTGATCGCGTCGAAACCGATCCCGGCATCGATCCCGGCGGAGAAGCCGGTCGTGACGGTACCGAGCACCTGCTGGACGCCCGCGAGGCCGAGCAGCGCACCGGACATGCACATCGCGATGATCGTCACGCGCTTCGTGTCGATGCCGGCGGTGCGCGCGGCGCGGGGGTTGAGCCCCACCGCGCGGAAGGAGAAGCCGAGGCTCGAGCGCTCGAGGATCCACCAGACGACGACGACCGCGGCGATCGAGATGAGGAAGCCGGCATGGAGGTTGTACTGGTCGCCGAGCAGGGGCGGGAAGACGGCGGTCTCCGCCATCGGGGGGCTCTTCGGGTTGTTCGAGCCCGGCGCCTGCAGGAGTCCCTTGGTCGAGAGCATCCAGAAGACGAGGTAGTACCCGACGTAGTTGAGCATGATCGTGACGATCACCTCGTGCGCGCCCGTGTACGCCTTGAGCACGCCGGCGATGCCGGCCCAGAACGCGCCGGCCGCCATGCCGACGATGACGACGACGATGGGGTGCAGCACGATCGGCAGCGGGGCGGCGAACCCGATCCAGCCGCCGATCGCGGCGCCGAGGAGCATCTGCCCGCGACCGCCGATGTTGAACAGGCCCGCGCGGAAGGTGAGCCCGACGCCGAGGCCGGCCGCGATGAGCGGCGTCGCGAAGGTCAGCGTCTCGGTGAGCGGCTTGATCCCGGAGGCGAAGTCGGGCCGGTTGAAGTTGTAGATCGCGCCGCGGAAGAACGCCGTGTACGCGCCGGAGATGGACTCCCAGATCGCGGCGAACGTGTCGCCCGGCCGCGAGAAGAAGTAGCCGGCGGCCGCAGCGACCTTCGGGTCCGTCGCGGCGATGAGGATCGAGCCGACGAGCATCGCGAGGACGACCGCGATGAGGCCGATGAGCGGCCCGCCGAGCGTGATCTCGCGGATCGCCTGCCGCCAGCGGCCCCGCTGCTGCTCCTGCGCGGTCGGCGGCGTCTGCTCCTCGGTCGGAGGCGTCTGCTGCACGTCGCTCATGCCGCGGCCCCGGCCGGCTGCTCGCCGGCCATCATCAGGCCGAGCGTCTCGCGGCTCGCGCCTCCCGGGACGATGCCGACGATGCGTCCGCGGTACATGACGATGATGCGGTCGGAGAGCGCCTGGATCTCCTCGAGCTCGGTCGACACGACGAGGACGGCGAGCCCCGCGTCGCGTGCGTCGACGATGCGCTTGTGGATGAACTCGATCGACCCCACGTCGACGCCGCGGGTCGGCTGGGAGGCGACGAGCAGCCGGATCTCACGCGACAGCTCGCGGGCGACGACGACCTTCTGCTGGTTGCCGCCGGAGAGGCGACCCGCCTGCTCGGCGATCGACGGCGTTCTGATGTCGAACTCCTCGACCGTCTCCTCGGCGAACCGCGCGAGCGCGCCGCGCTGGAGCGCTCCGAATCGGACGAAGGGCGCGCCGTGCGAGCGGTCGAGCATGAGGTTCTCGGCGATCGTGAACTGCTTGACGAGGCCGTCGGCCGAGCGGTCCTCCGGGATGTACCCGACACCGGCATCGAGGACCGAGCGCACCTTGTCCTTCGTGATGTCGTCGCCGTCGAGCTGCAAGCGGCCGCGCAGCACGTGACGCAGGCCGACGAGGGCCTCGGCGAGCTCCGTCTGGCCGTTGCCCTGCACCCCGGCGACGCCGACGATCTCACCCGATCGGACCTCGAACGACACGTCGTTGACGACGAGCTGGCCCGTGTGATCGGCGACAGTGAGCCCCTCGACGACGAGCCGCGGCTCGCCGGGTCTCGCCGGCTCGCGGTCGACGGTGAGGTCGACGTCGCGCCCGACCATGAGGGTCGCGAGCTCCTGGTTCGACGCGGTCGGCGACGCCTCGCCGACGACCTTGCCCAGCCGGATCACGGTGATCCGGTCGGCGACCTCGCGGACCTCGCGGAGCTTGTGGGTGATGAAGACGATCGCGGTGCCGGAGTCGCGCAGCTGGCGCATGATCTCCATGAGCTCGTCGGTCTCCTGCGGGGTCAGCACCGCGGTCGGCTCGTCGAAGACGAGGACCCGGGCGTCACGGGAGAGCGCCTTGATGATCTCGACGCGCTGCTGAACGCCGACCGGGAGATCCTCGACGAGCGCGTCCGGATCGACGTCGAAGCCGAAGCGTGCGGAGATCTCGCGGACCCGCTCGCGCGCGGCCGCCAGGTCGAGCGAGCCGGCGAACTTCGTCGGCTCATGGCCGAGCATGACGTTCTCCGCGACCGTGAAGACCGGGATGAGCATGAAGTGCTGGTGCACCATGCCGATGCCCGCCTTCATCGCCTCGCCCGGCCCCTTGAAGTGCTGGACGACGTCGTCCAGGAGGATCTCGCCGGAGTCGGCCTGGAGCAGTCCGTAGAGGACGTTCATGAGCGTCGACTTGCCGGCGCCGTTCTCGCCGAGCAGGCAGTGGATCTCGCCCGGCTCGACCGTCAGATCGATGTGATCGTTGGCGACCAGAGCCCCGAAGGTCTTCGTGATGCCCCGGAGCTCGAGCTTCATGCCGATGATCCTATCCACGAACGAGGGCCGGGGAGGCGGCTTGCGCCGACCTCCCCGGCCCCTGTCTCAACTTCTGGGCTCAGCCCGCGAGGTAGGACTCGACCGGGATCGACCCGTCGATGATGCCGGCCGCGATCTCCGCGAGCTTCGCGCCGAGGTCCGCAGGGACCTTCGACTCGAAGTCGTGGAACGGCGCGATGCCGACGCCCTCGTTCTCGAGCGTGCCGATGTACGGCGTCGAGTCGAACGCACCGGCGGCCGCGTCCGAGACCGCGGACTCGACGGCGACGTCGATGAGCTTGCGCACCGAGGTGAGCAGGAGCGCTCCGACGCTCGGGTCGGTCTCGAACACGTCAGCGTCGACACCGATCAGCGCGATGTTCGCGCCCGAGCTCTGGATGATCGTCGCCGCGGCGAGGTAGATCGGGCCGCCGACCGGGAGCACGACGTCCGCACCCTGGTCGATGATGCCCTGCGCCGTCGTGGTGGCCGCCGCGTCGTTCGCGAAGCCGCCGGTGAAGGCGCCGCCCTCGGGGTTGCTGCGGTCCCAGCCGACGACCTTGACGGCCGCGCCGTTCTCCGCGTTGAAGTAGTCGACGCCCTGGGCGAAGCCGTCCATGAAGATCGAGACGGTCGGGAAGTTCATGCCGCCATAGGTGCCGACGATCCCGGAGGTCGAGTACGCCGCCGCCGCGTAGCCCGCGAGGAACGCGGCCTGAGCGGTGTCGAAGATGAGCGGCTTGATGTTCGGCGCGTCCGTCTTGCCGTCGAAGTCGTTGTCAGCGGCGTCGTCGACGATCGCGAACTCGACATCGGGGTTCGCGAGCGCGGCCTCGACCGTCGCGGCGGACAGCGCGAAGCCGACCGTCACGATGATGGTGCAGTCCTGCTCGATGAGGCTCGCGATGTTCGGCGCGTAGTCCGACTCGTCGTTCGACTCGACGAGGATCGGCTCGACACCGGCGGACGCTGCGGCCGCGCGGATGCCGTCCGCACCGAGCTGGTTGAACGACTTGTCGTCGAAACCGCCGGCGTCGGAGACCATGCAGGGCAGGAAGTCGGAGGCGACCGGGGTGGTCGGCTCCTCCGACGTGGTGGGCGCCGGCGGGGCGGCGCATGCGGCGAGCAGCGCGGCAGTCGCGGCGAGGGCCAGGCCGCCGAATACGGCCTTGCGAGTTGTGATCACGGGTACCTCCTGGTCAAGCTCCGGCACACGCCAGGAGCCGCTTTGTGACGAAAGACTACTCAGCACTCTTGTGCACGGCTGCCTCAGATGCACATGCGTGACGCAAGCGTTATTGCTCCGTGATCGAGCGGCCCCCGATCGCGTTCACGGAGCCGACGGCGACACCACGACGATCTCGCCCGAGACGATCTGCGCGCGGAGCGCCTCGACCTCGGCCGCGAGCTCGGGGCCGACCGTCGATTCGAGCTCGTGGTACGGCGCGATGTCGACGCCGGCGTTCGCGAGCGTGCCGACATAGGCCTCGTTCGTGAAGGCGCCGCCGAGGTGCTGGCCGACGACCTCGAGGACGGCCTCGCCCATCTTCTTCATGACGCTCGTGAGCATGATGGACCGGTACTGCTCGATGCCGGGTGCCTCGTAGCCATCGGTGTCGACCCAGATGAGGAGGGTGCCGGGCGTCTCGATCGCCGCGGCCGCCGCGCCCTCGCCCACCTGGCCGGCGACCGGCAGGATGATGTCGGCGCCCTGGTCGATGAAGCCCTGGGTGAGCACCTTGCCCTTGTTCTTGTCCTCATAGTCGCCGGTGAACGCGCCGTCCTGCGCCGCCTTGTCCCAGCCGAGCAGCAGGACCGAGGTGCCGTGCACCTCGTTGTACTTCGCGATGCCGTCGGCGAAGCCGTCCATGAAGAGCGTGACGGCCGGCTCGTTGCCGCCGCCGAAGGTCGCGACCTTGCCCGTCTTCGTGACGCCCGCGGCCAGGTAGCCGGCGAGGTACGAGGCCTGCGCGGTGTCGTAGACGATCGGCTTGACGTTCGGCAGCTCGATCGACGCGTCGTCGACGATCGCGTAGTCGATGTCGGGGTTCGCGATCGCCGCCTCGCTCGTCGCGGGCGAGAGCGACCAGCCGACCGTGAGGACGAAGCCGCAACCGGACGCGGAGGCCTGCTCCACGTTCGGCGCGAGATCCGTCTCGGCCGTCGAGACGAGCGCCTGCACGTCGATGCCGTACTCGTCGGCCGCGGCCTCCATGCCGGCCCAGCTCGCCTGGTTGAAGGAGTGGTCGTCGAGCCCGCCCTGGTCCGTGACCATCCGGGCGCAGTCGGCGGCGGCGCTCCCCGATTCGGTCGGAGCCGGGGCGTCGGCGCATGCGGCGAGGCCGAGCGCCGCGCCGAGGGCGACCGAGAGGACGAGGGAGCGCGCGATGCGAGTCATGCGTCCATTCTCAGTCCGTCCGACGGGAGCGTCGTCCAGCGGACCACCCGACCGTGCGGCGCCGCAGCTCAGAGCACGTCGCCGCGGCCGGAGATGCGCAGCGCGTCGACGACCGCCTTGACCCGCTGCGCGTGCTCCGTCGTCGTCACGAGCAGGGCGTCCGGGGTGTCGATGACGACGATGTCCCGGACGCCGATGAGCGAGACGATGCGCTTGCTGTTCGCGACGACGACGCCCGTCGACTTGTCGGCGAGCACCGTCGGGTGGTCGCCGAGGATCGCGAGGTCGTTCTTGCGCCCACCCGAGTGCAGTCGCGCGATCGACGCGAAGTCGCCGACGTCGTCCCAGTCGAAGTCCCCCGGGACGACCGCGAGCGCACCGGCCGCCGCGGCCGGCTCCGCGACGACGTAGTCGAACGCGATCTTGCGCAGCTTCGGCCAGATGGCATCGACGGCTGGGCCGCGCGTCGCCGGGTCGTCCCACGCCGCCGCGAGCGCCTCGAGGTCGTCGGCGAAGGCCGCGTCATAGGCGCGGATCCAGTCGAGGATCACCGAGGCCTTCGCGATGAACATCCCCGCGTTCCAGAGGTGCTCGCCGTCGGCGAGGTAGCGCTTCGCCGTCGCGAGATCGGGCTTCTCCTCGAACGCGAGCGCCGAGACCGCGCGCGGCGCGCCCGGGATGTCGAGCGGTCCGTCCGCGTGGATGTAGCCGAAGCCGACCGCGGGCTCGGTCGGCGTGATGCCGATCGTCGCGACCAGGCCCGTGCGCGCGATCGCGACCGCCTCCTCGACCGCACGGCGGAATCCGCGCGTGTCCCGGATGACGTGATCCGCCGCGAACGAGCCGATGACGACGCCGGGCTCACGGCGCTGAAGGATCGCCGCGGCGAGGCCGATCGCCGCGGTCGACTCGCGCGGCTCCGACTCGAGCACGACGTTCGGGTCGATGAGATCCGGGAGCTGCGCCTCGACCGCGGCGCGATGCGCCCGCCCCGTGACGACGACGACCCGGTCGGCCCCGACGAGCGGGACGATGCGGTCCCAGGTGTCGCGGAGCAGGCTGTTGCCCGAGCCGGTGAGGTCGTGGAGGAACTTCGGAGCATCCGCGCGCGAGAGCGGCCAGAGTCTCGAGCCGATGCCCCCCGCGGGGATGACCGCGGTGAAGCCTTCGATGGTGCCGCGTCCGGGCATGGGCTCGGTCGCTTCCATGAGTCCATAGGATAGAGGTCGTGGCAACGAAATCGGCTGGGACCCTGACTGTCGATCCTCCGGGAGCACCACCGCAGCCGAAGAAGCTGGGCGGCACCCTCTACCGGGGTCGCGAGGGCATGTGGTCGTGGGTCCTGCATCGCATCACCGGCGTGGCGATCTTCTTCTTCCTCCTCGTGCACGTCCTCGACACCGCCCTCGTCAAGGTGAGCCCCGAGGCGTACGACGCGGTCATCGGCGCGTACAAGACCCCGATCATGGGGCTCGGCGAGATCGCGCTCGTCGGCGCGATCGGGTTCCACGCGCTCAACGGGCTGCGGATCATCCTCATCGACTTCTGGTCCAAGGGCGCCAAGTACCAGAAGACGATGTTCTGGTCGGTCATCGTGCTCTGGGTCGTCCTCATGGCCGGCTTCGTGCCGCGCCAGCTCATGCACATCTTCGGAGGCGGTGCGTGATGAGCGAGACGAACACCACGACCGAGCGGATCGGCAGCGTCCTCGTCCCGGCCCCGGGCACCAAGTACGAGCGCTGGGCGCGCACCCCCCGACGCGGCATCAACTTCGAGAAGTGGGGCTGGATCTACATGCGCGCCTCCGGCGTGCTGCTCGCGGTCCTCATCTTCGGCCACCTCTTCGTCAACCTCGTCGCGGGCGACGGCGTGCAGGCGATCGACTTCGCGTTCGTCGCGGGCAAGTGGGCCGACCCGTTCTGGATCGTCTGGGACGTCCTGCTGCTCTGGCTCGCCCTCATCCACGGCGCGAACGGCATGCGGACCCTCGTCAACGACTACGCGACGCGCAAGGGCCTGCGGGTCGTGCTGCTCGGCCTCATCGGCCTCGCGACCGTCGCGCTGCTCGTGCTCGGGACGCTCACGCTCACGACCTTCGACCCGTGCCTCGGACTCACCGCCGACACCGCTTCGCAGATCCCGCAGTGCGTGATCGAGTAAGGAATCAATAACGTGACCAACGCGACCGCTTCGGAGACGACCGCCTCCACCGAGGAGAGCACCGTCATCGACGGCGTCCACTACCACCAGTACGACGTCGTCATCGTCGGCGCGGGCGGCGCCGGGATGCGCGCCGCCATCGAGGCCGGCCCCAAGGCGCGGACGGCCGTCATCACCAAGCTCTACCCGACCCGCTCCCACACGGGCGCAGCGCAGGGCGGCATGGCCGCCGCGCTCGCGAACGTCGAAGAGGACAACTGGGAGTGGCACACCTTCGACACCGTCAAGGGCGGCGACTACCTCGTCGATCAGGACGCGGCGCAGATCCTCGCGAAGGAGGCGATCGACGCCGTCATCGACCTCGAGAACATGGGCCTGCCGTTCAACCGGACGCCCGAGGGGAAGATCGACCAGCGCCGCTTCGGCGGGCACACCCGCGACCACGGCAAGGCGCCGGTGCGCCGCGCCTGCTACGCCGCCGACCGCACCGGTCACATGATCCTGCAGACGCTGTTCCAGAACTGCGTGCGGCTCGGCATCGAGTTCTACAACGAGTACTACGCCCTCGACCTCGTCCTGTCCCCCGAGGGCGTCGCGACCGGCATCGTCGCCTACGAGCTCGCGACCGGCGAGTTGCACGTCTTCCAGGCGAAGTCGATCGTCTTCGCGACCGGCGGCTTCGGCAAGATGTTCAAGACGACGTCGAACGCGCACACGCTCACGGGCGACGGCGTCGGCATCATCTGGCGCAAGGGCCTCCCGCTCGAGGACATGGAGTTCTTCCAGTTCCACCCGACCGGCCTCGCCGGCCTCGGCATCCTGCTGACGGAGGGCGCCCGAGGCGAGGGCGCGATCCTGCGCAACGCCTCCGGCGAGCGATTCATGGAGCGCTACGCCCCGACGATCAAGGACCTCGCGCCGCGCGACATCGTCTCGCGCTGCATGGTCCAGGAGGTCGCCGAGGGTCGCGGCGCCGGCCCGCACAAGGACTACGTGCTGCTGGACTGCACGCACCTCGGCGCCGAGGTCCTCGAGACCAAGCTCCCCGACATCACGGAGTTCGCGAGGACCTACCTCGGCGTCGACCCCGTCGTCGAGCCCGTCCCCGTCATGCCGACCGCCCACTACGCGATGGGCGGCATCCCGACGAACGTCAAGGCCGAGGTCCTCCGCGACAACGACACCCCCGTCCCGGGCCTCTACGCCGCGGGCGAGTGCGCGTGCGTGTCCGTCCACGGCTCCAACCGACTCGGCACGAACTCGCTGCTCGACATCAACGTGTTCGGCAAGCGCGCGGGCAACAACGCCGTCGAGTACGCGGCCACGGTCGACTTCACCCCGCTGCCCGCGGACCCGTCGAAGGAGATCCGCGAGCTCATCGAGCAGCTGCGGGCCTCGAAGGGCACGGAGCGGATCGCGGTGCTGCGCAAGGAGCTGCAGGACGAGATGGACAAGGGCGCGCAGGTGTTTCGCACCGACGAGTCGCTGCGTCACGTCCTGCGCGTCATCCACGGCCTGCGGGAGCGGTACAAGCACATCGGCATCCACGACCACGGCAAGCGGTTCAACACCGACCTCATCGAGGCCATCGAGCTGGGCTTCCTGCTCGACATCGCCGAGACCGTCGTCGTGGGGGCGCTCAACCGCCGCGAGTCCCGGGGCGGGCACTTCCGCGAGGACTACCCGAAGCGGGACGACGAGGGCTTCATGGAGCACACCATGGCGTACCGCCGGGTCCCCGGCGTGCCGGTCGACTCCCCCGCCCTCTCCGCGCCGAAGGGCGAGGAGGTCCCCGAGCCGGGCCCCGGCCGCCCGGTCGTGCTCCTGGGCACCAAGCCCGTCGTGACCACCGTGTACCAGCCGATGGAGCGGAAGTACTGATGACTGCTGTCGCAGAGCGCTCGGCCGCGCCCGAGCCGAAGGCCGGCGAGATCCCGTCGTTCGAGGTCACGCTCAAGATCCGCCGCTACACCCCCGAGACGCACGG
>DATMFB010000009.1:0-19000 GCA_035556395.1 Microbacteriaceae bacterium
AGGGCTGGAGGTCGAACTCGGCCGCGGCGTCGATGAGCCCCTCCGCGACGAGCATGTGCTGCCAGAAGTCCCCGTAGCCGTGGTCGCGCCAGACCTCGCGCGCGATCGCGGCGAGCTGCGCGCCGCGCCCCTCGTCCTCCCAGAGCCGGATCGCGCCGTGGCTGAAGTACGCGTCGCCGAGCTGCGCGACCGCGCTCACCCGCATCGGCCTCGGAGCATCGCCGTGTGGGCCGTCCGTGCGGTCGACCCAGGCGCCGAGCCCGCGGGCGCCCCACCAGCGCAGCCCGAGCGCGGGTGCGCTCACGACGCCGACGACCGGGACCCCGTCGATCGCGAGTCCCATGAGCGTCGCCCAGACGGGGACGCCGCGCAGGAAGTTCGCCGTCCCGTCGATCGGGTCGATGATCCACTGCCGCCCGCGTCCGTCCGGGTCGCCCTCGGTCCCGAACTCCTCGCCGAAGATGCCGTCGCCCGGTCGCGCCTCGGCGATCCGGTCCCGAATGAGTCGCTCCACCGCACGGTCGGCGTCGGTCACGGGACTGCGGTCCGGCTTCGACTCGATCACGAGGTCCGCCGCGCGGAACCGCGGCGCCGACACGAGGTCGGCGTCGGCCGCGATCGAGAGGGCGAGCGACAGGTCGTCGGCGAGATCCACAGGACCAGGCTAGCGAGCGCTACCGGGCGATCTGTGTGAGCAGCCGGCGCAGCGACTCGAGGCGTGCGGCGCCGCCCGGCCCGAGCCGGCCCTCCTCGATCGCCTCCGCGATCGCGCAGTCCGGCGAGTCCGCGAGGTGCGTGCAGCCGCGCGGGCAACCGGCCTCGGGATCGTCAGCGATCGCGGCGAGGTCGGGGAAGGCCTGCAGGACGTGATCCGGCGAGATGTGGCCGAGGCCGAAGGACCGGATGCCCGGGGTGTCGACGATCCAGCCGGAGCCGACCGGATAGGCGACCGACGACGAGCTCGTATGCCGCCCGCGGCCCGTCACGGCGTTCACGTCCCCGGTCGCCCGGGCCGCCTCGGGGACGATCGCGTTGACGAGCGTCGACTTGCCGACGCCGGAGTGGCCCACCGCGACGGCGATGTGGCCGTCGATGAGCTCCTTGAGGCGCTCGAGCGGCGGATCGTCGCGCGTGCTGCGCACGACCTGGAGCCCGAGCCCGTCGAAGAGCCGGATGAACTCGGTCGGGTCGGCGAGGTCGGTCTTCGTCATGACGAGGATCGGCTCGATCCCGACGTCGACCGCCGCGACGAGATAGCGGTCGATGAGCCGGGGGCGGGGCTCCGGGTCCGCCGCCGCGACGACGATGAGCATGCGGTCCGCGTTCGCGACGATGATGCGCTCATCGCGTTCTCCCGTCGGGGCGTCGTCGGCGCTGCGCCGCAGCAGCGTCGTGCGCGGCTCCACCCGGACGATGCGGGCGAGCGCGCCGCGCGCCCCGGTCACCTCGCCGACGAGCCCGACCCGGTCGCCGACGACGACCGCGCCCCGCCCGAGCTCGCGCGCGCTCGTCGCCGTGATCTCGGTCCCCGCCCCGGTCACCACGCGGTAGCGACCCCGATCGACCCCGATCACGAAGCCGGGGACCGCGTCCTCGTGCGTCGGCCGGACCTTCGTCCGCGGGCGGGAGCCGCGCGGGTTCGGCCGGATCCGCACGTCGTCCTCCGACCAGTCGTCCCAGCCCTCGTCGTCCGTCATCCGAGCATGCGCTCCCACAGCGCGCGGAACTCGGGCAGCGTCTTCGCCGTCGTCCCGATGTCGTCGACGACGACGCCGGGCACGGCGAGCCCGATGAGCGCACCGGTCGTGGCCATCCGGTGGTCCTCGTAGGCGCGCCAGGGGCCGCCGTGCAGCGGCCCGGGCTCGATCGCGAGGCCGTCCGCGAGGATCGTGACGCGGCCGCCCAGACCCCCCAGATCATCGGCGAGCGCCTGGAGCCGGTCGGTCTCGTGACCGCGGAGATGACCGATGCCGGTGAACTCCGTCGGGCCGTCCGCGAGGGCGGCGAGGCCGACGAGGTTGGGGGCGAGCTCGCCCGCTCGGGAGAGGTCGAGGCGTCCGGGGGACCGGATGGCACCGGAGCCGCGGACGGTGAGCAGGCCGTCGACGAGCGAGATCTCGCCGCCGAACGCGACGAGGAGCTCGCGCAGGTCGTCACCGACCTGCGTCGTCGAGCCCGGCCAGCCCTCGATCGAGACCTGTCCGCCCGCGACGAGCGCGGCGGCGAGGAACGGCGCCGCGTTCGACAGGTCCGGCTCGATCGCGACGTCGCGGGCGGCGATCCGCTGCGGCGGCACGATCCAGACGCCCTCGTCGGGGCTCGTCACCTCGACCCCCCGCGCCGCGAGGCAGGCGATCGTCATCTCGATGTGCGGCAGGCTCGGCAGGCGCGCGCCCTCATGGCGGAGCACGAGGCCTTCCGTGAATCGCGATGCGGCGAGCAGCAGGCCCGAGACGAACTGCGAGGAGGCGGAGGCATCGATCGTCAGCTCGCCGCCGCGGACCGCACGCGTGCCGTGCACCGTGAACGGCAGCGCATCGCCCTCGACCTGGACGCCGAGGGCGCGGAGGGCGTTCGTCATCGTTGCCATCGGACGCCGCCGCGCCGACTCGTCGCCGTCGAAGGTCACCGTGCCGCCCGAGAGCGCCGCGACCGGCGGGAGGAAGCGCATGACGGTGCCGGCGAGGCCGACATTGAGCGAGGTGCGGCCCTTCGACTCGCCTTCCGCTCGCTCAGGGAGCGGACGCTCGGCTACAGCTCGCTCGGGGAGCGGACGCTGGCCTTCGGGTCGCGCAGGATGGGGATGCTCGCCTGCGGCTCGCTGGGAGGGCGGGAGGCCGGTCCCTGAGCGAGCGGAGCGAGTCGAAGGGGCGAGACCCACCGGCTTGACGACCCAGTCCGCCCCGAACGCGCCTTCACCGCGTTCTTCTCGCACGTCGGCGCCGAGCTCGCGCAGCGCCTCGACCATGAGCTCGGTGTCCCGGGCGTGAAGGGGCGCGATGAGTCGAGACGGCCCGTCCGCGAGCGCCGCGAGGACGAGCTCGCGGTTCGTCAGCGACTTGCTGCCGGGCAGCGCGAGCCGCGCATCGAGCGGCCCCGCGGCGACGGGTGCGGAATACGAGAGGTCGGCCATCGGTTCCAGGGTACTGATGAGCCTTCTCCTCGCCCCGCCGAATCCGAGCCTCCCGCGCCTAGACTTGCGCGGGATGCCGGATATCAGCGTCGACAACGACGAGCTCAAGCGACTGTTCGAAGAGCAGGCGCTCCCCTTCATGGACCAGCTCTATGCGGCGGCGATGCGCATGACCCGCAATCCGGCGGACGCCGCCGATCTCGTCCAGGAGACCTTCGTCAAGGCGTTCCAGGCGTTCAAGTCGTTCGAGCAGGGCACGAACCTCAAGGCGTGGCTCTACCGGATCCAGACGAACACGTACATCAACCTGTACCGCAAGCGACAGCGCGACCCGTACCGCGGCTCGATCGACGAGCTCGAGGACTGGCAGCTCGCAGACGCGACCTCGGCGACGTCGACGACGAGCCGTTCGGCCGAGGCCGAGGCGATCGATCATCTGCCGGACTCCGATGTCAAGGACGCGCTCGCGGCGATGCCGGAGGACTTCCGGCTCGCCGTCTTCCTCGCCGATGTCGAGGGATTCTCCTACCAGGAGATCGCCGACATCATGAAGTCGCCGGTCGGCACCGTCATGAGCCGTCTCCACCGGGGCCGCAAGCTCCTGCGCGAGCGGCTGCGCGACTACGCCATCGAGCGCGGATATGTCGTGCCCGAAGGAGCGGGGGAGGTGACATCATGACGGACTGCGGTTGCGAGAAGGCGAAGGCCGAGCTCGAGGAGTACCTCCACCGTGAGCTGTCCGATGCCGATTTCGCGGACATCACCGAGCATCTGGCGAACTGCGAGGACTGCAGCCAGGACCATCTCGTCGCGCTGACGCTGACGGAGAAGGTCCGCCGCGCCTGCCAGGAGCAGGCCCCCCAGGAACTGCGCCTAGCGATCCAGCTCAAGATCGAATCCCTGCGCGCCTAACCCCGGCGGCCGGCCCGTTGCTGTCGGCTGTTTGCCCCACTGCACGGTATTCAAACCGCGTGCGGCAGGGCAAACCACCGATCAGAACGACGTGTGGGCGGCTCAGATCGCGAAGGCGGCGTCGAAGAGGACCGTCTGCTCCGCGGCGTGCCGCTTCGGCAGGCCGGTCGCCGTGGCGGCCGACGACGGACGCGAGACGACCCGGACCGTGCGGTCGAGGTGCTTCGAGATCTCCTGGTTGACGAACGGCCACGCGCCCTGGTTCTCCGGCTCGTCCTGCACCCAGACGAGCTCGGCCGAGGGGTACCGGGCGATGACCGCCTGGAGCTCCTCGATGGGCTCCGGGTAGTACTGCTCGAGGCGCACGAGCGCGAAGTCGCCCGCGTTCGGGAGCTTGTCCCGCTCGGCGGCGAGGTCGTAGAAGATCTTGCCGGCGTGCAGCAGCACGCGCTTGACGGCGGCCGCATCGGTGACCTGCGCGTCGTCGAGCACCGGCTGGAATCCGCCGCCGGTGAAGTCGGCGAGCTCGCTCGTCGCACCCTTGAGCCGCAGCATCGACTTCGGCGTGAAGACGATGAGCGGTCGGCGCGGCCGCGCGTACGCCTGGCGGCGCAGCAGGTGGAAGTACGAGGCCGGGGTCGAGGGCCGCGCCACGGTCAGGTTGTCCTCCGCGCACAGCTGCAGGTAGCGCTCGATGCGCGCGGACGAGTGATCGGGTCCCTGGCCCTCGTAGCCGTGCGGCAGCAGCAGGACGACGCTCGAGCGCTGGCCCCACTTCTGCTCGCCGGACGACAGGTAGGTGTCGATGACCGTCTGCGCGCCGTCGGCGAAGTCGCCGTACTGCGCCTCCCAGAGGACGAGGGCGTCCTCGCGCTCGACGGAGTAGCCGTACTCGAACGCCATCGCCGCGTACTCCGAGAGCAGCGAGTCGTAGGCGTAGAACCGGCCCTGCGACTCGGCGAGGTTGACGAGCGGCAGCCACTCCTGCCCGTTCGCCTGGTCGAAGAACACCGCATGGCGCTGCGCGAACGTGCCGCGACGCGAGTCCTGGCCGACGAGGCGGACGGGGTGCCCCTCGAGCAGCAGCGAGCCGAAGGCGAGCAGCTCGCCGAAGCCCCAGTCGATCCCGCCGCTGCGGCTCATCTCGACGCGCTTGTTGATGACGTTCTGCGCGAGCTTGTGGTGGACGTTGAAGCCCTCCGGAGCGTTCGCGTGCGCGTCGCCGATCGCCTGGATGGTCCCCTCGGTCACGAACGGGACCGCGGGCGACGGGTCCTCCTCGACCGGGACGATGATCGGGATGGGGCTCGTCTCCGCGGCGTGCGTCTCCGCGAACGCGCGCTCGAGGCGATCCTGGAAGTCGCGCGCCGCCTGGTCGTGCTCCTCCTGCGTGATGTCGCCGCGACCGACGAGCGCCTCGGTGTAGAGCTTGCGGGTCGAGCGCTTCGCCTCGATGAGGGAGTACATCAGCGGCTGCGTCATGCTCGGGTCGTCGCCCTCGTTGTGGCCGCGGCGGCGGTAGCAGACGAGGTCGATGAAGACGTCGCGGTGGAAGCGCTGGCGGTACTCGAACGCGAGGCGCGCGACGCGCACGACGGCCTCGGGGTCGTCCCCGTTCACGTGGAAGACGGGGGCCTGGATCGTCTTCGCGACATCGGTCGAGTAGGTGCTCGTGCGCGCCTCGTCGACCGGGGTCGTGAAGCCGACCTGGTTGTTGATGTTGACGTGGATCGTGCCGCCGGTGCGGTACGCCCGCAGCTGCGACATCTGCAGCAGCTCGACGTTGATGCCCTGGCCCGCGAGCGCCGCGTCGCCGTGCACGAGGATCGGCACCGTCGTGTACGTCGCGATCGGCAGGCGGTCCTGCTTCGCGCGCGTGATGCCCTCGAGGACGCCGTTGACGACCTCGAGGTGGCTCGGGTTCGCGGCGACGTAGACGGGGACCTTCGCGCCGTCGGGGGACTCGAAGACGCCCTCGGTGCCGAGGTGGTACTTCACGTCGCCCGATCCGCCGGTCTGGCCGAAGTCGCCCTCGAACTCGCGGAAGATCTGCCCGTAGGTCTTGCCGGCGATGTTCGTCAGCACGTTGAGGCGGCCGCGGTGGGCCATGCCGATCGCGACGTCGTCGACCTCGTCGCTGTGCGCGGCGCGCTGGAGGAGCTCGTCGAGGAGGGCGATGGTCGACTCGCCGCCCTCGAGGCTGAAGCGCTTCTGGCCGACGAACTTGGTCTGCAGGAAGGTCTCGAACGCCTCGGCCTCGTTGAGCTTGCCGAGGATGCGCATCTGCTCGTCGTGGGTCGGCTTCTCGTACTTGACCTCGAGCTTCTCCTGGAACCACTTCCGCTGCGCGGGATCGGCGATGAACATGTACTCGACGCCGACCGTCCGGCAGTACGAGTCGCGCAGGATGCCGAGGATGTCGCGGAGCTTCGCGCTGCGCCGACCGCCGAAGCCGCCGGTCACGAACTCGCGGTCGAGATCCCAGAACGTCAGGCCGTGATTCGCGAGCTCGAGGTCCGGGTGGGAGCGCTGGACGTACTCGAGCGGGTCGATGTCGGCCATCAGGTGCCCGCGGACGCGGAACGCGTTGATGAGCTGCTGGACACGCGCCGTCTTGTCGACCTGGGTCGCCTCGTCGACCGAGACGTCCTCGGCCCAGTGGATCGGGTCGTAGGGGATGCGCAGCGCCGCGAAGATGTCGGAGTAGAAGCCGCGCTCGCCGATGAGCAGCTCGTGGACCTTGCGGAGGTACTCGCCGCTGCCCGCGCCCTGGATGACGCGGTGGTCGTAGGTCGAGGTGAGCGTGATCGTCTTGCCGATGCCGAGACCGACGAGCGTCTTCTCGCTCGAGCCCTGGAACTCGGCCGGGTACTCGAGCGCCCCGGCGCCGATGATGCAGCCGGCGCCCTTCATCAGGCGCGGGACCGAGTGGACGGTGCCGATCCCGCCGGGATTCGTCAGCGAGATCGTGTTGCCCGCGTAGTCATCGGCCGTGAGCTCGCCGCCGCGGGCGCGCCGGACGACGTCCTCGTAGGCGGCGATGAACTCGCCGAAGCCCATCGTCTCGGCGCGCTTGACGCCGGGGACGACGAGCATGCGCGTGCCGTCGGGCTTGGGCAGGTCGATCGCGATGCCGAGGTTGATGTGGGCGGGGGTGACGACCGCGGGCTTGCCGTCGACCTCGTCGTAGTAGACGTTCTGGCTCGGGAACTCCTTGAGCGCGCGGACCATCGCCCAGGCGATGAGGTGCGTGAAGGAGACTTTGCCGCCTCGGGTGCGCCCGAGGTGGTTGTTGATGACGATGCGGTTGTCGATCATCAGCTTCGCGGGGACGGTCCGCACGCTCGTCGCGGTCGGGACCGTGAGCGAGGCGTCCATGTTCGTGGCGACCGACCTCGCGATGCCCTTGAGGATCTGGACCTTCGGCTCGTCGTCCGAGGGCACGTCGGTCGCCCGCGTGATCGGGTTGGTCGGGGCGTCGGCGGGCACCGGTGCGGCCTGCGGCGGACGGGCCGTCGTGCGAGCGGCGATCTGTCCGGTGGTCGTGGCCGGCTCGGCAGGCGCGGCCGGGGGCGTGGCGCCTGTCGCCGGGATGGCCGCGGACGCGCCCGAGGCGGCGTAGCCGGGTGCGGTCGGCGCGGCGGTCGCGTTGTCCGGAGCCGCGGGAGTCGAGCCCTCGGTCGCGAGCTCGGCGAACGCCGCGTCGAGCGCCGCGAGGCCCGAGGCGCTCGGCGCCTCCGCCCGCCCGCTGCGTGCCTGCGCGTCGAGCTGCGCCTGCATCTGAGCGATGATGAGCTCATCGGTGCTCTGCTCGCCCGAGTTCTCGGTCACAGGGGGATTGGGGTTCGACACGGGCTGTCAGCCTGCCTTCGCGTGTGGATCCGGATATCTGCGGCGCCCGACTTTCCGGGCATACCGCGTTCAATCCTAGCCCTCGGCCCCGTGAGGGTCGCCTGAGTCCGGGCGCGTCGTCGGCCTCGCGATTAGCCTGGACCCATGAAGTTCCTCGACGGGAAGCCGGAGCACGATCTGACGTACAGCGACGTGTTCCTCGCCCCGTCGCGCAGCGGCGTCGCGAGTCGGCTCGACGTGAGCCTCGCCCCCGGAGACGGCACCCCGGCGACGATCCCGATCGTCAGCGCGAACATGAACTCGGTCACCGGCCCGCGCCTCGCGACGACGCTCGCGCGCCGCGGTGGGCTCGGCATCCTCCCGCAGGACATGCCGCTCCAGGAGCTCGACGAGGCGCTGCACTGGGTCAAGGACCAGCCGGTCGGCTTCGACACCGCGATCGAGCTGGAGGCGGACCGCACGGTCGCGGACGCGCTCGCCCTCGTTCCGGTCGAGGCGGGCTACGGGGTCGCGATCGTCGACGCGCGCGGCGAGCACGTCGGAGCGATCGCGGCGGAGCGGCTGCGCGACGCGCTGCCCGATGCGCCCCTCGGCGACTTCGTGCTCCCGCCACTGCCGAGCGTCGACCTCGACGAGGTGCGCGACGCGAGGGCTGCCTTCGACCTCATGGTCGAGGCAGAGCTCCAGTTCGCGCCCGTCGTCCACAACGGTCACCTGGTCGGGACGATCTCTCGCCGGGGCGCGCTGCGCTCGACGCTCTATGCGCCCGCCATGGACGCGCACGGCCGTCTCGCCGTCGGCGCCGCGATCGGCATCAACGGCGGCATCGCGGCGAAGGCGCGGGCGATCGTCGAGGCGGGCGCCGACGTGCTCGTCGTCGACACCGCGCACGGACATCAGGAGCGCACCATCCAGGCGGTCGAGATCGTCGCCGCACTGGACCTGGGCGTCCCGATCGTCGCGGGCAACGTCGTGACGAAGGAGGGGGTTCGCGACCTCGTCCACGCGGGCGCGACGATCATCAAGGTCGGCGTCGGGCCGGGTGCGATGTGCACGACCCGCATGATGACCGCGGTCGGCCGCCCGCAGTTCTCCGCGGTCCTCGACACCGCCGAGGCGGCGCGGGAGCTCGGTGCGCATGTCTGGGCGGACGGGGGCGTGCGCTATCCGCGCGACGTCGCGCTCGCGCTCGCGGCGGGGGCGCACTCCGTCATGATCGGGTCCTGGTTCGCGGGGACCGTCGAGGCGCCTGGTGCGATCGCGCGCGACGCCCAGGGCCGGGCCTACAAGGAGTCGTGGGGGATGGCCTCGGCGAAGGCGGTCAACGAGCGCTTCCGTCGGATCGACCCCTACGAGCTCGCCCGCAAGCAGCTCTTCGCCGAGGGGATCTCCTCCTCGACCATCTACCTCGACCCGCTGCGGCCATCGGTCGAGGACCTGCTCGACATGATCACGTCGGGCGTGCGCAGCTCCATGACCTACGCGGGCGCCCTCGACCTCATCGCGTTCCACGACCGCGCGGTCGTCGGCATCCAGTCGGCCGCCGGCTACGAGGAGGGCAAGGCCCTGCCGGTCTCCTGGTAGGCCTGGCACACTGGCGCGGTGAGCAAGCTCGACGAGAACCGCGAGGCGACTCGAGCGCAGCTCATCGGCCTCGGCCTCGAGCGGTTCCCTCGTCGGGGCTACGCGGCGACGTCGATCCGCGACCTCCTTGACGGCAGCGGGCTGTCGATCGGGGCGTTCTACCACCACTTCGCGAGCAAGGACGAGTTCTTCCTCGCGATCCTCCAGCACGTCTCGACGGAGCGAGCGCCGTTCGGGGCGCTCGCCGCGCAGGCGCGGCCCGGGACGCTGCGAGAGGCGCTGCTGCTCGGCATGGGCCCGGTCGCGGACGGCGCCGAGGGGGCCCCGCTCTCGCTCGTCGTCGCCGACTTCGTGCTGCAGCACCCCGAGCACAGGCCGCGGATCGCCGAGCTGCGCCGGCGAGCGGTGCGGGAGCAGGCCGACTTCATCGAGGTGCTCCAGCGAGCCGGGCTCGCCCGCGCGGACCGGCCGTCCGAGGAGCTCGCCTCGATGGCGTTCGCGACGATCGAGGGGCACGTCTTCCACCAGCAGATCTATGGCGAGGGCTTCTCGACGGCACTCGACGCGGCGGTCCGGCTGCTGGAGCCATGACGCGCGGGCGGATCGATCGAAGAAAGACCGAACGATCGTTCTGTAGAGTGCTATCTTGGCGCCGTGAACGCACGTCGGGGAGTACTCGCGGGGGCGCTCGCGCTCGGGCTCGTCGGCGCCGTCGTTCCGGTCGTGACCGCCGCCGAGCCTGCCTCAGCCTGCGGCGGCGCGACCGTGATCCACGCGAGCTTCGGCTTCATCTGGGGGATGGGCTCACCGGAGCCGGCGCCGACCGACGTGATCTTCGAGGCGACCGCGCTCGGCGGCGACGGGTCGTGGTCGGCCTGGGTGCGGGCGACGGCGCTGCCGACCGGCATCGAGGGGACGTTCGAGCTCGGCTGCCTCGACACCGGGACGATGTACGAGTTCTGGTTCGACGTGGACGTGGGGCACGGGCAGTCCTACCTGTACCACGTGGGCACGAACTACCCCAACGCCTTCCAGGGCGAGGTCGAGCAGTTCCCGGAGAATCCCGGCTGGTTCACGCTCGACACCCGGTACCCGCCCGTCGTCGTCGGCGCCGGGCTGACCACCGCGCCGACCGACGTCATCCGGGTGCCGACGGGCGGTACGGCTCCGCTCGTCATCGCGCCGACGACCGGGTTGGATCGACCCGTGCAACTGCCCGCCTCGGTTCCGGGGACCGCGACGCTCCCGGGTCGCGACGTCGTGCTCGCGGCGAACGGCGCGCAAGTGACGTTCTTCCCGGGCACGGTGGTCACCGGTCCGAGCGACTGGAACGGCCAGGTCATGCTGCCGACGGCGGTGGCCGCGCCCGAACCGCCGGAGGGCGCTGAAGCGGTCGTCGCGGTCCGGGTCGGCGCCGCGAGCGGCGGCCTCTCGTTCTCCCGGCCCGCACGGATCGTGCTGCTCGGCCAGGCAGGCAAGACCGCGGCGTTCGCGCTCGACGGCGGCGCGCTCACGCCCATCACCGCAGTCTGCATGTCGAACGACGCCTCCGGCCTCGGCGCGGCCGCCGAGTGCGCGATCGAGGACGGGGATGATCTCGTCATCTGGACCACCCACTTCACGACGTTCGCCGCCTACTCGACCTCGGCGGCGGCGCTGCCACCGACCGGGCAGGACCTGTCCTCGTTCGCCCTCGGCGCGGCCGCGATCGGGCTGCTGGTCGGCGCGGTGCTCGTCGTCCTGTCGCGGCGACGTTTCGCTACACTCGAACCTGATGGACGACCCCGGCCATAGTCCCAGCCGCTCAAGCATCGGAGTTCTCGGTGCCTGAGTGGCTCCTGTTCACCATCGGCATCGTCCTGACGATCGGCACCGGCTTCTTCGTCGCGAGCGAGTTCTCACTCGTCAGCCTCGGCCGGGCCGAGCTCGAGGCGCGTCGTGACCGCGGCGAGCGCGGTCTCGGCTGGATCATCGGCGCGCTCCGGCAGACGAGCACCCACCTCTCGAGCGCGCAGCTCGGGATCACCCTCACGACGCTCCTCGCCGGCTTCACCCTCGAGCCGGCGCTCTCGAGCTGGATCGGGCCGGTGCTCGCCGGCTGGGGCGTCGCCGACTCGGTGGTCCGGCCGCTCTCCTCCGTCATCGCGCTCATCATCGCGACGATGCTCTCGATGATCTTCGGCGAGCTGATCCCCAAGAACCTCGCGCTCTCGGTCGTGCTCCCGACGGCGCGCGTGGTGGTGCCGTTCCAGGTCGTCTTCACCGCCGTCTTCCGTCCGGTCGTCTGGCTGCTGAACGCGACGGCGGGGGCGATCCTGCGACTCTTCAAGATCGAGCAGAAGGAGGAGCTGTCGAGCGCGAGGACGGCCGAGGAGCTCGTCTCCCTCGTGCGGCGCTCGGCGAGCGAGGGCAGCCTCGAGAAGGACACCGCGACCCTCCTGACCCGCACCCTGCGCTTCAGCGGCCACACCGCCGCGGATGTGATGACCCCGCGCCCGCGGCTCGAGACCATCGATCGGATGGACACGGCTGACGACGTCATCGCGCTCGCGCGCCAGACCGGCTATTCGCGCTTCCCGGTCGAGGACGGCTCGCCGGACGAGATCGTCGGCATCGTCCACGTCAAGCAGGCGGTCTCGGTCCCGCGCGAACGGCGCCGGGAGGTGCCGGTCGCCGCGATCGCGACGAACGCGCATCGGGTGCCGGAGACCATGCGGCTCGATCGGCTGCTCGGCCAGCTGCGCGCCGAGGGCTATCAGATGGCGATCGTGGTCGACGAGTACGGCGGTACGGCCGGGATCGCGACGCTCGAGGACCTCGTCGAGGAGCTCGTCGGCGAGGTCTCCGACGAGCACGACCGGACGCGCGCCGGGATCGTGCGCTCCCGTGGCGAGGTCGTCTTCCCCGGCATGCTGCGTCCCGACGAGGCCCTCGAGCACGTCGGCGTGAGGATCCCCGAGGACGGCCCATACGAGACGGTCGGGGGCTGGATCATGGCCGAGCTGGGCCGGATCCCCGTCGTCGGCGATGAGGTCTCGACGCCGCAGGGCGTCTTCCGCGTCGTGCGCCTGGACGGCAGGCGGGTCGACCGCGTGCGGTTCGTGCCCCCGGCAGGAGGTGAAGCCTGATGGACCTCTGGGGAATCTTCTGGCTCGTCGTGCTCCTCCTCGTCAACGCGTTCTTCGTGGCCTCCGAGTTCGCCGTCATCTCGGCCAAGCGCTCGCAGATCGAGCCCCGGGCCGAAGCCGGATCGCGTTCCGCCAAGACCGCGTTGTGGGCCATGGAGCACGCGACGCTCATGCTCGCGACCTGCCAGCTCGGCATCACCGTCTGCTCGCTGCTCATCCTGCTCGTCAGCGAGCCGGCGATCCATCACCTGCTCGAGATCCCGCTGTCCGCCCTCGGCTGGTCCGAGAGCGTCGTGACGGGCGTCGCGTTCACGCTGACGCTCGTGATCGTCACCTTCCTCCACGTCGTGATCGGCGAGATGGTGCCGAAGAACCTGTCGTTCACCCTGCCGGACCGTGCCGTGCTCGCCCTCGCGACGCCCCTCGTCGCGCTCGCGACCGTGCTGCGGCCGATCGTCGCGGCGCTCAACGGGATCGCCAACGGCGCCATCCGACTGCTCGGCATCACGCCGAAGAGCGAGGCGGCGAGCGTCTTCACCCTCGACCAGGTCGCGACGATCGTCCAGGAGTCGACGAAGGAGGGCATGCTCGAGGACCGGACGGGCGCCCTCGGGGCGGCGTTCGAGTTCACGACGAAGCGCGTCGACGACGTCGCCGTCCCCCTCGCGGGACTCGTGACGCTCCCCGAGGACGCGACACCGGCGGATGTCGAGTCCGCCGTCTCGAAGCGCGGCTACTCCCGGTACATCCTCGTCGACGCCGGGGGCGAGCCCACAGGCTACGTGCACCTCAAGGACGTCATCGACCTCGAGGACCGCGAGTTCGAGGAGCCGATCCCCAGCAAGCGCGTCCGGCGGCTCGCGTCGATCTGGGACGAGACGGACCTCGAGGACGCGCTCGCGGCCATGCGCCGTGAGGGCGCGCACATCGCACGGGCGTTCGATGCGGCGGGGCAGACGACCGGGGTGCTCTTCCTCGAGGACATCATCGAGGAGCTCGTCGGTCAGATCGACGACATCACCGAGCGCGACTGAGGATCTCTCGGATCGCTTCCGGCAGCGCCGCGTTGAGATCGAGGATCGTGAACGGTCCGCCGCCCGAGCCATCGGGAGCGGCGCCCGCGGCGAGACGCGCGGCCGAGCCGTGGAGGTAGGCCGCCGTCGCGCCGAGCCCGAGGAGGGCGTCGAGGTCGATGTGGCCGCGCGCGGCGCGCGTCGCGACGAGTGCGCCGAGCACGCCCGCGAGCGCGTCCCCGGCGCCCGCCGTCGCCAGCCACGGCGTCGCCGCGCGCACGGCGACGACCCGGTCGCCGAGGACGACCAGCGTCGTCGCCCCCTTGAGCAGCACGACCGCGCCGAGGTCGGTAGAGGCTTGTCGCGCGGCGCCGGTCGGGTCGCCGAGGACCTCCTCGCGCGTGGTGCCGAGCAGTCGGGCCAGCTCGCCGGCGTGGGGGGTGAGGATCGTCGGTGCGAGATCCGTCGGCGTCGTGCCGATCGCGCCCGCGTCGACGACGAACGCCATGCCGTCGGTCGGTGCGAAGGCGCGGTCGGGCCCGGTCTCCGTTCCCGAGCCGACGACCCACGCCTGCGCCCGGCCCGCTTCCGGGATCGCCTCGGGGCGGCGTTGGAGGACCAGGCGGGCGACCGCCTCGGGGCCGGCGTACCGGACCATCCCGACGCCGGTATGGATCGCCGCGTCGACCCCGATGACCGCGGCGCCGGGATAGCGCAGCGAGCCGGTCGCGAAGCCGAGGACGCCGCGAGCGTACTTGTCGTCGTCCTCCCGGGGCGGCGTGATCCACGGCACCGCATCGGCGGCGGTCCACGACTGGCTCATGGCAGGCACTTCGACTCGCTCCGCTCGCTCAGCGACCGGCCAAGGCTACTCGCCGATCGCGCGGAACAGCTGGATCGACGTGCCCGCGATCGGGACCGCCATGCCGGGCCGGTAGGCGATCTCGCCGGGGAAGACCTGCAGGGACGAGTCCCAGAGGAGCGTGTACGACTCGACGCCCTCGTGCGCCGGCAGCACGATCTCGACGTCGCCCTCGAGCCCGTGGACGACGAGCAGGATGCGGTTGGACGGCTCGAACTCGGGGGTCGATGCCGCGAGGTACTGGAGCGTCCGCTCAGCGGGGGAGTCCCAGTCCTCCATCGTCATGGGCTGGCCGTCCTTGTTGTACCAGTCCATCTGGGTGGCGCTCGGGACCGTCTCGCCCCAGACGCCGTAGCGCACCGGCCGCAGCGCTGGGTTCTCGCGGCGGAGCCTCGTCAGGTCCCGCGCGACCGTCAACAGGTCGTCCTGCCACTGCTCGAGCTCCCAGGGCAGCCAGGTGAGCTCGGAGTCCTGGTTGTACGCGTTGTTGTTGCCGCGCTGGCTGCGGCCCATCTCGTCACCGGCGGTGAGCATCGGCACGCCGCTCGACAGCAGCAGCGTGCCGAGCAGGTTGCGCATCGCCTTGCGACGAGTGGCGAGCATCGCCTCGTCCTTCGTCGGACCCTCGATGCCATGGTTGAAGCTCAGGTTGCTCGAGGCGCCGTCCCGGTTCTCCTCGCCGTTGCCGAGGTTGTGCTTCTCGTTGTAGGCGGTGACGTCGGCGAGGGTGAACCCGTCGTGGGCGGTGACGAAGTTGACCGAGGCGAGCGGCCCGCGTTCTCTCGCGAAGACGTGCTCGGAGCCGGAGATCCGCCGCGCGAGCGGACCGATCCCGTCCGGCGCCTCGCCGTGCTCGCGCGCCGCGCCGATGTCGGTGAGCCAGAAGCGGCGCATGCGATCGCGGAAGCCGTCGTTCCATTCCGACCAGCCGTCGGGGAAGTGCCCGACCTGCCAGCCACCGACGCCGACGTCCCATGGCTCGGCGATGAGCTTCGTGCCGGCGAGCACGGGGTCGCTCGAGATCGCCCGCAGCAATGGATGCTGCGGATCGAACTCGTGCTCGGCGTTGCGGGCGAGCGTCACCGCGAGGTCGAAGCGGAAGCCGTCGATGTGCACCTCCTCGACCCAGTAGCGCAGCGAGTCCAGGACGAGACGCGAGACCGCCGGGACGCTCGTGTCGATCGCGTTCCCGCAGCCCGTCGTGTCGACGTACTCGCCGTCCTCGGTCTGGCGGTAGTAGGAGCGGTTGTCGAGGCCGCGGAAGCTCGTCGTCGGGCCGGAGAGGCCCTCCTCCGAGGTGTGGTTGTAGACCACGTCGAGGAAGACCTCGATGCCCGCCTCGTGCAGCAGCTTGACCATGCCCTTGAACTCGCGGAGGATCGCGCCCGTCCCGCCGACTTGCGCGGAGCGGCTCGCGTACGAGCCATGCGGGGTGAAGAAGTTGAGCGTGTTGTAGCCCCAGTAGTTGATGAGGCCCTGCTTGATGAGCCGCTGCTCGGAGACGAACTGCTGGACCGGCAGGAGCTCGATCGCGGTCACGCCGAGGTCCTTGAGATACGCGATCGTCGACTCGTGCGCGATGCCCGCGTAGGTGCCGCGGAGCTCCTCGGGGACGGCGGGGTTCAGCTTCGTCAGCCCTTTGACGTGCGCCTCGTAGACGACGGTGTGGTCGAGTCCCGTGCGCGGATGGGTCGAGGCGCCCCAGTCGAACGGGTCCTCCTCCTGCACGTAGCCCCGCCACTCGCCGCTCATCGAGCGCACGAGGCCGCGGGCGTAGGGGTCGAGAAGATGGACGCCCGGATCGAAGACGTGGCCGGGACCTTCCGGCCCGTCGGCGCGGAGCGTGTAGCGCACGCCCGGCTCGAGGTGGCGCGACTCGGCGATCCAGAGGCCGTCGCCCGCGGGCTCGAGCGGGATCGTCGCAGCGACCCAGTCGGCGTCGGACGGATCGAACAGGCAGGCCTCGATCGCCGTCGCGTGCGCCGACCACACCGCGAGCCGCCCGCCGTGGGCGGTCCGGTGGACGCCGAGCGGCACGTCGGCGGCGGTCTCGGGCATGCGCTCCAGGGTACTGGCGCCCGCGGATGAGCTCTTCCGCGATGCCGGAAGGCAGGATGGGTGCGTGAACGTCTACCTCGACCACGCGGCATCCGCGCCCGTGCTGCCCGAGGCCGCCGCCGCGTATGCGGAGGCGCTCGGGCGCGTCGGCAACCCGTCGTCGATCCACGCCGACGGCCGTGCCGCGCGAGCGCTGCTCGAGGACGCGCGCGAGCGCCTCGCCGCGGTCGCGGACGCGCACCCGACCGAGGTCGTCTTCACCTCCGGCGGGACCGAGTCGGTCAACATCGCCGTCAAGGGGCTGCTCTGGGCAGGCGGTGCCGGTGGCGACGGACGGGATCGGATCGTCACGTCGCCGGCCGAGCACCACGCGACGCTCGATGCGGTCGAATGGCTCGCGAATCGAGGTGCGCGAGTCGATCTCGTGCCGGTCGACGGCGTCGGGCGGGTCGTCCTCCCCGAGCTCGCGCGCGTCATCGAGGAGGGCGGAACGCGATCGGTCGCGGTGCTCAGCCTCCTCTGGGCGAACAACGAGATCGGCACGATCGAGGACACCGACGCGGTCGCCGACCTCGCGGCGGAGGTCGGGGCGCCGCTGCACTGGGACGCGGTCGCGGCCTTCGGTCACGTGCCGATCTCGTTCCGGCGCAGCGGCGCGACGGCGCTGTCCCTCTCCGGCCACAAGTTCGGCGCGCCGATCGGGACCGGGGCGATCCTCGTGCGCAGGGGTGCGGTGCCCGAGGCGCTCACGCACGGCGGCGGCCAGCAGTCGGCCCGTTCCGGGACGATGGACGTCGCCGGCGCGGTGGCCCTCGCGGTGGCCGCCGAGTCGGCTGCGACGGCGATGGAGTCCGAGGACCTGCGGCTCCGGGCCCTGTCGGGCGGGCTCGCCCGCGCGATCGCGCGCGAGTTCCCGGACGCGTCCCTGAGCGGCGATGTCGCGGGCCGCCTGCCCGGTCACGTGCACGCGACCTTCCCGGGGCTGCTCGGCGAGACCCTGCTCTTCGTGCTCGACCAGGCCGGCTACTCGGTCTCCGTCGGCTCGGCGTGCCGTGCCGGGGTCGCGGAGGCCTCCCACGTCCTGCTCGCGCTCGGCCTCGACGACGCGGCCGCGCGCTCCGCCCTTCGCGTGAGCCTCGGGCGCCGGACGACGCAGGCGGACGTCGACGGACTCATCGCGGCACTGCCGGCAGCGGTCGCGGCCGCCCGCGCCGCGTTCTGAACCAAGGAGATCTGGCGGAGCAAGGACGAATCCCCTCCGAAATATCCTTGGTTCGCCGGATTCCCTTGCCTCGCGGGAACCTGCCTCAGGCGGAGAACGCCGTGGCGAGGCGAGCGCCCGCCTCCCGCAGCCAGCGCGCCGGGTCCGCGATCGCGTGCTCCGCACCGCCGGCGAGGTCCGCGAGGGCGAGGAGCTCGTCGGGACCCCCACCCCGTGGATCGAGGGCGGCATCGGGCCCGATCGCGCCGCACACGACCGCGATCCTGCGGCCCGCCGCGCGCGTGGCGGCAATCGCGTGGCCGACGACCTTCCCGGTGCTCGACTGCGAGTCGTACCGGCCCTCGCCCGTCACGACGAGGTCCACGGCGTCGAGCGCGGCGGTGAGGCCGGTGAGGTCGGCGATCGCGGCGGCGCCCGGCTGGATCGAGGCGCCGAGGAAGGCCGCGAGGCCGAATCCGGTGCCGCCCGCGGAGCCGCCGCCCGGCGTTGTCGCGTCGACGATGGGCGCATCCACCGAAGGCAGGCGCTCCGCGCCCCGATCCGCCTGCGTTCGCGCGTGAAGCCCGCGTTCGACGAGTGGCCGGGCCACCTCCGCGAAGCGCGTGAGCGCGGCGTCCAGCGCACCGACGTCCTCGGGCGTCGCGCCCTTCTGCGGGCCGAACACCGCCGCGGCACCCGTCGGCCCCGTGAGCGGCGCCGTGACGTCGCTGAGCACCCGTGCGGGCGGCACCGCGACGAGTCCGCTCAGGTCGATCGCGGCGAGATCGGCGAGCGCGCCGCCGCCAGACGGCAGCTCGTCGCCACCCGCGGTCAGGAAGCGCGCGCCGAGGGCGGTGAGCGCACCGGTTCCGCCATCGGTCGAGGCCGAGCCGCCCGTCGCGATGACGAGTCCCGTCGCACCGTCCGCGACGGCCATCCGGATCACTTCGCCGAGTCCCCGGGTCGTCGCGCCGCGGGCGTCGAGCTTCGGCATGAGGGTCAGGCCGCTCGACACCGCGAGCTCCACGACCGCCGTGCCGCCGGGCAGCGACAGCCAGTGCGCTCGGACGGGCCGGCCGTGCGGCCCGGTTACCAGACCGGCGTCGCGCCGCCTCGCCCCGGGCGTCGCTGCTGCGATCGCGTCGAGCGTGCCCTCCCCGCCGTCGGCCTGCGGCAGCAGCTCGAGCTCGTCGTCGGGCCGCACCGAGGTCCAGCCGGCCGCGAGCGACGCGGCGGCCGAGGCGGCGTCGAGCGTCC
>DATMFB010000010.1:0-7185 GCA_035556395.1 Microbacteriaceae bacterium
AGGGCGCGCGCGATGGCGACCCGCTGCTGCATGCCGCCGGAGAGCTCGCCCGGATAGCGTGACGCGACCCCGGCGAGCCCCACCTCGCCGAGGTAGTGCTCGACGAGCTCCTGCTGCTCCCGGCGGCTCCCGCCCGACTCCCGCGCGTAGGCGTGACGAAGGCCGAACCGGACGTTGTCGCCGACGGTGCGCCATGGCAGGAGCGACTCGGAGTAGTTCTGGAAGACGTATCGGACGGCATCCGGCGGTCCCTCGACCGGCTCGCCGCCGAGCTCGATGTCACCCGAGGAGGGCGACTCGAGCCCGGCCGCGAGCCGGAGGAGCGTCGACTTGCCGCAGCCCGACCGCCCGACGATCGCCACGAACGACTCCGACGCGACGTCGAGATCGATCGGCGAGAGGGCGCGGACGGCCTCGCCTCGCAGCGAGACGTAGTCCTTGCCGACGCCGCGGAATGCGAGCTCCGCGGTCGTGATCCGGGCGGTCGAGATGGACATCAGCGGGCCGACTCGAAGACGTGCGCCTCGAAGTCGACGCCGGCGGCGACGTTGTCGGGAGCGAATCGGATGCCGGTCTCGATCCAGCGCTTGGTCGCCGCGATGTCGATCGGGCCCGTGATGAGGTTGTCGTTCTTGAAGAGCCGCTGCTGCGCCTCCTCGTCATCGCCGGCGATCGCGAGCAGGTCGATGTCGTACCACTCGAGGTTGATCTCCTGGAGCTCGTCGACGCTGAGTCCCTGGTACCAGGTGTTGAACTCCCGGAGTGCGTCGGCGAAGGCCTGCGCGATCTCGGGGTTCGCGTCGGCCCATTCCGCCGTCGCCCAGAAGCCGGCCGACGTCGCCGCGGGCTCGAGATAGGCCTCGTTCGACGGGTCGCCGAGGAGCCGGAAGTCGAAGGCGCCGTCCTGACCCTGATTCGAGTAGAAGAGGTTCCACGGCAACGGCGCCCCGGCGACCGATCCGCCGCCGATCGCCTCGGGGAAGGCGAGCTGCTGGCGCTGCAGCGAGAACTCGACCGATGCGGGGTCGACGTCGTTGTTCTCGAGATACGCGTTCGCCTGGACGACGAACTGCGGCACCGCGAGGACGCCGATCGTCTGTCCGGCGAGGTCGGACGGCTTCGTGATCGGGCTGTCCTCGAGGACCGCGAACGCGGTCTCCTTGCCGTGTCCGTTGTTCGAGACGATGAACTGGACGTCGAAGCCGTTGCTGACCGCGTTGAGTCCGCTGAAGACGTCCGCGTAGCCGAGCGGCGCGCTGCCGCCCTGGACGGCGCTGAGGATCTCGCTGCCGGTCGCCAGGTACTCGACGGTCACGTCGAGGCCGTGCCGCTCGAAGAAGCCGTTCGCGGCAGCGATCTCGACCTTCTTCGACTGCGGCACGTCGATGACGTGGATGGGGATGAGCTCAGCCGGCGCCTCGACGGTCGGCGCCGCGGTGCTCGTCTCGCTCGGGGTGCCGGTCGCGCAGCCCACGAGGGCGAGTGCGGCGACGCCGAGGCCCGCGATCGCGGACAGTCGGAATGGGGTGGGGATGCTCATGCTGGGTGTGCTCTCTCTCGGGTTGCAGTTGTTCTTGGATTCGGCAGTGGGACTCAGGCGACCGGAGCGGGCTGCACGGCGCGCTCGAGGGCGAAGCGATTCGGCGGCACGTCGAGGCCCCACCGCTCCCGCACGGTCGACTCGCGGTACTCGGTCCGGAAGATCCCCTTGCGCTGGAGCTCCGGGACGACGAGATCCACGAAGGCGTCGAGCGGGTAGCGCGAGTACGGCGGGAAGATCTTGACGCCGTCGAACGCGCGGTTCTGGAAGTTCTCCTCGATCCAGTCCGCGACACTGCGCCCGCTGCCGACGACGGGGGGCTGGTTGCTCGGGTTGTTGGCGAGGAAGTGGAAGAAGTCGCGGAAGGTGAGGTCCTCGTCGCCGTACGCCTCGATCGCGCGCTCGACGACCCACGCCTTCTCGGGGATGCGCTCGAGATCGATGACGTCGAGCACCTTCTCGGTCTCGCGCACACCGCCGAGGTCGACGCCGTACCAGTCGGAGATCGCCTTCGGCGCATACTCCTGGACGATGAGCTCCTGGGTCTGACGGAACTTCGCTCGCGCCTCGCCGATCGTCGCGCCGACGAAGAAGGTGATGCCGTTGACGACCTTCTGGTCCTGCTCGCGCCGGCCGTGGTTCGCGAGGCGGCGCTTGAGGTCCTTGTAGTACGCGTCGTTCCATGCGGGGCTGCGGTAGGGGCTGAATCGGATGTCGGCGTACTCGGCACCGAACTCGAACGAGCGCTCCGAGGTGCCGGCGTGGATGATCGGGATCTGGCCCTGCGGCGGGCGCGGGACGTTGAGCGGGCCCTGGACGCTGAAGTACGTGCCCTCGTGATTGATCCGGTGACCGAGTGCCGGGTCGAGGAATCGGCCGCCCTCCTTGTCGTCGAGGAGCCAGCCGTCCTCCCAGCTGTCCCAGAGCGCCTTGACGACCTCGACGTACTCGGTCGCCAGGTCGTACTTGTCATCCGTCGCGTAGTGCCGCTCGAGGTTGAAGTTGCGAGCCGCGGGCGAGCCGTCGAATCCCGTGACGATGTTGAGGATCGCCCGGCCGCCGGAGAGGTGGTCGAGCGTCGCGATCGCCCTGGCCGTGTTGTACGGGTCGGTGAAGCTCGAGTTGACGGTCACGACGATGCCGATGTGGCTCGTGATCGCGGCGGCGTAGCCGCCGAGCCCGAAGCCCTCGACCTTGAACACCTCGTTGCCGTTCGCCTGCGCGGACTGCGGGTTGCTCTGGACGTTGTTGCCGATGAAGTAGTAGTCGAGCAGGCCACGCTCGGAGGTGCGGATCGTCTGGGCGAGGTAGCGGGGATCGACCGTCCCGCCGTTGAACGCCTCGGGGAGACGCCAGGCGCTCCCCCACCGGCCGGTGGGCCAGATGGAGAATCCGATGATGAGCTCGCGCTCCTGCTGCTTGGTCATGTCCAGGACCGTAGGCAAGCGTCACAGGTGACCGCGAACGCACCCGTTCACAGTCCGTCACCGTGGGTCACACGTGCCGTAACACCGGCCGTGCGGGACTGATCTCAGAAGGCGCGGGGCCTCAGAGCTCGACGCCGAGCCGGCGCACGAGGTCGCGCTCGATCTCGATGAGATCCGGGTCGAGCTGGGTGCGCGGGCGCGGCTTGTCGATGCGGACCTCGGTCGCGATGCGACCGTGATCGAGGAGGAGGACGCGATCCGCGAGGCGGACGGCCTCGCCGACGTCGTGCGTCACGAGCACGATCGAGGGGCGGTGGCGCTCCCAGAGGTCGATGACGAGGGCCTGCATCTCGAGGCGGGTGAGCGCGTCGAGCGCGCCGAACGGCTCGTCGAGGAGCAGCAGGTCGGGCTCGCGGACGAGCGCGCGGGCGAGCGAGGCGCGTTGCGCCTCGCCGCCGGAGAGGGTGCCGGGCCAGGCGTCGGCACGATGCTCGAGCTTGACCTCGCGCAGCGCCCGCCTGGCGACGGCATCGCGTTCTGATCGGGAGCCCGCATTGCGCAGGCCGAAGAGGACGTTGTCCTTGACCTTGTCCCACGGCAGGAGGCGTGCCTCCTGGAAGCCGAGGGACGTCTTGCCGGAGACGGTGATCTCCCCCGACGTCGGGGTGTCGAGGCCCGCGATCAGGCGCAGCAGCGTCGACTTGCCGCTGCCGCTGTGCCCGATCAGGACCACGAACTCCCCGGCTGCGACCTCGATGTCGAGGTCGTGCAGCACCGGCTTGCCGCCGAAGGCCTGTGTCACGCCGCGCGCGACGACCCTCGGGTTCAGCCCGACGTCGGAGGAGATCACCATGCGGAGCTACTCCGTGACCACGAAGGCGTCGGAGATGTCCGGGATCTCAGTGATGAGGCCGTACCGGAGCAGGTCCTTGCCGTGCTGGGTGAGGAGATCGATCTGCTCCTGGCCGATCGGCTGGAACTGGTACGGCGGCCACTGCGCGATGACCTCGAGCACGTCCTCGCCCGCGCCGAGGCCGGCGTAGAAGTCGAGCACAAGCTGGGGGTTCGCCGTCGTCTGCGCCGAGACGTCGGAGAGCGCCCGGATGAAGGCCGCGACGGCCTCCGGGTGCTGCTCGTAGAACGAGCGCGTCACGAAGTGGAAGACGATGTTCAGGCTGTCGAGATCCTCGCCGTTCGCGACCACCACGGCACCGGGCTGGAGCTGAGCGGTCGCGAAGTACTGGTCCCAGATCGCGATCGCGTCGACCGCGCCGGACTGGAACGCCGCGATGCCGTCGGCCGGCGGGAGGAACTCGAGCGTGACCTCACTCGGGTCGATGCCGGCCTTGTCGAGGGCGCGCAGCGCGAGGTAGTGACCGGTGCCGCCCTGGTTCACGGCGATCGTGTGCCCCTTGAGATCCTCGATCGTCTTGATGCCGGACGCCTCGCTCGCGACGATGCCCGAGGACACGCCGGACGAGCCGTTCTCGATGCCGATCGCGAGGTAGTCGCCGCCGGCGGCGAGTCCCGTGAAGAAGTTCGTGCCGCCGCCCGAGGAGACGTCGATCTCACCGGCGTTGACCGCCTCGAGGGCCGGGACGAACGCCGGGAAGCCCGTCGACCAGGCGATCTCGGCTGCGCCGTCGGGCAGCGCGGTCGCGAGGCCGAGGTCCTTGGAGATCGTGAGGGTCGTGTAGCTGTTGAGCTGGCCGATCCGGATCGTCGGGGCGTCCGCCGCCGGCGCGGACGTCGGTTCGGTCGTCGGGGCGGGCGCCGAGGTGCAGGCGCTGAGCGCCAGCGCCGCGGCAGCGGCGAGTGCCGCGACCGCAGCGGTCTTGGTGCGCAGTGACATGGGTGCGTGTTCTCTCTCTTGGGGTGATTGCAGTGGAAGCTTCAGCCGCGGATCGTCGAGCGCCAGCGCAGGAGGTACGCCTCGAGCCAGCGGACGATGAGGTCGGTCAGGACGCCGAGGAGCGCGTAGACCACGATGCAGACGATGACGACGTCGGTCTGCGAGTACTGGCGTGCGGTCGTCATGAGCGCGCCGATGCCGCTCGACGCGGCGACCGTCTCCGCGACGATGAGCGCGATCCAGCCGATCCCGAGGCCGAACCGCAGTCCCGTGAGGATCTGCGGCAGCGCACCGGGGAAGAGCACGCGGCGCCAGATCGTCCAGGCGCGACGGTCGTAGACGTACGCGACCTCTATGAGCTTGCGGTCGACGCTGCGGATGCCGGAGTAGGTGTTGATGTAGAGCGGGACCGCGACGCCGACCGTGACGAGCATGATCTTCGGCAGCTCGCCGATGCCGAACCAGAGGATGAACAGGGGCGTGAGCGCGGTGAACGGCAGCGCCCGGACGACCTGCATCGGCCGGTCGACGATGTCCTCGCCGACGCGCCAGTAACCGGCGATGAACCCGAGGAGGACGCCCGAGGCGACGCCGAAGAGGATCCCGAGGCCCGCGCGCGGCACGCTCGCGGCGAGCGCCTCGCCGAGGCGACCGTTGAGGATGAGCTCCCACCCCGCCGTGACGACCGCGCTCGGCCCGGGCAGGATCCGCTCGTTGAGCCATCCGGCGCTGTCGGCGATCTGCCACACGATGACGAACGCGATGAGCGAGAGCCACGGTCGCAGGCCGAGCCAGAAGCGGCGCCCCGCGCTCTGCCGGGACGCCCTCGCGACCGGCCGCGCCTCGACGCCGGTCGGGGCCGCGTTCTGCTCGGCCACCGTCGTCGTGTCAGCCACCGACATTCGCCGGCTCCTGCTTCAGGCGCGGCGCGCTCGCCGGGCGGTCGATCCCGAGGTGCGCGCGGAACGTCGACGTGTCGTACGACTTCCGGGCGAGGCCGCGGCGCTGGAGCTCCGGCACGACCTGGTCGACGAAGGCGTCGAAGGGCTGGCGCTGGAAGGGCGGGAAGAACTTGACGCCGTCGAAGGCCTCGGCCTCGTAGCCCTCCTGGATCCAGTCGGCGATGCGCCGGCGGTCGCCGACGACGACGGGGAAGTGGTTCTTGTTGACGAGGAAGCGGAACAGATCGAGGAACGTGACCTCCGTCGACCCGTAGGCCTCGAAGACCTCGCGGAGGTTGAGACTGATGCCGCTCGCGCCGATCGCCTGGTGCTTGTTCGTCTCGAAGTCGAACGACCCGTCGCGCTCGACGACGTCGAGGCCGAGGACGTCGACGATGCGACCGTGCGGGGTCACCTGCTCGACCGGGATCCCGAGCGTCTTCGCGACGATCTGCGGCCCGAAGTCCTCGACGACCGCCTCCTCCACCTCGCGGAAGATGCGCCTCGCCTCCGCGACCGTGTCGCCGGTGTAGAAGACGGTGCCGACGACGATCTTGAGCGCGTCGGCGTCCCGGCCGAACTCCTGGGCCTTCGCCCGGTTGCGCGCGCGGTAGTCCTGGTTCCAGCCGAGCGACACGAACGGCGAGAACCGCACGTCGGCGAATCGCCCCGCGAAGTCGAAGGACTCGGGCGAGGTGCCGGCCGTCGCGAGGGGGATCCGGCCCTGGGGCGGTCGGGGGGCGTTGAGCGGCCCCTCGATCTGGAAGTACTCGCCGTCGAAGTCGATCGGGTGCGCCGCGTCCGGGTCGATGAGCCGGCCGCCCTCGCGGTCGTCGAGGAACCAGTCGTCGTCCCACGAGTCCTCGAGCTGGTTGAACGCCTCCGCGAACTCCGTCGCCCGCGCGTACTTGTCGGGCGACTCCGGGTGCCCGCCGAGGCTGAAGTTCCGGTAGGAGGGGTCGTTCGCGACGCCCGTGACGAGGTTGAGCCCGAACCGGCCCTCGCTGAGGTGGTCGATCGACGCCGCGATCTGCGCGATGTGGAACGGCTCGAGGAAGACCGTGTTGATCGTCGCCATGAGGCCGATGTGCCGCGTGTTCGAAGCGAGGAACGCGGCCGTCGCGAAGCCGTTGAGCTGGAACGAGCGGCGCACGACCGAGCCGGGCTGCGAGCTGTCGCTGAAGTAGGAGTTGCCGAGGAAGAAGTAGTCGAAGACGCCCCGCTCGGCGGTCCGTGCGGCGTCGACGAGGAGGCCCGGCTTGAAGATCCCCCCGTTGTAGGCCGCGCGCGTGCGCCAGCCGCTGGCCGTGGAGCCGGTCGGCCAGTAGGTGACGGCGAGGATGAGGTGGTCGCGGGACATGGTCGTCCCATTCAAGGCGGCGGTCGTCAGAACGCGACATTGGTTACGAAATGTGAGTCACGGCG
>DATMFB010000011.1:0-9765 GCA_035556395.1 Microbacteriaceae bacterium
CTCGCGAGGCCGTCACCGGCTCGCTGACCGGCGGCTACTTCCGCGAGTATCCGTTCGCCTGGTTCGGCATCCTCTGCGACGCGCCGCCGAGCTCGCCCGAGCTCATCTACTCGACGACGCAGCGCGGCTTCGCGCTCATCTCGCAGCGCTCCCCCGAGGTCCAGCGCATGTATCTCCAGTGCGACCCCGAGCAGGATCCCGACGAGTGGTCCGAGGCGGAGATCTGGGACGAGCTGCAGGCGCGCACGGGCGGCGGCCTCAGCGAGGGCCCGATCTTCAAGCGCGACGTGCTCCGCTTCCGCTCGTTCGTCGCGCATCGGCTGCGCACGGGTCGCGCGTTCCTCGTCGGCGACGCCGCGCACACCGTCCCGCCGACCGGCGCGAAGGGCATGAACCTCGCGGTCGCCGACGTGATCCTGCTGCACCGGGCGATCGCGGACTTCGTCGCGACCGGCTCGGAGGCCGGCTTCGACGCCTACGAGCCCGCCGCGCTGCAGCGCATCTGGAAGGCCGAGCACTTCTCCTACTGGATGACCGTCATGCTCCACGCCGCCCCCGATGCATCCGATTTCGACGAGCGCCGGCGGCTCGCGGAGCTCGAGCTCGTCGCGACCTCGCCGCACGGCTCGGCGTTCCTCGCCGAGGCCTACACCGGCTGGCCGCTCCCCTGACCCCGCGCCGCCCGCTGCGCATGCGTGCCGGCACCGCGAGCCCGCCCCGACACCAGGGCGCATCGGACGTCCGCCTTCGTGTCCCAGGCTCCCGTGCCGGGGAATCCTCGGCCGCGCTCGAGTCTCAGATCCGCGACCGCCCGCCGATCTCCTGCGTAACGCGGTGCGCCGCGGCGAGCAGGAGGCGACCGAGCTCGGGCCGGCGCTCGGCGGTGAAGCGGGATTCGATTCCGGTGAGGCTGAGGGCCCACGCGGGCTGCCCCGAGGTGTCGAAGATCGCCGCCGCCATACCCCAGCTGCCCTCGACGATGAGCCCCGGGTTGACGGCGTAGCCGGTCGCGCGGGTCGCCGCCACCCGCTCGCGGACGGCTCGAGCGGTATGCGCCTCGCCGTACCGGGCGGCGAGATCGACCCGTGCGAGGTGCGCCTCCACGGCGACGTCCGAGAGGAACGACAGGATCGCGATCCCCGCCGAGGCCACGCCGAGCGGGAAGCGGATGCCCTCGTAGAGGACGTGCGAGCGGATCGGGAACGCGCCCTCCTCGCGCAGCAGGCACACGGTCTCGTCTCCGCGGCGCGCCGAGAGGAACGCGCTCTCCCCGGTCGCGGCTGCGAGCGCGAGCAGGCTCTCTCGAGCGATCGGCGTGATGTCGTAGCGCTCTGCCGCGATCGCACCCATCACGTAGAGCTCGGGCCCGAGCAGCCAGCGCGAGGTCCGCGCGTCGCGATCGACGAAGCCGTGCTCGGCGAGCGAGGCCAGGATGCGGTGCGCCGTCGGGCGCGAGATACCGGTCGCCGCCGCGACCCGGGTCGGCGTGGTCCCGTCGGGCATCGAGGCGCTCACGATTCGGAGCACGGCGGCGACCCGGCCGACGAGCTGCGCCCCCTGGATCGACTCGGTCATATCCACATCATGGACGCGATGTCCTGACAGATCCACATATCGACCGATCTTTGACAATATTGGTCGCGATCCATAGCTTCATCAGCACCACATGGTGGACATGCGAAGGAGCACGATGGTCGACAAGCGATCGGGAAGCGCCGCAGAGACGCTCGCCGGGGCGGTATACGACGGCATGACGGTCGCGGTCGGCGGCTTCGGTCTGAGCGGCATCCCGACGAATCTGATCCGCGCACTCGCCGACACGGGTGTGCGGGGCCTCACCGTCGTCAGCAACAACATGGGCGTCGACGGCAAGGGGCTCGGCATCCTGCTCGAGGGCGGCCAGGTCGCGCGCGTGCTCTCGAGCTACGTCGGCGAGAACCGGCTCTTCGCGGAGCAGTACCTGAGCGGTGCGCTCGATGTCGAGTTCGTGCCCCAGGGCACGCTCGCAGAGCGGCTGCGCGCCGGCGGAGCCGGCATCCCCGCGTTCTACACGCCGACCGGCGTGGGCACACTGGTCGCCGAGGGCAAGGAGGAGCGCGAGTTCGACGGCCGCAGGGTCGTCCTCGAACGCGGCATCGTCGCCGACCTCGCACTCGTCCGCGCGCATCAGGCCGACAGGGAGGGCAACCTTCGCTACCGCTACACGGCGCGCAACTTCAACCCGCTCGTCGCGACGGCCGGTCGGGTCACGATCGCCGAGGCGGAGATCGTCGTCGATGGCTTCCTCGACCCGAACGAGATCCACACGCCCGGGATCTTCGTGCAGCACGTCGTCACGGTCGCCGATCCCGTGAAGGACATCGAGCAGCGCACGGTGCGCCCCCGTGCGGAAGGAGCCTGATATGCCCTGGACGCGAGACGAGATGGCCGCGATCGCGGCCCGCGACCTCCGCGACGGCGACTACGCGAACCTCGGCATCGGCATCCCGACGCTCGTCGCGAACCACCTGCCCGAGGGTGTCCGGGTCACGCTGCAGAGCGAGAACGGCATCCTCGGCATGGGACCGTTCCCCCTCGAGGGCGACGAGGACGCGGACCTCATCAACGCCGGCAAGCAGACCGTCACGCTGCTGCCCGGCGCCTCGATCTTCGACTCCGCGACGAGCTTCGGCATGATCCGCGGCGGCCACGTCCAGATCGCGATCCTCGGCGCGCTGCAGGTCTCCCAGCGCGGCGACCTCGCGAACTGGCAGATCCCCGGCAAGCTCGTCAAGGGCATGGGCGGTGCGATGGACCTCGTCGCGGGCACGCCCCGGGTCGTCGTCGTCACGGAGCACGTCGCGAAGGACGGCAGCCCGAAGATCGTCGCCGAATGCGATCTGCCGCTCACGGGGGTCGGCTGCGTCGACCGGATCATCAGCGACCGCGCCGTGTTCGACATCGTCGAGGGCGGCCTCGTGCTGCGCGAGACCGCCCCCGGCGAGTCGGTCGAGGGGCTGCGCAGGCTGACCGGCGCCCCGTTCGCCGTCGACCTCGTCGAGGCGGCGTCGTGAGCGCGATCATCGCGGGCTACGCGAGAACGCCGTTCGCCCGATTCACCGGGCAGTTCGCCGCCGTCGCGGCGACCCGGCTCGGCGCCCATGCGATCCGGGCTGCGCTCGAGCGCGCCGGCATCGCGACCGAGGACGTCGACCGGGTGCTCGCGGGACAGGTGCTCCAGGGCGGTGCGGGCCAGAATCCCGCGCGGCAGTCGGCCGTCGCGGCAGGCATCCCGCTCACGACGCCGGCGATGACGCTCAACGCCGTCTGCCTCTCGGGGATGGAGGCGGTCTCCGACGGCGCCTCGCTCATCGAGGCCGGCCGTGCGGACATCGTCGTCGCGCTCGGCCAGGAGTCGATGTCGCTCGCGCCGCACGCGACGGCCGCACGCGCCGGCACCCGCTACGGCGCGATCGAGCTCGTCGACACGCTCGAGCACGACGGCCTGACTGACGCGTTCGAGCAGCGCTCGATGGGCGCCTCGACCGAGGCCGGCAACGCCGACCTCGGCATCGGGCGGGAGGCGCAGGACGCGTGGGCCGCGGACTCGCACGCCCGCGCCGCGGCATCGGCGGACTTCCTCGCGGGCGAGATCGAGCCGTTCGTGATCGAGAGCCGTCGCGGGGCGACGACGGTCACGGCCGACGACGGCGTGCGGGCCGACACCGACGCGGCGACGCTCGGGAGCCTGCCCCCCGCGTTCTCGCCCGACGGGACGATCACCGCGGGGAACTCCTCCCAGATCACCGACGGTGCCGCGGCGCTCGTGCTCGTCTCGCCCGCGTACGCGCGACTCCACGGCATCGCCGGGATCGCGGCGATCGAGGCGACCGCGCTCGTCGCGGGGCCCGACGTGCGCCTCCACTCGCAACCCGCGAACGCGATCCGCGCTGCGCTCGACCGGCTCGGCGAGAGGCCCGACGCGCTCGCCGCGCTCGAGATCAACGAGGCGTTCGCCTCGGTCGTGCTGCGCTCGATCGACGAGCTCGGCGTCGACGCGGAGCTCGTCAATGCGCACGGCGGCGCGATCGCGCTGGGCCACCCGATCGGTGCCTCGGGAGCGCGCATCGTCGGCACCCTCGCCCGCCGTCTCGCCGCGATCGACTCCGGCTCGCTCGGCGCAGCCGGCATCTGCGGCGGCGGCGGGCAGGGCTCCGCGATCGTGCTGCGCGCCGCATCGACGGCCTAGTCCCGAGCAACCGGGCGATCAGCCCGCCCCGATGCAGACCGGCGCCAGCCGTCACGGCGGCAGCCGGGCCAAGGGCCCCGACACGATCGACCAGGAGCCACGGCTCGGACATCCGTGGATCGCGCGCCCGCAGGCCCAGATGGCCGGAGGTCAAGGGCGGGACTTGAGGACCACGCCGTCGAGTTCCGCAGCCAGCTGCTCCAGCAGGGGCAGCACGTCTTGCACCTTCGCCAGATCTGACGCGGACATGCGGTCGACGCAGTCCTGGAGGATGCGATCCCGTTCCGAGCGGATCCGTGCCTGAAGGGTGTCGCCAGCCTCCGTGATCTCCAGGTTCACGCTGCGGAGATCATCCGGGTTCGGGACTCTGCGGATGAATCCCGCCCGGTCGAGCTTGCCGACGATCCGCGACACCATCGTCGGATTGAGGCCCTCGAACTGCGTCAGCGCACTCACCGACAGCGGTCCTCGAGCCGAGATGACGCTCAGCACCGACGCCTGCGCCGGGGCGAGCCCGCCGATCACCGCCGACGCGTTGAGCTTGCGGGAAAGGCGGAGGACGACCGATCGCAGTCGCGCGGCAGCGTCGTCCATGCAGCACCTCCGAGGTTAGTGTATCGATCGAGTACTCTATTGCCTGCTAGCAGGCAATAGAGTATGACGGTGATGATCGATTCGCGGCCCCAGCGCGTCACCGCCGGTGGGGTCAGCGCCGGGCGCCGGTGGCTCATCTTCGTCGGGGTGACCGTCGCCCTCCTGCTCGGTGCCATGGATCAGACGATCGTCGCGGCGACGCTGCCGAGCATCCAGGCGGACTTGGACGCACCGGTCGAGTGGACCACCTGGACGATGTCGGTGTCCTCGCTCGGCATGGTAGTGGCGATGCCGATCGCGGGCCGCCTCGCCGACCTGCTCGGACGCAGGATCACCATGGTCATCGCGGCATCGATCTTCACGGCCGCCGCGATCGGATGCGGGCTCGCCCAGGACATCGGGACGCTCGTGGCATTCCGAGCGATCCAGGCGCTCGGCGGCGGGGCCATCCTGCCGGTGTCGTCGGGCGTGGTCGCCGACGTGTTCGGGCGCAACAGGGACCGCGCGATCGGCTTCTTCTCCACCATCCTCCCCATCGGCGGGGTGCTCGGGCCGGTGGTCGGCGGCTACATCGTGGCGATCGCCAGCTGGCGCGACATCTTCTTCCTCACTGCGCCGTTCGGGGTGGTGGTGGTCGTGATGGCGGCGATCCTGTTCCCTTCGGGCCGCGGCAGCAAGGAGGGTCGCCTCGACTTGCCGGGCATGATGCTGCTCGTCGCCGCCATCCTCGGGGTGATGTTCGCCGTGACGAGCCTCGGCAACCCCGGCACGAGCCCGTACGACGTGCGCGTGCTGGCGCCGGCCGGGGCCGCGCTCATCGCCGGCGTGCTGTTCGTCTGGTGGATGCGGCGAGCGGCGCACCCGTTCGTGCCCCTGTTCTTGCTCCGCGGTCATGGTTTCGGCTACGTCAACCTCATCAACATCATGTACGGCGTCACGGCGGTCGCGTCCACCGCGCTCATCCCGTTGTACGCGCATGCCCGTTTCGGGCTAACCGCCCTGGACTCGGGCCTGCTGCTCAGCGCCCGAGCACTGGGCATGATCGCCTTCTCGGTGCTCGGGACCTTCGTGATGCGACGCACCGGGTACCGGCCGCCGATGATGACAGGGTACGCCCTGCTCGCCGTCGGCACGGCCGGACTGGTCCTGGTCCCCGACGGCGTCGACGCGGCAGCATGGCTGCTCGCCGCAGCAGCACTGGGCGGAGTGGGGATGGGGATCGCGGTGCCTGCGGCCAACAACGCGGCGATGCAGCTGCAGCCCACCATGGCGGCGGCGATCACCGGACTGCGGGGCATGTTCCGACAGGGCGGCGCGGTCTTCTCGATCGCGATCGCGAGCTCCCTGGCCGCCCGTAGCCCTGACCTCGGCGAGGGCCTGGCGACGGTCTTCCTGGTAATGGTCGGGATCCTCGTCGCCGCCATCCCTCTGGTGCTCTTCGTTCCCGAGCACCGCGGAGGCTGGTGACTGAGTTCAGCCAGCACGCACGATCTCGAGGTGCCACGCCGTCTGACGGACCGCGGACAGCCGGAACACGCCGGTCAGCCGATCCCACCCCGCGCTCCAGCTGAGTTGTTCCGCGATGTCCCATGCGGTCGCCTCGGGTGCCCGTTCGGCGACGACGCGCACCTCCTCGGTCCGGCGACGGTGGTGGGCGAGCGTCTCGATGACCCGCGCGGCCAGCCCGCGGAATGCCCAGCCGTGACCGGGCAGCACGAGACGGTCGTCGAACTCGAGCACTCGGCGCAGGGAGCGGCCGTAGCCGACGACCGGGTTGCCGCTCGGGACCCCGCCGACATCGATCCCCGGGAACTGGTCGGGGAGGAGATGATCGCCCGTGAAGATGACGCCGAGTTCGTCCGAGACGAAGCACGAGCTCCCCGTGGTGTGTCCAGGCGTGTGGATGACACGGAGGTCGCGACCTTCGATGTCCAGCCGATCGGCGTCCTCCAGCCGTCGGTCGACATCGGTCTCGCCGCCGCCGGCCCGCGCCGCGCCGTCCTTGAGCTCCGCCCAGCTCGACTCCGGGATCCCCCAGCGCTCGAGGTCCTCGTCGCCTGGGATCCGCGACGCTGCCATCGCCTCCGCGTCAGCGCGATGAATCGCGAGCGCGGCACCGCTGCGCTCCCGGATCGACGCGGCGAGACCGAGGTGGTCGCGGTGCAGGTGGGTGATCGTGACACTGCGCACCTGGTCGATCCGGGTGCCCGCCGTCGCCAGCCCCGCCTCGAGCATCGCGCGAGACTGCGGCGTATCAAGTCCCGAGTCGATCAAGTGCGGCCGCCCACGGTCGTCGAGCACGATGTAGAGGTACGCGACCGGGTTGTGCGCGTACGGCATCCGGATCGGGACCTGCCACACCCCCTCGGCGACCGAGGCCACCTCGATCGCCCGGCTCACGCCCAAGCCCTCGGACGGACGCTCATCGGCCGCTCACGGTGCCGAACGCGCGGGCCATCCCCGCGAGCAGGAGGGGGCGCGCGAGCACCCACGCCGCGACGGTCACCGCCACCGACGCGACGAAGACGGCCAGTCCGATGCCGTTGACGGCGTCGATCGACGCGTACATGTGGTTGAGATTGCGCAGCGCCCCAGTCGATAGCACGAGCAGCACGTGAACGGTCGTGAAGGCCACGAAGTAGAGCATGATCGGGAAGTGGACCCGTCGGGCCGCCTCGATCGGCACCAGCCGGCTGAGCCAGCCGATCTTCGCGGGCCACAGTCCCGACATGCGGAGCCCGGATGCGATCGCGAGCGGTGCGGCCACGAACACGGTGAAGCAGTAGGCGAGCAGCTGCAGGCTGTTGTAGTTGACCCAGCCGTTCTCGGTCGGCCACTGCAGCGACACGTACTGCAAGGCTGCCGAGATCGCGTTCGGCACCACATCCCAGCCGGTGGGCACGACCCGAACCCAATGCCCGGTGACGAACAGCAGCACGACGTACACCACGCCGTTGAGGAGCCAGAGCAGGTCGAGAGACTGATGGAACCAGAGCCAGATGCTGATCCGTCGGTTCGGGTTCCAGCGCGGACTCCAGCTCACGGCCGGCCGCGGCTCGCCGCGCACTCGCAGTCCCGAGCGGACGATGAGCACGAGGAAGAACGCGTTCAGGAAGTGCTGCCACCCGAGCCACGCCGGGATGCCGACCGGCGCGTTGTCGGGCAGGCGACTCTCGCCCGGGTAGCGGAGGAGGAACGAGTCCACCCAGTCGAGCTGCCGCAGCCACTGAGCCGTCAAGACGGCTGCGATGCCCAGCACGATCACGGCCGCCCCCACGAGTACCGGCACCCGCCATCTGAGTCGCGTTCGCCTCGCCGACGGCGTCTCGGCGGGCGCGGCCGGCGGTGCGGATGAGGCACCGACCGGCGTCACGGCCGGCGACGGCGCGGGCGTCGATCCCAGACCCCGGCGGATCGACAGCGGCGACGCCTCGGCGACCGGTGCGGCCTCGGCGACTGACGGGACCGGCCTGCTCGCCTCGTTCGGCCCCGGCAGTCCCCGTCGCGGAGTCGGCGTGCCGCCGCCGTCGCCCCCCACCATCAGCCCCTGCGGGCCCGCAGGATCTCGACGACCTTCGGGACCACATCGAACACGTCGCCGACCACGCCGAAGTCGGCGATCTCGAAGATCGGGGCCGCCGGGTCGCGGTTCACCGCGACGATGGTCTTCGACGTCTGCATGCCAGCCCGGTGCTGGATGGCACCGGAGATGCCGAGCGCGATGTAGAGCGTGGGTGCTACCGAGACGCCGGTCTGCCCCACCTGGCTCGACGACGTGGCATAGCCCGCGTCGACCGCTGCACGTGAGGCGCCGACCGCGGCGCCGAGCTCGTCGGCGAGCCTGCCGACGAGCTCGAATCCCTCAGCGGAGCCCAGTCCTCGACCGCCGGACACGACCGTCGCGGCGCTGCGCAGCGACGGTCGGCTCGAAGTCTCGACCACGGGCTCGAGCTCGCCGATCGACATGGCGGCGGTACCGGTGGGAGGCACCTCGAGCAGCTCGGGGGTCGCCTCCGTCGGGGCGGCGGCGGCCTGGATGCCGCCTTGCCGGACCGTGATGACCGGCGCCCCGAGGCTCGCCGCCGCATCCACGCTGTAGGCCCCGCCGTACACCGAATGGGTCGTGAAGATCCCCTCGGCGTCGACGCCGACACCGACCACGTTGACCAGCAACGCCGATGCGCTCCGCGCGGCGTACCGCCCGGCCACCTCGCATCCCTCGATCGAGTGGGACAGCAGGACCGCAGCGGGCTGCACCTCGGCGACGGCGGCGGCGATGGCGTCGACCGTCGCGACCGCCGCATGCGTCCCGGGCGCGGCACTCGGGGCGACGAGGATCCGGACGGCTCCGAGTGCCGCGAGGCCGGCGGCGGTCGGCAACGAACCGGTCAGCAGTGCGATCGGGGAGCCAATGGCGGCGGCGACGCCGAGCAGCGCTTCGGCGCTCTCGGCAGGCGACCCGTCGGGGGCGAGGTCAAGGACGACGAGGATCGGCTGGTCGTTGGTCTGCGGCATCAGTCACTCACACGAGTCGGTTGGCGATGAGGAAGTCGGCGAGCTGCTCGGCGGCGTCTCCGGTGTCGGTCACCACGACGCCTTGGGTCCGCGGTGGGCGTTCGCTCACCGCGAGCACGATGGACCGCGCGACCGCGGGATCGTCGATCGCCTCGCTGAGGTCGTCGAGCGACCAGATCTCGATCGGCTTGCGCTTGGCCCCCATGGTGCTCTTGAGACTCGGGAACCGTGCCTCGGGCGCCTGCTCGGTGACGGACACGATCGCGGGAAGATCGGCGACGGCGGACACGGATCCCCCGTCGGTCGCCCTGGTTCCCGCGACTCGACCGCTCGACACGTCGATGGTGGTGAAGTGTCCGGCGCCCGGGATGCCCAGGAGCTCGGCGAGCATCGGCACGATGACGGCACCGGTGCCGTCGGTGGACTGG
>DATMFB010000012.1:0-4171 GCA_035556395.1 Microbacteriaceae bacterium
CGACCAATCGGTCGTCTCGAACGCCGACCATCGCGGCTCGTCCCGTGTCAGCATCGACATGCCTTCGCCTCACAACCGCGCCCCTCATCGGGCGCGGCTGGAGTCTACGCTCGCGGCGCACAGTCCATCGTGATCAGGCTCGGACGCCTCGCGAGTGCGACGGGCGCGATCCGCGTCAGGTGGCGGCGCGGAAGAAGCGGTGATTCGGGTCCAGGCCCGCGACGACCGGCTCGAGCGCCTCCGCAAGTGCGACGAGCTGCGCGCGGCTCAGGCGGTCGAGCACCGCGAGCCGAGCCGTGTCGAGGTGACCGGGGGTCGCGAGGATCATCGATCGGCGGCCGTCCTGGGTCAGCCGCACGTTCGTCGCGCGGCGGTCCTCGAGGCATTCGAAGCGCTCGACCCAGCCTCGCGCCTCGAGGCGGGTGACCGCCTTCGACAGGCGCGGCAAGGTGGAGTGCGCTCCTTCGGCGAGCTGCTTCATCCGCATCGTGTGGTCCTCAGCGAGGTTCAGGATTCCGAGCAGCATGAACTCGAAGTGCGTCATTCCGGCGTCGGCCTGCAACTGAGCATCCAGCGCGGCGGGCAGGAGCTCGCTCGTGGCGACGAGCGCGAGCCAGGCGCGGGACTCGGCGTCGTCCATCCGCGGCGGCTTGAAGTCCATGGCCTCAGCATAGCAAATACTTGCCTAAGCAACTGAAATGCGATACATTACTTGCACAAGCAACTAAAATGGATCGCCGGGTCGCCCGGTGAGAGCGGAGAGCACCCATGAGCAGCATCACCGTAATCGGGACCGGGAACGTCGCCGGCGCCGTCGCGTCCTTGGCCGCCAGGGGCGGGGCGAGCGTCCAGGTCCTCGGCCGGAACAAGGAGAAGGCGAACAACCTCGCCGCGCAGATCAGCGCGACGCCCGGCCGGATCGGCGACGAGATCACGGGCGACATCGTCGTCCTCGCCGTCCCCTATGCGGCCGTCGCCGAGATCGTCGCGGCCTACGGCGCCGCGTTCGACGGCAAGATCCTCGTCGACGTGACGAACCCGGTCGACTTCCAGACCTTCGACGGCCTGACCGTGCCGGCCGACTCCTCGGCGGCGGCCGAGCTGCAGGCGAGCGTCCCGGGCGCGAAGGTGCTCAAGGCCTTCAACACGAACTTCGCGGGCACCATCGCGAGCGGCCAGGTCGGCGATGTGCCGCCCACCGTCCTCATCGCGGGGGATGACGCCGACGCCAAGCAGGCGCTCGTCGACCTCGTCACCGCAGGCGGTGTCATCGGGGCCGCAGTCGGCTCGCTCAAGCGCGCGCGGGAACTCGAGGCGTTCGGCTTCCTGCAGATCACGCTCGCTGCTCAGGAGACCATCGGCTGGGACGGCGGCTTCGCGCTGCGGAAGTGAGAGCCCCGGCGGCAAACGCGAGGGGAATCGGCCGGCGCGAGGGGCGTTCCGTCAGGAATGCCCTCGTACCGGCCGATTCCCCTCGTCTCAGGCCGACTGGATGACCTGGGCGGGCCGCTTGATCGCCCGCCCCAGCGTGATGAAGAACACGACCATGCCGGCGGCGATGAGCATGTGGCCGAGGCCCGCGATTCCGGCGATCATGTTGTTCGACTCCTGGCCGAGGACGGTGAGGCTGCCGTGCCAGATGAGCATCGCGGAGGTGAGGATCACCCCGGCGTTGTACAGCCAGAAGAACCACCCGAACAGCTTGGGGCTGCGTGACAGTCCGAAGACCTTCTCGAGCGCGAGCACGATCAGCAGGACGATGAAGCCCAGCGTGAGCAGGTGCGTGTGGGCGAGGCCGAGCTGGGTGAACTCGCCCTCGGGGAAGCCGTTGAGCTTGGTGAACTCGCGGTAGAACAGGCCCGAGGCGACGCCGACGAGCATGTAGGCGAAGGAGGCGGTGAACAGCTTCTGCATCGGGGCTCTTTCGGGTCGAGGGATGGGAACGAGACGGGAGATCAGATCAGGCCGGCCTCACGCGCCAGATGGCCGGCGCGGGACCGACGGTCGGCGTCGAATTTCGTGAGGATGTGCGCGAGGCAGGCAGCCGCAGGCAGCCGCGGGAGTGGCGCTCTCACGAGATTCATGGGTCGATGCTCCGTCTGATCGCCGCCGCGAATCGGAGTGCCTGACATGTCATCGACTCCACCAGGAATGACGACGCCGGTCATCGCGACCCTGGATGAGATGAGGATCATCCGAATGAACGATGCGTCCGGCGCGATCGGTCCCCGCGTCGAGTCCGGATACGCACGATCTTGCGTGCAGGAGGGGCATCATGGTCCGCATCGATGCCGATGACCCGGACGGCGCACGCGCCACAGGTCGTCCGCCCGTGGCTGTCCAACCTGCTGCCCGACAACGAGCGGGTGCTCGAGCGCTGGGCCGACGAGTTCGGGACTCGCGACATCTCGGCGTTCGAGCTGCTCCGGTACATGGGCGCCGACTACCCGGGCGCCGTGCAGATCCTTGAGAGACGTGCTCGGCGTCGACCGCGACGCCTACGCCGACATGATTCGCCACTATGCGGCGACGGTCCCGGATGCCATCGCGGAGGCGCTGCGCGAATGCCGGATGCTCCTGGAGGACAACCCGCTCTGCGTCGCAGCGCCCGCCGTGCTGCACGAGCATGCGACGCGAGTGCTCCGCGACCTCGAAAGGGTCTGCTCGGCCGACGTCCTCGCGTCCACCACGGTGCGCCGCTACGACCTCCCCCGCTGACCGGAGCGAACCAGGTCGGGCCACGCGTCATGGCCTACGGCGTTCGATGCGCGACGATTGAGGCATGGCGGGTGGCGCGCAGGACAGCAGACCGGTCGCCGACCGCCTGCTCGCCGTGCTGGATGCGTTCGACCGACCGGGGGCCGTCGATCTGACGCTCACCGAGATCGCCGCGCGCGCCGCGCTCCCGGTGCCGACCGCGCATCGGCTCGTCGGCCGACTCGTCGCATGGGGAGGCCTCGAGCGCACCGATGAGGGCACCTACCAGCTCGGTCGGCGCATCTGGCGGCTCGGCACCCGCTACCCGCAGGCGCGCACACTGCGGCAGGTCGCGCTGCCGTTTCTCGAGGACCTGCTCGCGCTGACCCGGCAGAACGTCCAGATCGCGGTGCTCGACGGCCTCGCCGCGCTCTACATCGAACGCCTGACGACGCGGGAGTCGGTCGTCGTGCTCGCCGACGTCGGACGCCGGCTCCCCCTCCACGCGACCGGCGTCGGGCTCGTGCTCCTCGCCCATGCTCCGCGGAGCCTGCTCGAGGAGGTCGTCGCCGCCGCGCCGCGGAGGTTCCTCCCCGACACGATGACGACCGCCGCCGAGCTGCTCCCGCGCCTGCGGCAGATCGAGCGCGAGGGGATCGCGACCACCCGCGAGGAGATGACCGCCGGTTCGGCCTCGGTCGCGGCGCCGGTGCGCGACGGATCGGGCAGCGTCGTCGCCGCGGTCTCGATCATCGTGCCGAGCGACGCGCCCGCCGACCCGAGCCACCGGCTCGCCGTACGGCTCGCGGCGCACGGGATCTCGCGCGGACTCGACTGGAAGCCGTGACGTTCTTTCACTGAGTGAAATCACTCGCGCATCGGCCGGCGCGAACTGTGCAGTCTAAGACCGCGGGTCGCTCGATTCCTCCGGACTCGGGCCCCCGATCGCACACTTCACGAGAGCCGCTTGCACGAGGTATACGAGGAGCAGGGATGACGCAGCAGAGCCGCACGCGGGTCGCGATCATCGGTGCCGGGCCGGCCGGGCTGCTGCTCGCCGCGCTCCTGCACCGCGACGGCATCGACTCGGTCGTCATCGACGAGCGCAGCCGCGAGGAGATCGAGCAGACCATCCGCGCCGGGATCCTCGAGCAGGGCACGGTCGAGGTGCTCCGCGAGCTCGGCGGCAGCCGCGTCGACACGGTCGGTCACCGGCACGACGGCGTCGAGCTGCGCTGGGACGGCATCGGTCACCGGATCGACTTCCAGGAGCTCGTCGGCCGGTCGGTGTGGCTCTACCCGCAGCACGAAGTGCTCGTCGACCTCGTGGCGAAGACCCTCGCAGACGGGGTGGACCTGCGCTTCGGCGTCGCCGCGCTCGGCGTCGACGGCGCGAGGACGGCGCACCCGGTCGTGCGCGCGACCGACGCCGACGGCTGGCCTCTCGAGATCCAGGCCGACGTGGTCGTCGGGG
>DATMFB010000013.1:0-16817 GCA_035556395.1 Microbacteriaceae bacterium
TCGCGCCCGCGGACGGCGCGCTGCCCTCGAGCGTGCGCGCCGGCGCCGCGGAGCGCGCGTTCGGCGTGTACCTCCATGTGCCGTTCTGCCGGGTGCGCTGCGGCTACTGCGACTTCAACACCTACACGTCGACCGAGCTGCTCGGTGCGCGGCAGGAGGACTTCGCGGCCCAGGCGGTCGCCGAGGTCGCGTTCGCGGCACGGGTGATCGAGAACGCCGGCCTCCCGCAGCGCCCGGCGAGCACGGTCTTCTTCGGGGGCGGCACCCCGACCCTGCTGCCGACCGAGGATCTCGGGCGGATGCTGGGCGCCGTGCGGACGGCGTTCTCCCTCGCGGACGGTGCGGAGGTGACGACCGAGGCGAACCCGGATGCGATCGACCGCGACGGGCTGCTCCGGCTCGCCGATGCGGGCTTCACGCGGGTCAGCTTCGGGATGCAGTCGGCCATCCCGAGCGTGCTCGCGACGCTCGATCGGACGCACGACCCCGAGCGCATCCCGCTCGTCGTCGGCTGGGCGCGCGAGGCGGGGCTGGCCGTGAGCCTCGACCTGATCTACGGCACGCCGGGCGAGACGCTCGAGGACTGGCGGACGAGCCTTCAGACCGCCCTCGCGCTCGCGCCGGATCATCTGTCGGCGTACGCGCTCATCGTCGAGGAGGGCACGCGGCTCGCCGGCCGGATCCGGCGCGGCGAGCTCGAGGCGCCGGAGGACGACCTGCAGGCGGACATGTACGAGCTGGCGGACGGGCTGCTCGCGGCGGCCGGATTCGACTGGTACGAGATCTCGAACTGGGCGAGAACGCCGGCGGGCCGCTCCCGGCACAATCTCGCCTACTGGACGGGCGAGGACTGGTGGGGCCTCGGCCCGGGCGCGCACAGCCACATCGGCGGCGTCCGCTGGTGGAACGTGAAGCACCCGAGCGCGTACGCGAAGCGGATGGCCGAGGGGGTGTCGCCCGCGCACGCCCGCGAGCTGCTCGACGACGAGACCCGGGCGAGCGAGGACCTGCTGCTGCGCTCAAGGATCGTCGACGGCTACCCGATCGATCGGCTCGGCGCCGCCGGGCGCGGCGCGGTCGCGGGACTCATCGCCGAGGAGCTCGTCGACGGCGCCGAGGCGATCCGCGGACGGCTGGTGCTCACGCTGCGCGGGCGGCTGCTCGCGGACCTGGTCGTGCGGGAGCTGTCGGCCGCTCAGGAGTAGCGGGCGGCGGCCGTCGCCGCGAAGAGCCCGATCATGAGGAACACGAGCAGCACGATGCCGGTGAGCACGCAGCCGATGATGAGCCCGGCGAGCGCGAGGCCCCGGCCCTGCTCACCCGTGCGCTTGACCTGGGACAGCGCCACTCCGGACAGGATGGCGCCGAGCCACCACAGATACGGGACGAGCGAGATGACGAATCCCGCGATCGCGAGGCCGTTCCAGGGGCGCACCGGCACGTAGTACCCCTGCGGGTAGTACGGCTGCGGGTACGCGGACTGCTGCGGGTAGCCCTGCACCTGGTATCCGGGCGGCGGCTGGGTGCCGTAGGGCACGTATCCCGGGGGCGGAGGAGGCAGGTCGGTCATGGTTGCGAGGCTAAGCGCGCCATCGGGCGATCGCAAGCAGGGGGCCCGGACATGCGAAAGGGACGGGCCCCCGCGGCCCGCCCCTTGTCGCGTGGACTGCTACTTGATGAAGCGGATGTTGAACGGGTACCGGTAGGCACCGCCGGCGAGGACGACGGCGCGGCCCCGGAAGCCCCAGAGCAGCGCGACGACGAAGATCGCGAGCGTGAGCAGCCACTGGATGAGGACCCACCAGCCGAAGCCCGTGAGGTAGGCGAACGGGTTGCTCGCGATGATCACCGCGTTGATGATCCCGAAGACGATCCACACGACGATATGCGCGATCGTCACGGTGATGCCGAAGTTCAGCGCCTCCTTGCCCTCGTTCTTGGCGCGCGGGCCGCGATCCTTGAAGACCAGCCAGAGGATGAGCGGGATCACCCACCCGAGGGAGGCGGACAGGTACTGCCAGCCGGCGATGTTCGCGTCCTGCGCGTCGGTGAGCGGCGCTGCCGGCTGCACGGGCGGCTGCTGGTACTGCGGCTGGCCGTACTGCGGCTGCTGCGGCTGCTGCGGCGGAAGGTTCGGGTCAGCGGGGGGAGGGGTTGTCATGCCGAACAACCTAGTGACGGGGGGTGCGCGGCGCAACGATCGCGTAACGGCGCGCCGCACAGACGACCGACGGTAAACTTGGCACTCTCATGCCGCGGGTGCCAGCCGCATCCCGGATCACAGCTGGAGGACGATGGCCATGGTCTCGGAGCGGGGTCTCGAGGTGCTGCGTGTCATCGTCGAGGACTATGTCGCGACGCGCGAGCCCGTCGGGTCCAAGTCGATCGTCGAGCGGCACGGCTTCGACGTGTCGGCCGCGACGATCCGCAACGACATGTCGATCCTCGAGGACGAGGGCCTCATCGCCGCGCCGCACACCTCGAGCGGTCGCATCCCGACCGACAAGGGCTACCGCGCGTTCGTGGATCAGCTCGCCGCGCTCCGCCCGCTCACGCCGGCGCAGCGCCAGGCCATCGAGTCGTTCATGGGCCAGGCGATCGACCTCGAGGACGTCCTCGCCCGCACCGTGCGCCTGCTCTCGCAGCTCACGAGCCAGGTCGCGGTCATCCAGGTCCCGACGATGTCGACCCAGCGCGTCCGGCACATCGAGGTGCTCCCGCTCGGCCCGGTCCGCGCGATGACCGTGCTCATCGCGGACGGCGGTCGCGTCGACCAGCGGCTCATCGATCTCGGGGGTCCCGTCGAGGAGGAGTTCCTCAGCGAGGTCGGCGCCCGGCTGAACGCGACCGTCGTCGGCCGCACCCTCGACGAGGCGCGGGTCGCGCTCGGCGCGTTCTCCGAAGGGTTCCCGCTCGAGCGTCGCGCGGTCGTGGACCAGATCGCCTCGACGCTCATCGAGCAGGCGGCCGGCGACCGGCAGGACCGGCTCGTGATGGCCGGCGCGGCGAACCTCGCCCGTACCGAGCCCGACTTCCCCGGCAGCATCACCCCGGTACTCGAGGCGATCGAGGAGCAGGTGACGCTGCTGCGACTCTTCCGCGAGATGGAGCTCGACCAGCACGGCGTCGCCGTCAGGATCGGCCGGGAGAACGACGCGGCCGGACTCATCGAGGCCTCCGTGCTCGCGGGCGAGTACCAGACGTCCGGCGGCTCCTCGCGCGTCGGCCTGCTCGGCCCGACCCGGATGGACTACTCGACGAACATCGCGGCGGTCAGAGCCGTCGCGCGCTATCTTTCGAAGCTGCTCGGGGAGCGTGGTTAGTGGCCGACCATTACGAGGTCCTCGGCGTCGAACGCGATGCGACGCAGGAGGACATCAAGAAGGCGTACCGCCGTCTCGCGCGGGAGCTGCACCCCGACGTCAATCCGAGTGAGGACGCGTCCGAGCGCTTCAAGTCGGTGACGCACGCCTACGAGGTGCTCAGCGACCCCGACTCGCGGGAGAAGTACGACCTCGGTGGCTCGGCCGGCGACTTCGGATTCGGCGGCTTCGGGAGCTTCGGCGACGTCTTCGAGCAGTTCTTCAACGCCGCGTCCGGGGGCACGGCCCGCGGCGGCGGCCGGCCGCGATCGCGTTCCGAGCGCGGTCAGGACGCGCTGCTGCGCGTCGACCTCGGGCTCGAAGAGGTGCTCGGCGGCACGCACCGCGACATCGAGGTCGCGACCGCGATCCTCTGCGAGACGTGCGCGGGCTCGTGCTGCGCGCCCGGCACCCAGCCGGTCACCTGCGACATCTGCCGGGGGACCGGCCACGTCCAGCGCCAGATGCGCTCCCTCCTCGGCACCGTCATGACGTCCGTGCCCTGCGGCAGCTGCCGGGGTCATGGGACGGTCATCCCGTATCCGTGCAGCGCGTGCGGCGGCGAGGGGCGCCTGCGCGCGACGAAGACGATCCCCGTGGACATCCCCGCGGGAGTCGACACGGGCGTGCGCATCCAGCTGCGCGGCCAGGGGGAGGCCGGCCCGGCCGGCGGACCGAACGGCGACCTGTACCTCGAGGTCACGGTCGCGCACCACGACGTGTTCAGCCGCACCGGCGACGATCTGCTCGCGACCCTCGAGGTCTCGATGACCGACGCGATCCTCGGCGCCGAGGCGACCCTCGCGGGACTCGACGGCGAGGTCAAGGTCTCGATCCCGGCGGGCGTGCAGTCCGGCGCGGCGATCACGGTCAAGAACCGCGGGGTCGCGCACCTGCGCGGCGCGGGCCGCGGCGACCTGCGCATCGCCGTCCAGGTCATCACGCCGGAGGGGCTCTCCGGCAAGGACAAGGAGCTGATCCAGAAGCTCAAGGCGTCCCGCCGCGACGCGCCCCCGCGCTTCATGACGTTCAAGCAGGGGCTCTTCGCACGCCTGCGCGAGCGCTTCCACGGGTTCTTCTAGACCGGACCGCGGAACCCTCGTGTCCTCCCTCTACCTCAACGCCGATCTGCACCCCGACGCGTTCACGGTCGGCGCACGCCTGCCGATCTGGGGTGCCGACGCGCGGCACGCCGCACAGGTCGCACGAGTCCGGACGGGCGAGCGGATCGGGGTCGGAGACGGCAAGGGCCGGTTGGCCTGGGGCAGAGTCGTGCACGTCGCGCAGGGCGAGGTCGCGATCGAGGCCGAGGAGATCGTGCTCGAGGAGCGCACCGGACCGCGGATCGTGCTCGTCCAGGCGCTCGCGAAGGGCGACCGCGACGAGCTCGCGATCCAGGCGGCGACGGAGCTCGGCGTGCACGCGGTCGTCCCGTGGCAGGCCGCCAGGTCGGTGTCGGTCTGGAAGGGCGACAAGGTCGAGAAGGGGCTCGAGCGCTGGCGCTCCGTCGTCCGCGAGGCGAGCAAGCAGGCCATCCGGCCGAGCGTGCCGGAGGTGCGCCCGCTGGTGTCGACAAAAGAGCTCGCGGCGCACCTCCGCGGGTCGAGCAGCGGCGAAGCCGCGTATCGAGACTCTGCGATCCTCGTCCTCGAACCCACCGCGCTGGTCTCCCTGGTCTCGATACGTCCTTCCGACTACTCGACCCGCGAGTCCGTCATCCTCGTCGTCGGCCCCGAGGGCGGGATCGCGCCCGAGGAGCTGCGCGAGCTCGAGCTCGCCGGCGCGCAGCTCGTGCGCCTGGGCCCCGAGGTGCTGCGCACCTCGACCGCCGGACCCGCCGCGATCGCCGCGCTCGCGGTCCTCCTCGGCCGGTGGTAGCGGCCGACCGTAGACTTGGGGCCGTGGCGAGCATCTTCACCAGGATCATCGAGCGGGAGATCCCCGCGGACGTCGTGTACGAGGACGACCTCGTCATCGCGTTCCGCGACATCGCGCCGCGCGCGCCCGTGCATCTCCTCGTCGTGCCGAAGACGGAGGCGTACGAGAACGTCGTCGAGCTCGCCGCCGGCGACCCGGCGCTCCTCGCGCACGTCGTCGCGACCGCGAAGTCGCTCGCCGCGGAGCACACTGGCGGCGATTTCCGCCTCGTCTTCAACACCGGCGAGGGCGCCGGCCAGAGCGTGTTCCACGTCCATGCGCATGTGCTGGGCGATCGTGCCGGGCTTTCGGAAGGATCCCTTGGCGACGTCTGACCCTTCGACTCGCTTCGCTCGCTCAGGGAGCGACGAAGTGGCGACCGCCGAGATCGAGGTCGACGGCGTCGCGATGGTCCGGCTCCTCGGGCCTCAGGATCGTCTGCTGCGCACGATCGAGCGGCAGTTGCCCGGTGTCCGCGTCGTCGTACGCGGGAACGTCGTGAAGCTCGAGGGCCCGCCTGAGGAGGTCGAGTCCGCGCGCCGGCTCATCGAGGAGCTCGTCGCGATGGTGCGCGACGGGGTCGAGCTCGACGAGCTCGGGGTCGAGGCGTCCCGGCGGGTGCTCGAGACCGGCGGCGTCCCCTCGCAGACGTTCGGCGAGCCGATCCTGACGAGCCGCGGGCGCACGATCCGCGCGAAGACCGCCGGGCAGAAGGCCTACACGGACGCGATCGACCGGAACACGATCGTCTTCGGCATCGGACCGGCCGGCACCGGCAAGACGTATCTCGCGATGGCGAAGGCGGTCCAGGCCCTCCAGCGCAAGGAGGTCGACCGGATCATCCTGAGCCGCCCGGCGATCGAGGCGGGCGAGCGGCTCGGCTTCCTGCCCGGCACGCTGACGGACAAGATCGATCCCTACCTCCGCCCGCTCTACGACGCGCTCAACGAGATGATGGACCCCGAGGTCGTGCCGAAGCTGCTCGCGACCGGCGTCGTCGAGGTCGCGCCGCTCGCGTACATGCGCGGCCGGACGCTCAACAACTCGTTCGTCGTGCTCGACGAGGCGCAGAACACGACGCCGGAGCAGATGAAGATGTTCCTCACCCGCCTCGGCTTCGGCTCGAAGATGGTCGTCACGGGCGACATCACGCAGGTCGACCTGCCCGCCGGGGCGAGCGGGCTCAAGCTCGTGACGCAGATCCTCGACCGACTCGACGACATCGAGTTCTCCCGTCTGACCTCCGAGGACGTCGTCCGTCACTCGCTCGTCGGGCGCATCGTCGACGCCTACACCGAGTACGACGCGAAGCAGATGGCACACCGGTCCCTGAGCGAGCGCAGCGAGTCGAAGGGCCAGAGGAGGAAGCGCTGATGGCGATCGAGATCAACAACGAGTCCGGGGTCGCGATCGACGAGGCGGCCGTGCAGCGCCTCTCGACGTTCGTCCTCGACCAGCTCCACGTGCACCAGGACGCGGAGCTCGCGATCGTCTTCGTCGACGAGGGCGCGATGGAGCAGCTCCACGTGCAGTGGATGGACGAGCCGGGACCGACGGACGTCCTGAGCTTCCCGATGGACGAGCTGCGTCCGGGCACGGAGGACGAGCCGACGCCGGCCGGCCTGCTCGGCGACATCGTCGTGTGCCCGCAGGTCGCGATCACGCAGGCAGAGGCGGCCGGGCACTCGGCTCTTGAGGAGATCCAGCTGCTGACCTGCCACGGCCTGCTGCATCTGCTCGGCTTCGACCACGCGGAGCCCGAGGAGGAGCGCGAGATGTTCGGCCTGCAGCGAGACCTGCTCGTCGGGTTCGCGCTCGCCGAGCGGAAACGGTAGCGGTGGGCGCGCTCCAGGCGATCACCCGGCCCGTGGGGCACTTCTTCGTCCGCGTCGGCACCTGGCTGCTCGCCGGCGATCGCGAGTCGGGCGAGCAGCTGCTCTCCCTCGTCGACGAGGCGGCGGAGCTCGACACGATCGAGGACGACGAGCGCGCGATCATCCGCTCCGTCTTCGAGCTGGGGGAGACGGTCGTGCGCGAGCTCATGGTGCCGCGCACCGACATGGCGACGGTCGACGCGACGGCGACGATCGACGAGGCGGTCGCGACCTTCCTGCTCCGCCGCGTCTCGCGCATGCCGGTGATCGGGGAGGACGCGGACGAGGTCGTCGGCATCCTGCACCTGCGCGACACGGTCGGCGCCGATCCCGCGCAGAACGTCATGTCGCGAGCGAACCGGCCCGTCTTCGTCCCCGAGTCGCAGATGGCGGACGACCTGCTGCGGCAGATGCAGCGCGACCGCTTCCACCTCGCGATGGTCGTCGACGAGTACGGCGGCATCGCGGGCCTCGTGACGATGGAGGACCTCATCGAGGAGCTCGTCGGCGAGATCTCGGACGAGTCGGATCGCGCGGGCGACGACGTCGAGGACCTCGGCGACGGCCGCTACCGCATCCTCGCCCGGCACAACATCGAGGACCTCGGCGAGCTCTTCGGCATCGAGCTCGCGGACGACGACGTCGACTCCGCCGGCGGGCTGCTCGCGAAGGCGCTGGGGGAGCTGCCGCGACACGGCGCCTCCGTCGTCATCGCCGGCCTCCGGCTCACCGTCGACCGGATCGAGCGCCGCCGGGTCAAGACGCTCATCGCGGAGCGTGCGGAGTCGCTCGTCGCGGCCGAGGACGCCTTCCCGCCTCTTCGCCGCTCCCTGAGCGAGCGCAGCGAGTCGAAGGGTCGCCGATGACATTCCATGCAGGATTCGTCAGCTTCGTCGGCCGCCCCAACGTCGGCAAGTCGACGCTGACCAATGCCCTCGTCGGCGAGAAGGTCGCGATCACCTCGGCCAAGCCGCAGACGACCCGCCGGGCGATCCGCGGCATCGTGCACCGCCCCGACGGCCAGCTCATCATCGTCGACACCCCCGGCATCCACCGGCCGAGGACCCTGCTCGGCCAGCGACTCAACGACCTCGTCGAGTCGACGCTCGCGGACGTCGACGTCATCGCGTTCTGCCTGCCCGCCGACGAGAAGATCGGCCCCGGCGACCGGTTCATCGTCGAGCAGCTCGAGCAGTACCCGAGGGCGCGCAAGGTCGCGATCGTCACGAAGACGGACAAGGTCGCCCGCCAGCGCGTCGCCGAGCAGCTCATCGCGGTCTCCGAGCTGCGCGCCGACAAGGACTGGCAGTGGGACGAGATCGTGCCGGTGTCCGCGCTCACCTCCGAGCAGCTCGACATCCTCGCCGACGCGCTCATCGCGCTCCTGCCCGAGTCGCCGCCGCTCTACCCCGAGGAGGCGGTGACCGACGAGACCGACGAGGACCGGATCGCCGAGCTCATCCGCGAGGCCGCACTCGAGGGCGTCGAGGACGAGCTCCCGCACTCCCTCGCCGTCACGATCGACGAGATCACGCCCCGGCAGGACAGCACGCTCACCGACGTCTACGCCAACATCTGGGTCGAGCGCGACAGCCAGAAGGGCATCATCATCGGCAAAGGCGGAAAGCGCCTGCAGGAGATCGGGGCGCAGTCGCGAGCGGGCATCGAGGCGCTCCTCGGCACCCGCGTCTACCTGAGCCTGCGCGTCAAGGTCGCGAAGGAATGGCAGCGCGACGCCAAACTGCTCGGCCGCCTCGGCTTCTGAGCGCGGCTCAGGCTCCGAAGTCGACGATGAACGACGCGACGACGTCGTTGACGACGTCCTCGGAGCTGTCGGGCGCGAGCTGCATGGCGAGGTAGCCCGACGACGAGCCGTCATCGGCGGAGAAGCCGAGGACGACGTAGATGAAGTCGAGGGCGAGCACGCCCGTGCACCGGGCGCTGCCGGCGACGCCGGTGTAGACCCCGTCGGTGTAGGGCACGTCCTCGGTGATGATCTCGCATCCGCCTGCGACCTGCTGCGCGAGGAGGGTCTCGACATAGCTCCCTGGCTCCTCGGTCGCTCGGCCGATGGCGCGGACCTTGACCACGTCAGCGCCGGAGCCCACCGCGGCCAGGTCCGGTCCGGCGAGCAGACCCGCCTCCCAGCCCTGGTCGGTCTCGAACGAGGAGTCGGTCTCGCTCCACGCGGCCGGCACGCGCAGTCCGATCGTGCCCTCGTCGTTCCAGACCTCGATCGTGTCGGCCGCGGGCTGCTCCGGCTCGGGCGCGAGGGTCTCGGTCGCAGACGGCTCGGGGATCGTCTCGGTGGGTGTCGGGAGCGGGCCCGCGCAGCCCACGAGCGCGACGAGCACGGCGCCGCTCGCGATGGCGACGAGGGATCGGACTGCGGGGAGTGTGAATGCCATGCGGGGAGACTATCGAGAAATGGCCCTCGAACGGGGGTGATCTGGTGAGTGCTACGCTGAAACCGTGCATTTCGGTCTGCTCCTTCTTAGCTGCCGCGACGAGTCCTAGTCGGCCTCACTCGTCGCGGAGCTTCCAGTTGGCCCGAAACCCGTGACGAGACTCAGGAGCAGACGCACATGAAGAACAATCAGGCCCCCAGCGGGATGCCGATCCATCGATACCGCCCGTACCACGAGCAGTTCCGTGTCGAGGTGCCGGACCGCACCTGGCCGGACGCGCGCATCACGACCGCGCCGCGCTGGTGCGCCGTCGACCTCCGCGACGGCAACCAGGCCCTCATCGACCCGATGTCGCCCGAGCGCAAGCGCATCATGTTCGATCTCCTCGTCGCGATGGGGTTCAAGGAGATCGAGGTCGGCTTCCCGTCCGCCTCGCAGACCGACTTCGACTTCGTGCGCTCGCTCATCGAGGAGCACGCGATCCCCGATGACGTCACGATCCAGGTCCTCGTGCAGGCGCGCAAGGAGCTCATCGATCGCACGTACGAGTCGATCCGCGGCGCGAAGCAGGCGATCGTGCACCTCTACAACTCGACGTCGACCCTCCAGCGCGAGGTCGTCTTCCGCACCGACGAGCAGGGCGTCATCGACATCGCGCTGCAGGGCGCGCGCTGGTGCGTCGAGGCCGAGGCGAGCGTGCCGGAGACGACGGTCTACTACGAGTACTCCCCGGAGTCGTACACCGGCACTGAGCTCGAGTTCGCGGCCGAGGTCTGCAACCGCGTCATGGAGGTCTTCGTCCCGACCCCCGAGCGCAAGCTCATCATCAACCTGCCGGCGACCGTCGAGATGGCGACGCCGAACGTCTACGCCGACTCGATCGAGTGGATGAACCGGCACCTCGACAACCGGGAGAACGTCATCCTGTCGCTCCACCCGCACAACGACCGCGGCACGGCGATCGCGGCGGCGGAGCTGGGCCACCTTGCCGGCGCCGACCGCATCGAGGGCTGCCTCTTCGGCAACGGCGAGCGCACCGGGAACGTCGACACCGTCGCGCTCGCGATGAACCTGTTCACGCAGGGCGTCGACCCGCAGCTGGACCTCTCCGACATCGATCGGGTGCGCCGCACCGCCGAGTACTGCAACCAGATCAAGGTGCACGAGCGCTCGCCGTGGGCAGGGGATCTCGTCTACACCGCGTTCTCCGGCTCCCACCAGGACGCGATCAAGAAGGGCTTCGAGGCGATGGCCGCGCGCGCGAGCGCGGAGGGCAAGTCGATCGACGAGATCGAGTGGGCCGTCCCGTACCTCCCGGTCGACCCGAAGGACCTCGGCCGCGGCTACGAGGCGGTCGTGCGGGTCAACTCGCAGTCCGGCAAGGGCGGCGTCGCCTACCTGCTCAAGGCCGACCACCACCTCGACCTGCCCAGGCGCCTCCAGATCGAGTTCTCCCAGGTCGTCCAGGCGAAGACGGACTCGGACGGCGGCGAGGTGACGAGCACCGAGCTCTGGTCGGCGTTCGTCGACGAGTACCTGCCGGCTGAGGACCCCGACGCGAAGTGGGGTCGGTTCGAGATCCTGTCGACGCGCACGGATTCGGAGATGACCGGGAGCGTCAACCTCGATGCCCGGCTGCGCGACGGCGACGGCATCGAGGAGGTGAGCGGCATCGGGAACGGTCCGGTCGCCGCGTTCCTCGCGATCATGGGCGAGCAGGGCTTCGAGGTCGAGCTCTACGACTACGTCGAGCACGCGCTATCGGCGGGCGGCGACGCCCTAGCGGCGGCGTACGTCGAGCTGAACGTCAACGGCCAGCGCCTCTGGGGCGTCGGCATCGACGCGGACATCTCGACGGCCTCGCTCAAGGCGGTCGTCTCGTCGGTCAACCGCGCGATCCGCGCTCAGGCCGGGGCGCTCGCCCTGGCCTGAGCCGGTCGGGGGCTAGCGCTGGCGCCGTTCGCGGCCGCGCTGGACGATCGCGACGATCCACTCGACGAGGAGCCACAGCCAGCCCCCGATCCACGGGATCACGGCGATCCAGCTGAGGACCGTCGACACGTCGCCGACCCCGTGATCGCTCGCGGTGCCGGTCCAGTACATGAACGTCGATCCCCAGGACGTGTCGCCGCCGTCGACGAAGAAGAGCGCGACGAGCAGGACCCCGGCCGACGTGAGCCATGCGGCGGTGATCGCGCGGGTGGCTCCGCGGCGACCCGCCAGCAGCGATCGGCGGCCGAAGAACGCGGTCGACGCGATGACGATCTGCATTGCCCAGCCGATGAGCAGCAGCACGGGGACGTAGAGCGTCCAGAGCGCGATCACCATGAACCAGCCGAAGGAGGCGAACTTCACGGCGACCGCGAGCAGCGGGACGATGATGAGGGCGAGGCCCGCGATGGTCAGCGATACGGATGAGCGGGGACGGACATCGTTGGCAGTCACGCCCTCAGGCTACTGGGCGGCTTGCTTCTCCCGCTCCCTGAGCGAGCCGCGGGCGAGTCGAAGGGTCCCGGCGCGATACTTGGATGGTGCCGACCTACCGCGACGAAGCCATCGTGCTGCGGACCCACAAGCTGGGCGAGGCCGACCGCATCGTGACGATGCTCGGCCGCTCGCGCGGCAAGATCCGCGCGGTCGCGAAGGGCGTGCGGCGCACGGGCTCGCGCTTCGGCTCGCGGCTCGAGCCGTTCATGCTCGTCGACCTGCAGTGCTACGAGGGCCGTTCGCTCGACACCGTGATGCAGGCCGTCACGGTCGGCTCGTACGGCGCCGACATCGCGGCGGACTACGCGAGCTACACGGCGGCCTCCGCGATCGTCGAGGCGGCCGACCGGCTCACCGATGACGACGGCGGCCCGCAGCAGTACGCGCTGCTCGTCGGCGCGCTGCGCTCCCTCGCGCGCGGCGAGCACGCCGCCGGCCTCACCCTCGACTCGTACCTGCTGCGCGCCCTCTCGATCGCCGGCTGGGCGCCGAGCCTCGACGACTGCGCGGTGACGAGCGAGCCCGGTCCGCACACGACGTTCGTCATCCAGTCGGGCGGCGTCGTCGCCGACCGGGTCGCCCCGCCGGGCGCCCCGAAGGTCGACCCGATGACCCTCGCGCTGCTCGCGGCGCTGCTGGAGGGCGACTGGCCGGTCGCCGACGCGGCGGACGAGCGCACGCGATCGCGCGCCTCGGGCCTCGTCGCCGCCTACACGCAGTTCCACCTCGAGCGCGGGCTCAAGTCGCTCCCGCTGGTGGACCGGGCCCCGGCCTGATGCCCGAGCGCATCCCGCTGCGGCCGGTCGACTGGACCGGGCAGACGCCGCCGGCATTCCCCGCGGGATCCGTGCCGAAGCACGTCGCGATCGTGATGGACGGCAACGGCCGCTGGGCGAACGCCAGGGGCCTGCCACGCGTCGAGGGCCACCGCGCGGGCGAGGAGACGATGCTCGACATCGTCGCGGGCGCGATCCAGGCGGGCATCGGACACCTCTCGCTCTACGCGTTCTCGACCGAGAACTGGGCGAGGTCGGTCGACGAGGTGCGCTTCCTGATGGGCTTCAACCGGGACGTCCTCCACCGTCGCCGGGATCAGCTCGTCGACTGGAACGTCCGCTTCAACTGGGCCGGTCGTCGCCCGAGGCTCTGGCAGTCGGTCATCAAGGACCTCGTGCTGACCGAGCGGGCCACCGCGGGCAACACCGGCATGACGCTCAACCTCTGCGTCAACTACGGCGGCCGCAACGAGATCGTCGATGCCGTCGAGTCGATCGCGCGCGAGGTCGCGGCCGGGCGCCTGAAGCCCTCGGGGATCAGCGCGCGCACGATCGCGAAGCACCTCTACGTCCCCGACATGCCCGACGTCGACCTGTTCGTGCGCACCTCGGGGGAGCACCGCACGTCCAACTTCCTGCTCTGGGAGTCGGCGTACGCGGAGATGGTGTTCCAGGACGTGCTCTGGCCCGACTACCGCCGTGCGCACCTCTGGGCGGCGATCGAGGAGTACGTCGGCCGGGACCGCCGCTTCGGCGGCGCGGTCGACGCCCCGACCGGTTCCTCCTGACCCGCTCCACCGCGTTCTGGTTCCCGAAGTGGGCGCAGATGGCGTCCCTGCGACCGCCTCAGCGACCATTCGCGTCCACCGCGCGCGGTAGAACGCCAGGGGCAGGCCGAGCGGGTCAGGTGCGCCCCGGTAAACTCGTCCGGTGCCAGTCTCCCCGCTCGACGCCGTCATCGCCCTCGCCAAGCGTCGGGGGTTCGTCTTCCAGGCCGGCGAGATCTATGGCGGGACGCGCTCCGCATGGGACTACGGCCCCCTCGGCGTCGAGCTCAAGGAGAACATCAAGCGCGAGTGGTGGCAGACCTTCGTCCGCGGGCGCGACGACATGGTCGGCCTCGACTCCTCGGTCATCCTCCCGAAGCAGGTCTGGGTGAGCTCCGGTCACGTCGCGACCTTCACCGATCCGCTCGTCGAGTGCACATCCTGCCACACCCGCCACCGCGAGGATCACCTCATCGAGGCCTTCGAGGCGAAGCACGGCCGCAAGCCGAGCGGCCTCGGCGAGGTCAACTGCCCGAACTGCGGCGTCAAGGGCCAATGGACCGAGCCCCGGGCGTTCTCCGGCCTCATGAAGACCTACCTCGGCGCCGTCGACGACGAGGAGGGGCTGCACTACCTGCGCCCCGAGACCGCGCAGGGCATCTTCGTCCAGTTCGCGAACATCGTGACGGCGTCGCGCCGCAAGCCGCCGTTCGGCGTCGGCCAGGTCGGTAAGGCGTTCCGCAACGAGATCACGCCGGGCAACTTCATCTTCCGCACCCGCGAGTTCGAGCAGATGGAGATCGAGTTCTTCACCCCGCCGGCCGAGGCGGGCGAATGGTTCGACAAGTGGGTCGAGGCCTGCTGGAACTGGTTCGTCGACCTCGGGATCGACCCGTCGCACATGCGGCGCTACGACGTGCCGAAGGAGGACCGGGCGCACTACTCGGCCGCCACGATCGACATCGAGTACGACTTCGGCTTCGTCGGCAACAGCTGGGGCGAGCTCATGGGCGTCGCGAACCGCACCGACTACGACCTCAACTCGCATGCGGAGGGCTCGGGCAAGGACCTGTCCTTCTTCGATCAGGTGAGCGGAGAACGCTATGTCCCCTACGTCATCGAGCCGTCGTTCGGTCTGACCCGGTCGATGATGGCGTTCCTCGTCGACGCGTACCGCGAGGAGGAGGTGCCGACCGCGAAGGGCGGCACCGACACTCGCGTCGTGCTGGGCCTCGACCCGCGCCTCGCGCCCGTCAAGGCGGCGGTGCTCCCGCTGTCGCGCAACGAGCAGCTCTCGCCCCTCGCGCGCGAGCTCGCGGCGGACCTCCGCAAGCGGTGGAACGTCGACTTCGACGATGCGGGCGCGATCGGCCGCCGGTATCGCCGCCAGGACGAGATCGGCACGCCGTTCTGCATCACGGTCGACTTCGACTCGCTCGAGGATCAGGCGGTCACGGTGCGCGAGCGCGACACGATGCAGCAGGAGCGTGTGCCGATCGCGGCGCTCAGCGGGTATCTCGCCGAGCGCCTGGCCTGAGAAACGCCTTAGCGGCGGCGGATCGCGCGCGTCCGCAGGATCGCGACGGCCGCGAGCAGCAGCAGCACGATGCCGGACACGATGGTGGCGATCCAGAACGGCGTGGCGATGGCGTCGACCGACTGCTGCGCCTCGATGAGCTGCCCGTTCGCCGCCTCGATGTCGGCGCGCGCGCTCTCCTCGGTGGCGAGCGCCTCCTGGACCGCTGCGGTCTCGTTCTGGGCGATCGAGGTCTCCATCGCGCGGACCTCCGCCACGATGGGCAGGGTCGCGTTGATCGAGAAGGAGGTCCCGGTGCCTTGCGCCTCGAGCTGCGCGATGGCTTCCTGGCGCTTCGCCTCGAGTGCGGCCAGGGCCGTGCGCTCCGCATCGACCGCGGCCGCCGTGTCGACCTGCGCGGTCTGGTAGGCGCTCTGCGCACTGCCCAGCAGCCCGCTCGCATCGGTGACCGCCTTCATCGCGTTCCCGAGCAGGGCGGCGATCACGCCGATCAGGAACGCCGCGAGGATGGTCGCGACCAGGAGCACCAGCCAGGACCCGCGGGCGGACCGGCGACGCACGGCGGGCAGGGCCGGGGCCGGCATGCGCTCCTGCACCTGTGTCGTCATCCGACTCACCTCCCGGTCCCGATCGGGCGTTCGCGGACACTGTACCGCGCGACCCCCGACATCGGCAGAGAACCGGCTACGGCGTCGGCCGCCTCGCGTCGTACGCGCGCCAGGCGGTGCTCGCCCGCAGCAGCGTCCAGATCAGGACGATGATCGCGATCCCGCCGAAGAGCGGGGGCGCCCACAGCGCGTCGGGTCCAGCGGCCGGCGGCACAGCGAACGCGACGACCGTCGCGAGCCCGCCCGCGACGAGGTCGCCGATTCGCGGGCCACCCGTCACGACGACGATGAAGACGCCCTGCATGCGTCCGCGCATGTCGTCCGGGACCGCGGTGAGCATCATCGTGGTGCGGAAGATGGCACTGAACTCGTCGCTCACGCCGGTCCCCGCGAGGGCGACGAACGCGAGGAGGAGCGCCGGCCAGGAGACCTCGCTGATGTGCGGGCCGACCGGTCCGAACCAGCCGAGCATCGCTCCGCCGATGACGAGGCCGAAGAGGATCGTGAAGCCGCCGTACGCCATGATCGCTCGGCTCACGGCGACGCCGTGGCGGTGGATCCGGGCGATCGGCCCGGAGAACACGCCGGCGAGGAACGTCCCGACGGCCATCGCCGCCGTGAGCACGCCGACCGTGATCGGGCCGCCGCCGATCGCGACCACCCCGATCGCCGGGAAGAGCACGTGGGGGCGCCCGAGCGTCATCGCGACGAGGTCGACGATGAAGCTCATCCGGATGACGGGCGCGCGCCGGAGGAATGCGAACCCGTCGAACAGGGAGCGCCAGCCGGGCCGAGCGACGTCGGTGAGCGGTGGGAGCTTCGGCAGGCTGACGACGCCGAGGAAGCCGGCGGTGAAGAGGATCGCGTCGATTGCGAACGTGATCGGATAGCCCGCGACCGCGATGAGGACGCCGGCGAGTGCCGGCCCGACCGCGACCTGGAAGCCGAAGGTGACGCCGTTGAGCGCGGCGGCCCGCGAGACCATGTCCTCCGGGACGATGCGCGGGATGATCGCGGTCCTCGCCGCTGAGTTGATCGTCGTGGCGACCGCGTTCACCGTCGTGATGACGTACAGGGGCCA
>DATMFB010000014.1:0-49175 GCA_035556395.1 Microbacteriaceae bacterium
GAGCAGCGCCTCGAGCGCGCGGGGGTGGGCCGCATTGTCGTGGCCGAGGAACCAGTACCAATCGGTCGGCTCGGGCCCCGCGGCGCGGCCGAGCGCGAGGTCGATGACCTGCGCGAGCGAGCCCTTCTTGGCGCTCACGATGAGCGCGCCGGGCAGCTGCTGCTGCAGGATCGCGAGCGACGAGTCGCTCGAGGCCGAGTCGATCGCGACGATGCGATCCGGCGGTCGCGTCTGGGCCTGCAGGGCGGCGATGGTCGCCGGCAGGTATTGCGCGCCGTTCCGGGCGACGAGGATCGCGGTCACCGAAGTCATACGCCTCCGACCCTAAATCCGGGTCGCGTGCGACTCGCGAAGCCACTCCGCAGTCGGGTGTTCTGCGCCGCCCGTGCGGCGGCAGGGTCGCGCGTGCCGGACGAGTTAGGCGCGGCGGCGGAGCTTGCGGCGCTCACGCTCGGAGAGGCCGCCCCAGATGCCGAACCGCTCGTCGTTTTGCAGCGCGTACTCGAGGCACTCGTTCTTGACCTCGCACGTCGTGCAGATGCGCTTGGCGTCGCGGGTCGAGCCGCCCTTCTCGGGGAAGAACGCCTCGGGGTCGGTCTGCGCGCAGAGCGCGTCGACCTGCCAGGCGAGGGGACTGTCATCCTCGACCTCGGCCGGGCGACGGACGCCGGGGACTCCGAGCCGGACGGGGTCGACGAACCAGTCGCCGGGCACCTGGCCTCGGATGCTGCTCGTCATGTCGGCTCCTTCGTCGCTTCCCCGCACTGAATCTCGGTTGCGGATAATTACACCGCTGTAGTTCTCCGGCGTCAAGTTCCGCGGCTATACCCGCCTCATGTCGTACTTGCGGGTTCCGACACGCCGTCCGCAGCGAATGCGGCGCTGATCAGCGGGCGAGGTACAGACTGCCCGAGCCCGAGATGCGCAGCTCGCCCTCGTCAGGCGTCGCGAGAATCGCATCGCCCCGAGCGATGTCAATCGACGACTCGTCGCCGCGGACCGTGAACGAGCCATCAGTGCAGAGGGCGATCGCCGCGCCCGCGAGCGGGATGGCGGCGTGCTCCTGGACCAGCGTGAGCGAGAAGTTCGCGGCGGGATCCTCCGGCGCGTAGCGCAACCCTCCCTCGTCGAGCGTCACCGGCTCTAGTCGCGGGACCGGGCGGGCCTCACGGTCCAGAATGCTGGCGAGCTCCGGCACGTCGATGTGCTTCGCAGTCAGACCGCCGCGCAGCACGTTGTCCGACGGGGCCATGAGCTCGATGCCGATGCCGTCCAAGTAGGCGTGGATGTTGCCTGCCGGCAGGTACAACGCCTCCCCAGGCGTCAGAACGACATGGTGCAGCAGGAGCGCGCCCGCGATCCCAGGGTCGCCGGGATACCGCTCGGCGATGCGTGCCGCGTAGGGCAGCACTCCGGGATGCACGCGGAGCGTCCGCTCGATCGCTGCGACGGCAGCTGTCGCCTGCGAGTCCGCCTCGAGCAGCCAGACGAATGCATCGCCGATGCGCTCGTCGTCGACGAGTCGGTCGACCAGCGGCCGGACGAGCTCGCGGTCACCGGTCCGTGCCACGAGATGTTCGATGTCGGCACGTGCGTCGTCCGCCGGGCGGAAGCCGCTCAGCGCTTCAAACCGGTCGGAGACCGCGATGATGATTTCGGGCTTCGGGAAGGGATCCTTGTAGTTGCGCTCCGACGCATCGAGCGCGACGCCGGCCGCGTTCTCCCGCTCGAATCCCTCGCGCGCCTGCTCGGCGTCCGGGTGCGCCTGCAGGGAGAGCGGCGAGCCCGCCGCGAGCACCTTCAGCAGAAACGGGAGCTCCGGCGCAATGTCCGCGAGGCTCCGCCCATCCCCCGTGACGCGGGCCGGCGAACCATGGTGGGTGCCGAGCCAGAGCTCCGCCTCGACCTCGTCGGTCGCGGGCCGGCCGAGCAGCCTGCTGATCGCGCCACGGCGGCCCCAGGCGTAGTCGCGGGGCGAGTTCTGGATGGTCAGGAGCACGTCAGCGCCGCCATGCCGCCCAGGCGCTCTCGACCATTTGGCGCAGATCGTTCCGCGCGCGCCATCCGACCAGGTCCGCGATCCGCTCGACGACCGCGACGACCTGCGGCGGATCGCCCGCGCGTCGCGGCTCGACGAGGGGCTCGACGTCGATGCCGGTCACCTCTCGGACGACTCGCAGCACCTCGATCACGCTCGAGCCCGAACCGGTCCCGACGTTGAAAGCATAGTGGTCTCCCGGCGCTCCCTGGCGCCCGATCCAATCCAAGGCTGCGACATGCGCATCGGCGAGATCGACGACATGAATGAAGTCCCGGATGCACGTCCCGTCCGCCGTCGGATAGTCCGCGCCGAAGATGCGCGGCCGCTCGCCCGCATCGAGGCGCTCGAAGACCATCGGGATGAGGTTCGTCGCTTGGAGGTCGCCGAGCTCCGGACGCGCAGCGCCGGCGACGTTGAAGTAGCGCAAACTCGCGGCGGGGATGCCGAGCGCGCGCGCGGTGTCCGCAGTGAGCCACTCGCCGGCGAGCTTCGACGCGCCATACGGGTTGACCGGCTGCAGCGGCGCATCCTCGCGGACGCGGGCGACCTCCGGCGAGCCGTAGACTGCGGCGGAGGAGGAGAAGAGCAGCGCGCGCAGGCCGACCTCGCGAGCCGCTGCGACCACCGTCCCGAGTTCGGCGAGATTCTCGCCGAGATAACGCTCCGGATAGTCGACGGATTCGCCGACCTGCTTTGCGGCCGCAAGGTGGATCACCGAGTCGACCTCGTGGGTGGCCATGAACTCGGCCAGCTCGGCGGAGCGGTCGCTGCGACGCAGGTCGAGTTCGAGCACCGGCACGGTCTCAGGCACGCGGGAGGCCGACCCCGTGGAGAGGTCGTCGACGACGACGACAGGGCGGTCGACGCATTGGAGCGCGTCAACGACGTGGGCGCCGATGTACCCGGCACCACCGGTCACCAGGACTGTCATCCGCGCGATTCCCACGGTCGCTCGGCCGCGGCGATCGCCTGCGCACGGGCGACGAGCGTGAGCTGCGCCTCGTGACGCCGCTTCTCGATCCGCGTCATGAGCACGAACCCGATGAACGCGAGGACGGTCGCATAGAGCAACAGGTCGGCACCGCGGCCCACGCCGAGCAGCTCCGCGATGGATGACAGGATCTGCGGGAAGATGATCGCCGCGACGGCGGCGAGCACGAGCAGGATCGAGCCTATTCGCCGCAGCGCCACACGCCGCTGGCCGCGACCAGGCCACAGGATCGCCAGCGCGACGATGACCACGACCGCGATGAGGACGATCTTGATTCCGATCTGACTGTCCACGATCCCTACTTCAGTACGAGGTCGATGAGGATGTTGACCGAGTTCCAGAGCGACTGTCCCTTGGACCGGCTGTATTCGGTGTAGATGATCTGGACGGGGATCTCAGCGACCCGCAGCTTCGCCTTCGCGATGAGTGAGACGATCTCCGAGGCGTGCGCCATCCGGTTCTGCCTGATCTGCACCTGACCGAGCGACTCCCGCGTCAACGCCCGCAGCCCGTTGTGCGCGTCGGTCAGCCGCATCCCGGTAGTGACGTTCGTGAAGGCGATGGCCATGCGGAGCACGACACGCTTGAGCCATCCGGCGTTCGTGCGGTCGTCGAGAAATCGCGACCCGAGAACGACGTCAACATCGCCGGCGCGGAGCCGCTCGACCGCGGCGAGCGCATCCTCGACGCGGTGCTGGCCGTCCGAGTCGAACGTGACGACGCAGCGCATACCCGGGTCCTGTCGAGCGAAGTCGAAACCGGTCTGCAGCGCAGCGCCTTGTCCGAGATTGATTGGGTGGCGCACGACCACCGCACCCGCGGACTCGGCGAGCGCCGCCGAGTCGTCGGTCGAACCGTCGTCGACGCAAACGACGTTCGGGAACACCGGCAGCACGTGCTCGATGACGTCCGCGATGACCGCCGCCTCGTTGTACAACGGCACGACGAGCCAGACGTCGTCGGTCCCGTTGCGCGGCATGCGCGAGAGTCTACTGGCGCTGGTATCAGCGGGCTTTCTGAGAGGATGGCGGGGTGACCAAGCGCGCGCTCATCACCGGCATCACCGGGCAGGACGGTTCCTATCTCGCTGAGCTGCTGCTCTCGAAGGGCTACGAGGTGCACGGTGTGATCCGACGCGCGTCGACCTTCAACACCGCGCGCATCGACCACCTCTACGTCGACCCGCACGACCCCGCTGCGCGGCTCTTCCTGCACTACGGCGACCTCTCCGACGGGTCGAGGCTCGTCACGCTGCTGCAGGAGATCGATCCGGACGAGGTCTACAATCTCGCGGCGCAGTCCCACGTGCGCGTGAGCTTCGACGAGCCCGAGCACACCGCGGATACCACCGGCACCGGCACGATCCGCCTGCTCGAGGCCGTGCGGCTGGCCGGCGTCAAGACCCGGTTCTACCAGGCGTCGTCCTCCGAGCTCTACGGCGCGACGCCGCCGCCGCAATCGGAGACGACCCCGTTCTATCCGCGCTCCCCGTACGCCGCGGCGAAGCTCTATAGTTTCTGGATCACGAAGAACTATCGGGAGGCATACGGTCTCTTCGCGACGAATGGCATCCTCTTCAATCACGAGTCGCCGCGCCGTGGCGAGACGTTCGTGACCAGGAAGATCACCCGCGCGGTCGCCCGGATTGCAGCCGGCATGCAGACGGATCTCTATCTCGGAAATCTCGATGCGATCCGCGACTGGGGCTACGCGCCCGAGTACGTCGAGGGCATGTGGCGGATGCTCCAGGCCGACGAGCCGGACGATTTCGTGCTCGCGACCGGGATCGGCCACACGATCAGGGACTTCCTTGAGGCGTCATTCGGTCACGTCGGACTCGACTGGCACGACTACGTGCGATTCGACGAGAAGTACCTGCGGCCGACCGAGGTCGACGCGCTCATCGGCGACGCGTCGAAGGCGGCGCAGACGCTCGGCTGGACGCCGACGGTCGACGGACTCGCGCTCGCCCGAATCATGGTCGACGCAGATGTCGCGGCACTCGCGCACGAGGGACGGCACTGGATCGACACTCCGGAGCTCTCCGGCTGGGGCCCCGCGTGAGGAGTGAAGCGGACGGGCCGCGCGTCCACGACGACGTCGACTACTCGCCCGGTCCGCTGGATCGAGACGCGACGTTCTACGTTGCAGGCCATCGGGGGCTGGTCGGCTCCGCGATCGTACGCAAGCTCGAGGCCGAGGGATTCGGCGATATCGTCGGACGCACCTCCTCCGAACTCGATCTGAAGGACCGCGATGCCGTCTTCGCGTTCTTCGCCGAGACGAGGCCGCGCTATGTCGCGCTCGCTGCCGCCAAGGTGGGCGGGATCGTCGCGAACAACACCTACCCCGTCGAGTTCCTCTCCGAGAACATCCAGATCCAGACGAACGTCATCGACGCGGCCCTCGCAACCGACGTCGATCGGCTGCTCTTCCTCGGCTCGTCCTGCATCTACCCCAAGTTCGCGCCGCAGCCGATTCGCGAGGATGCGCTGCACACCGGCTACCTCGAGCACACGAATGACGCGTATGCGATTGCGAAGATCGCGGGAATCATGCACATCCAGGCGGTGCGGCGCGAGTACGGGAAGGCCTGGATCTCTGCGATGCCCACGAACCTGTACGGGCCGAACGACAACTTCAATCCGCAGGGCTCGCACGTGCTCCCCGCGCTCATCCGGCGCTATGCCGAAGCCGTCGAGACCGGCGCCGAGTCGGTAACGAACTGGGGCACCGGAAGCCCGCGCCGCGAGTTCCTCCACGTCGACGACATGGCCGACGCGAGCCTGCATCTCCTCGAGCACTACGACGGACCGCAGCAGGTCAACGTCGGCACGGGGTCAGATGTCACGATCCGCGAGATCGCCGAGACTATCGCGCATGTCGTCGGCTTCGACGGCGAAAGCGTGTGGGACACATCGAAGCCGGACGGCACGCCGCAGAAGCTGCTCGACGTCTCGAAGCTCGCGGACGCCGGCTGGCGCGCGAAGATCGACCTCGAGACGGGCCTGCGCTCGACGATCGACTGGTTCTACGAGCACGAACGGTCGCTGCGCGACTGACACGAGGCCACGCAATACCGCCTCTCCGGCTCAGTGCTTGCGTCGACCCTTCAGCAGCCACCAGACGAAGTACTTGGCTTGCGCAGGCAGCGCGGAGACGCGCCGTCGACGTCGACGCCCCGAGGCATCGGCCGGCACATCCTCCGCGCGCATCCAGAGCGCGTCGCCCCAGCCGACCCGCCACAGGAGGTACGAGTCGACGAGCACGAATCCGCGAGCGACGAGCATCGCATCGAGGTCCGCGAACCGCGCGCCGCCGCTGTAGATCTCGCGGACGTTGACCTCGGAGTAGATGGCACGGACCTTGTCGAGCTGCGCGCCGAAGCCGCGCAGGACATGGAGCTCGGCTCCCTGGACATCCAGGTTGACGAGATCGATGCGCTCGAAGCGCTCGAGTCGAAGCGCCTCGTCGGCCCTCTGCGTCACGAAGCTGCGGACGCGAGTCACCTCGATGTCGGGATAGAGCTCCTTGGAGTCCTTGAGGTCGAGCGCACTGCTCGCCTGCGTGTTGTTCGTCTCCTTGAACTCGATGGTCTCGCCGGCACGGTCCCACAGAACCGCATTCACGACCTCGTGGTTCGGGAGGTCTCGGGTCTTGGCCCGCACCTCGGCGGCCTTCTCGGGGAGCGCGTCGACCCAGACGGTCGCCGCGTCGCCCCAGCCGAGGTCGCGGTAGTCCCCGAGCTCCTCGGCCTCGTGCGCTCCGATGTGCACGATGACTCGAGGGTCGATTCCCCAGATCCGTTTGAGCAGTTGCGGCGCGATCAGCATGTCCCTGGCAGTGTATCGATCGGCGCACCCCGGGCACGGCTGCCTAGAATTGCCCCGTGCCAGCCGAACCCGTCGTCTCCGTCGTGGTTCCTGCGCACCGGGTCGATGCATGGCTCGATCGTGCCGTCGGCTCGGTCCTTGCGAGCACGGACATCGATCTCGAGCTGATCGTCGTGTTCGACGGGATCGCCGAGGCCGCACCGCTGTGGTCGACGGATCCACGAGTACGACTCGTCTTCCGCCCCGTGAGCGGCGGACCGTCCGTCGCGATGCAGGACGGGGTGGATGTCGCCAGTGGCACCTACATCGCGCGGCTCGATTCCGACGACCTCACGGATCCGGAGCGCCTCGCCGTGCAGGTCGCGCACCTCGACGCGCACCCCGACACCGTCGCGGTCGCCGCACTGGTCCGCATCATCGACGAGGACGACCGGGTCACGGGTTCGTTGACGGCACCCGTGGGAGACGACGTCCGGAGGCGCCTGCTCCTCTACAACTTCATCGCGCACTCGACCGTGATGTTCCGCAGGGACGCCGCCCTGCGGATCGGTGGCTACGACCGCGCGTTGCGCGTCATGGAGGACTACGAGTTCCTCCTGCGCCTCGCCACGCTCGGTCCGATCGCGCAGCTCGACCGGCGTCTCGTCGGCTACCGGCTCCACACGGGTCAGACGAGCCACTCGATCGCGCTTCGCGGCCCGCACATCGACGCTGTCCTCGCGGGTCGTCGCGCACTGGCCGGTGCGCTGGGCGTCGGCCGGGTCGCGACCTGGGCCCGCGACGCGCTCTGGGGCGCGACGCGACGCTGGCGCGCGCGCTCGAGCGGCGCTCAGATCGCGAGAATCAGGCCCGAGGCGTGAGCGAGGCGGATCAGACGGCGGCTCGCGAGCACGTCCTCTTCGTGGTCGGGGTCTACGCCCCGATGATCGGCGGAGTCGAGTCGCATGTCGCCCATCTCGCGACGGCGCTGCGCGCCGCCGGCCACGGAGTGACGATCGCGACGATCACCGGCCATCCTTCGGACCAGGACGAGGACGGCATCCGCGTCGTCAGGTATCCCCGGCGTTTCGACGTCGGCGGCATCGTCGCGTTCCCCCCGCTCGGGACCGCTCGCCGCCTGGCGCGCCTGGCTCGCGAGCACGGTGTGACCGCGGTCTCGACGCACACGCGACTCTTCCCCATGTCGTTCGTCGGCTGGCGGGTCGCTCGCCGCGCCGGCGTGCCGCATCTGCACACCGAGCACGGCTCGGATCACGTCCGGGGCGTGTCCCGGCTGGTCGGGATCGCGAGCAGGATCGTCGACGCGACGATGGGCCGCTTCATCCTGCGGCACGCAGATCGTGTCGTGGGCGTGTCAGAGGCGGTCGTCGCGTTCGTCCGTCGGCTCGCGGGTGTCGGCGCTGACGTGTTCTACAACGCGATTGACACGACGACCTGGCGGCTCGGCAGCTCCGAGAGCCCGCCGACGGCACCTCGTCGCGCAGTATTCGTCGGGCGCATGGTGCCTGGCAAGGGCTGGGACGACTTCACCGCGGCATTCGCACTCGTCGCGCGGGACCTCGGGCCGGACGTCGTCGAGGGACATCTCCTCGGCGGGGGGCCCGACCTCGAGGACTGCCGTCGTGCCGTCGCGGTGGCGGGGCTCTCAGACCAGGTGACCGTGCACGGCGCCGTGCCGCCCGTCCTCGTCCGTGCACTGCTTGCGAACGCGGTGCTCGTCAATCCGACGCAGCTCGCGGAGGGATTCCAGACGACCCTGCTCGAGGCGCTCGCGGTCGGCGCCGAGATCGTTTCGTATCCCGTACCCGGTCTCGACGCGCTCGCCGCCGATGGCGCACCAGTGACGGTCGTCCCTGTCGGTGATCTGTCCGGCCTCGCTCATGCAATCCGCGACGCCGTCCGTGCGCCGCGTCCGCCTATGCCATCCGAGCAGCTGGACGCCTGGTCGTGGGAGCGTCGTGCCGGCGAGTACGTGCAGGTGATCGCGACAGCCCGCACGCATGCGGCTCAGCCGTAGTTCTGACCGAAGGTCCAGGCGAGGGCGATGCCGAGGCCGAGCAGGCCGACGCAGTACGTCGTGATGAGCCACGACACGAACCGGTTCCGCAAGACGAACGCCACAAGCAGCAGGAATGCCGGAAGCAACCCGATTCCGTAGCGCGACGGCATATAGAAGTAGCTACCGGTCAGCAGCTGGAACGCGATCGACATGACGGGCGCCGCGAGGAATGCGGCGAGCACGACGCCGATGACGAGCGCTCGGTGCGGACTCGACCGGCGAAGCAGGAATGCTGCGCCGAGGACACCCGCCACGACGGCCCAGCCGAGCGGCGCATAGAGGTATTGCGGGATCACGCTGTCCCATTGCAGGCCGGTCGTCAGGGTGTAGCCGAGGAAGTTCCAGAGCTGCGGTATGAGATTGCCGAGCTCGAGCTGCGTCGAGATGCCCTGATCGACCCGGTCGGCGCTCGCCGGGATGGAGGCGATGAAGCGCATCCAGACGACCGGCACGACGACCGCGAGCACGCCGGCGAGTACGGGGAATCCGATGAGCCCGAGCGAGCGTCGATGCGGCTGATCGGGACGCCGCGTCCCGATTCCCGTCCAGGTCGTCCGACGCGCCTCAAGGATGAACGCGGTGACGAGCACGAGCAGGACCAGCCCGACGGGCAGCGCGACCGTGACCTTGAACAGCGCACCGACCGCCGCGACTCCGACGGTCCACCAACCGGAGATCTCTCCCGCGAGGTATCGAATTGCAAGCCAGAGGAGCATCGCGCCGAAGAAGAGGATGGGCCCGTCGGTTGAGACCCAGCCGTACGACCAGAACGCCAGCGGCGAGGCGATGAGGACCATGCCGATCGCCAGGATCGCAGCGTTCGACACGGGGAAGCGCCTGAGGATGACGTAGATCACGACGAGCGCTGCGCAGAACCAGAGCACGCCGACGAGGCGCCAGCCGAAGAGCGGGTCGACACCGAGCAGCAGCGCGATCCCGTCGCCGACCACTCGGACGATCCAGAACTGGACGGGCGGATAGGCGGATCCAGATGTCAGCCCGAAATACGGGTAGTCGGCAGGAGGTCCCGGCGCGAACTCGCAGGCGGTACCGAGGGTGCCGTACATGACCTGACCGGAGCAGGACATGAGGGTCCTCGCCCACTCACCGTATGTCTCGCCCTCACGGACGAACCCCTGGGAGTAGAGCTTGGAGATGTAGTCGAGATAGGCCCACTCGTCGATCGGCGACATCGTGCGTCCGTGGACGAGCACGACGGTCGAGAGGTAGACGACGGCGACGGCGACGAGCACGACGATCGGCCAGTGGCGGGCGAGGAACATCCTCGCCCGCTGACCGGACGACCGTGTCATGTCGATGCCGGCGCTCATGGATACAGCCTCGCGAGCTCGGCCGACAGCGAGATCCCGTAGACCATGACGACGAGCGCATAGCCGCTGACGATCCATACCGTCGTGCGGTTCCTGATGAGCTGCATGGCCATGAGCAGCATGCCGGGGAGGATGACGATGCCGTAGCGCGGTGGGATGGAGAAGTAGCTTCCGGTGACGAGTTGGAACACGACGGCCATCACGGGAGCCGCGAGGACCGCGGCGATCGCGACGGCGATCGTGAGTGCGACGTCTCGGCTCCCGCGCCGGAGCAGGAAGATCGATCCGACCACGCCGACGATCGGGATCCAGCCGAGCGGCAGGTAGAGGTACGTCTGCGCGACCGAGACGTCGATGCCCGTGCCCATCGTGTGCTGGAGGAAGTTCGAGAACTGCTGGAGCAGCGCAGGCGGCGTGAGCCCGTAGCTGATGCCCTGGTCGACGCCGGTGTCGCTGACGCGGAGGAGCGGCTGGAGCCGCATCCAGGCGATCTGCGCCGCGAGCGCTGCGGCGAGGGCGATCGCCGGCCCCCAGATGAGCGCTGCCGCTGCGGGTCGACCCGATCGACGTCGGATGATGTACCGGACGACCAGGTAGACCAGCACGAGTCCGAGCGCGAGGATCGCCGTGACCTTGACGAGCGTCGCGATGACCGCGATGACGATGAGCGGCCAGGCCCTCCCCCGCCCCTGCGTGAGGCGGACCCCGAGGAGCAGGATCAGTGCGCCGAAGAACCACGAGGCCGCGTCGGTCGACACATAGGAGAACGACCAGTACGCGAGCGGAGACGCGACGAACGCGAGCGCGACCGCCAGGAACGGACCGTGCCCGAGCCGCAGCGCACGTGCGAGCCGGTACAAGACGATCAGGCCGCCGCTCAGCCAGAGGATGCCGACGAGGCGGTACCCCGCGAGCGGAGACACGCCCGGGAGCAGCGCGATCGCGTCGCCCGCGACGCGCGTGAACCAGAACTGGAAGGGCGGATACGCGGCGGCGCTGTTGACGCCCTGATAGGGGAACAGTGCCGGATCGAGCTGTCCTGAGGCGCAGGCCGCGCCCAGGACACCGTGGGGGATGATGCCGTGGCAGGCCATCTGCTGTAGCGCCGCCTGCCCGTAGGTCTCACCCTCGTGCACGATTCCCTGGCTGTAGACCTTCGCGATGTAGTCCAGGAAGCCCCACTCATCGCGTTCCGACATCGTCTGGTCATGCAGCAGCGTTACGGTCGCCATATACGCCACGGCCACGAGGATCACCGTGATGATCGACCAATGCCCGATCGCGAACCGCTCGACCCGCCCCCAGGCGTGAGCGATCAGGGCACGGGGAGCCGTCGTCATCGCGACCAGTATAGGGAGCAGGCCGATCGTGGCATCCGGGATGCGCGTCGCGCCCGAACTAGACTTCCAGCCGTATGACCGCCGACATCCGGGATGGGATCACCGCGTACCTGCAGGGCGGGATCGGGAACCAGCTCTTCATCCTCGCCGCCGCCTGGGCACAGGCGCGGCGTCTCGACGTGCCCCTCTATATCGACGCCTCGCGGTTCATCGCCCCCGATCCGCTCGAGCGCCCCGAGACGCGACACCCGTTCACGCTCCAGCGCTACACGCTGCCTGGCGTCGTGCTCGAGGAGACCTCGCCCTGGTATCGCAACTCGCCGCGGCGCCCGGTCCCGATCCGCGTACCCGGCCGGGGCTCGTGGCGACTGCCGGTACACCGGTACACGGGCCTCGGCTACGACGAGCGCATCGAGCAGGTCCGGCCGGGCACGACGCTGCTCGGGTACTTCCAGTCGCCCCGCTATTTCGAACGAGTGGCGGACGACATGGCGGACATGATGACGGGCGTCCTTCCATCGGCCTCGGAATCACCGATCCTGGCTCGGATCGACGAAGATCCGCGTGCGACGCTGCACGTGCGCCGCGGCGACTATCTCGATGCCGCCACTCGGCGCCACCACGGACTCGCCGAGCCGCAGTACTTCGAGCGATCCGTCGAGCTGCTGCAGGCACTCGGCCGCTGGACGGGTGGCCGGGTCTACTCCGACAGCCCCGACATCGTCACCGACGAGCTCTCGACGATCCCCGATCTCGAGTTCGTCCGCGACTCCCGGGCGCTGGACGAGCCGACGACTCTGCTCGCGATGTCGACGGGCACGGCGTTCGTCATGAGCAACTCGTCCTTCAGCTGGTGGGCCGCGTGGCTCATGTCGCGACGCACCGACGCCCCCGTCATCGCACCGCGGCCGTGGGTGGCATCCGGCGCCGCGGCCGCAGACCTCCTGGATCCCGCCTGGATCACGCTCGGCGCGAGCGCATGACGAGCACCGGTCCGATCCCCCTGCCCACGGTCGGCCCGAACCGGCGCCAGGAGACCTCGGCACTGCTCGCGAGCACGGTCCTGCGCAATGTGGCGCAGATCGTCATCATCTGGCTCCTCGCGACCCTGACGAATCCCGAGACCGTCGGACGATACGCCCTCGTACTCGCGATCGCGACGCCCGTCTTCGTGGTCGCCCAACTCGGGATCCGCGGCATCTACCTGACCCACGCGCAGCCGATCGCGCTTCGCTCCTACGTCCTCGTCCAGCTGGCATTCCTCCTCGCCGCGGGAATCATCACGATCTCGGCGGCAGCGGTCTTCAACCCGTCGCTCGTCCTGCTCGCGCTGTTCGTGAGCGGGGCGAAGGCATCGGATGCGCTCGCAGAGCCCTTCTCCGGTGTCGCGCAGCGCTTCCATCGCACGTCGCTCGTCCTCGTCTGCAGCACGCTCGTCGCCGTCGTCGGCAGCGGAGCCCTCGCCCTCACACTCATCCTGACGTCGTCGCTCGAGCTCGCGACCCTCGCGTTCGCCGTCATCAGCCTCCTCAGCACCGCAATTGCACTCGCCGTACCCGCGACGAGGATCGCGCGCACGCGCGAGTCGAACCAGGCGATGCTCTCCCTCGCAGGATCGTGGCGATTCATCTTGGCGGCCGGGCTCCCGCTCGGCGTCTCGACCGGTCTGCTGCAGCTCATCACCTCTGCGCCGCAATACGTCCTCGATCAGACGATGGGTGCGGCGGACGTCGGACGACTCGCAGTGCTCATCTACGCCTATGCGGTCGCCGACCTCGTAGCCGGCACGCTGTCGATCGCCTGGATCCCCCATGCGCAGGACGACTTGCGGCAGCGGCGCGGACGCAGGATGCCGATCACCGGGATCACCCTGCGAGCGATCTCCCGCTGGAGTCTCATCTACATCCCGCTCACCGTGGTCGGCCTCGCGTTCGTCTGGTTCGCCTACCCGTTCGTCTTCGGCGAGGCCTACGCGCTCACCCTCGACGCCGCGATCCCGCTCGGCATCGCCGTCCTGTTGCTGCCGGCCGCGAACTTCTCGACCGCGGCGACGATCGTCTCGAACCAGTACGCGCACAGCCTCGCGTTCAGTATCGCCGCCGCCGTCGCGGGCATCGGTGCCGCACTCCTGCTCGTGCCCATCGCCGGAATCGCCGGGGCGATCTGGGCGATGGCGATCGGCAACGCTGTGCGTGCGATCGCCGCGTTCCTCATCGTCGCGTTCGGGGAGTCGCGCGAGGCCCGGCGGCGGATCGTCCCGGAATCCGGATCCTAGACTCGCCGCATGCCCAGACACGTCGTCGCCGTCGTCGCGGCGTTCCGGCCGGACGACGGCTTCCGCGAGCGCGTCCGGGTCCTGCTCGAGCAGGTCGAATCGGTCGTGATCGTCGATGACGGCTCCGGCGTGCCGCCGATCGCTGAGGAGCGCATCGACTGGATCGCGCACCCGACCAATCTCGGCATCGGCGCGGCGCTCAATACCGGCGTGGCCCGCGCCCGCTCGCTCGGCGCGACGCACGTGCTGACGCTCGATCAGGACACGCTGCTCCATCCCGACTACGTCGCGAGCGTCTCAGGGGCATTCGATGCCGCGACGATCACTCGAGCCGGGGTCGCGGTCGCCGACGTCATCAACGGCGTGGCATCGATTCCGACCTGGCACTCCCCGGAGGGCCTCCCGCTCGCACCCGAGGCCATCCAGAGCGGAATGCTGGTCTCCGTCGACTGCATCGACGACGCCGGGGCCTTCGACGAACGGCTCTTCATCGATAGCGTCGACCGCGAGTTCTGCCACCGCATCCGCGAGCGGGGCTGGGCCGTCGTGATCGCGTCAGGCGCCTCGATCGAGCACGAGATCGGCCGACTCGAGCCGCTGCGAGCCGGAGGCTCCTACGAGTGGCACGCGCCGTTCCGCCAGTACTACATCGCACGCAACGGCGTGATTGTCGCGCGGCGCTTCCGGCATGCGGAACGCGAATGGTCGAACGCGATGCTGCGCGCCACCTTCGATGAAGCGAGGAAGCTCGTGCGCAACGGTCCACGTCGCGCCAAGCACGCACTGGCCAGCGGGATCGGTGTCCTACACGGCCTCGTCGGTGTCGGCGGCCGGATCCCCCGGACTCTGGAGAGGCTGCTTCGCTGACGGAAGCGGCCCAAGCGCCGCGGGTTCGACGTCGACAGCCGCGAGCGTCGCCCGACGATGTCCGACCCACTTCGACACGACGTAGCCAGGGTTCACGAAGAGCCATCGCAGTCGAGTGAACAGGCCCCATTGCCGATCCCGGACGATCCTGACCGAGTCGCGCAGCGCGCCGCCGAGGACGAGACGCACGACCTTGCCGCGCGTCATCGGCGGGATCGACGTCCCGATCCGACGCAGTCCGGTCGTCTCCTCATACGCGCGTCGGCCGGCCTCGCGGATGGTCATGTCGTTCGAGTGGATGACGGCAGCGCGTGGCGTGTAGGCCTTGCGCAGGCCCGCGGTGAGGACGTCTCGGCCGAAGAGCTGGTCCTCGGCGTATGAGACGTCCCGATAGGGCACCGCACCGGTGAGCACCCCGCGTCTCGCTGCCGAGTTGACGTCCGAGTAGAACGCGGCGGACTCGAACTCGGCCCTGGACGCGAACGCACCTGAGTCGCGGAACACGCTCGTGCCGAACTCCGGCCCAAGGCGAGCGAAGGTGCCGAGGATCTCGTACTTCAGCATCGGATGGCAGTGCGGCCGGGGCACCTGCCGCCCGAGTACGGCGACGATCCGGTCGTCGTCGATCATCGGAGCCAAGATCTCGGCGAGCCACGTGTCGGATGCCGGGGTCGCATCGTGCGTGAGATAGGCAACGTACTCTCCCGTGGCGAGTCGCGCTGCGAGATCGCGGGTGCGTCCGTGGCCGAACTCCTGATTGGGTATGCGATGCAGGCGGACGCGCGGATGGGCTGCCACGATCTCGAGCGTCCGATCGCTCGACCCCGAGTCGATCACGAGGATCTCGACCTCGCCGGCGACCGCCTGGCGCTCGACGGCGACGAGGATCTCGTCGAGGTAGCGCTCGCCGTTGTAGGTCAGTATCGCGACCGTCGCGAGCGTCACGGCGTCCTACCGACCAGGTCAGCCCACGTCGCGGCGATGCCGTCCTCGAGATCGACAAGCTCGGGAGCACCGAACTCGTCGCGGAACCTGGTCGTGTCGAGCACGACCCGCTCGACAAATGTCGGCGGGACGGGCCGTCGCTCGATGCTCGGCTCGCTCCCGGTCACACGTGCGATGACGTCGACGAGCTCCGAGATGGTCACGCCGCGACCACTGCCGATGTTGTAGAGGTCGCGCTTCGGCTCGCCCTCGACGACCCGCACGATCATCGCCGCAACGTCCTCGACCGCGACGAAGTCCCGGACCATCGACCCGTCTCCGAGCACCGTGAGCGGGCGCTGCGCGAGGACATCGTGCAGGAAGATCGGGATGACTCCCTGGCGACGCCCTGCGCCCTGCCTGGGTCCGTAGGGGTTCGAGATCCGCAGCGCGACCGACTCCAGCCCGGAACGGCGCCTGAAGTACCGCAGGTAGCCCTCGATCGCGAGCTTGCCGATCGCATACGGCGAGATCGGACGTGGCGCGAGCTCCTCGCTCATGACGGCGACGTCCTGGTCGCCGTAGATCGCGCCGCCGGTCGAGGCGAACACCACGCGCTTGACCCCCGCGTCGACCGCGAGCTGGAAGAGCTCGATGCTCGCCGGCAGATTCGTCCGGAGGTCGAGCGCTGGCTCGTCCTCGACCGTCGCGGGCGTCGTCGTGGACACGAGGTGAATGATCTGCTCGTGGCCCGCGACCGCCGCCGCCAGATCGGCGCGATTGAGCACGTCGCCGACACAGCGTTCCACACCCGACGCGGTGTAGCGGACCAGGCCCCCGGAGAAGCGATCGAGTACCGTGACGCGATGTCCGCGCGCGGCGAGCGCGTCGACCACGTGCGAACCGATGAAGCCATTGCCGCCGATGACGAGGACGCTGCTCATCGCATCCCCCTCTCGAACGCTCGCAGGAACTGCTCCCCGGCAGCTTCCCACGACGCGCCCTGCACACTCGCTGCAGCTCGCTGGGAACGCGCAACCGGATCGGGATCGTTGAGCACGGCGAGCAACGCCTCGGCGAGCGCGGACGGGATCGGCTCGGTGTACACGATCTCCGGATGGTCGGCGACCAGACGGTTGTTCGGCGCATCGTTGACGATGGGGATCGTGCCGGCGGCGAGGAGCTCGAGCGGCAGCAGCGAGAGATTGCTGAAGGACAGCACGAGCGCCACCGCACAGCGGTTATAGATCGGACCGAGATCCTCGACTGACAGGCCGTGAAGATTGCGGTGCGGGAACGGGACCTCGAGCCCCCCCAGGTCCTCCCCCACGAGATTGATTGTCACGTCCGGTCGTGCCTTCGCGACAAGGTCGAGCGCCATCAGGCCGAGCCCGAGTCCGCGCCGCTCGGTCGTACGGCGGGCGTAGAACAGGACCTCGGTCCGTGGTCCCATGTCGTCGAGCAGACGATAGTGATCCGGGTCCGCTCCGAAGTCGAAACGGTCGGCCATCATCCCGTAGTCCTCGCGGAGCTTGTGCTCGAGCCAACCGCCCGCGGTGATCCCGCGGAACCCGAATCGGTAGGTCGCCTCCGCGAGCGCCGACGACGTGCCGGCGCCGGTGAACCAGGGCTCGAAGTCCTGCACGAAGTAAAAGCGTCGAGCCGGCGACGCGCTCCGGAACGAAGGGTATGCCGTCTCCCAGCCTGTCGCGACGATCGCGTCGATGTCCGGCGACGGCTCACCCTCCCACAGTCGGAACTCGGCATCGCTCGGCGCGTACGACGGCGAATCTCGCACCACTGATTCCGAGGCAGCGACGGAGTTGCCAGGCTCGTTCGAATAGAGGTAGACGACATTGCGGTGGCCGGCCTGCTCGAGCACTCGCATGAAGCGGAAGAGGTTCTGGTGCCCACCTGAGTTCTGACCGGGAGGCGACATGATCCATGCGACTGTCCAGGGTCCGTCCCCGCGATCGGATGGATTCGCCACGGCCGGATGCGGTAACCGCCAGTCGACGGCCTGCGCGTCGTCGAAGCGCACCAGCCCGATACCGCGATCGTCGCCCCGACCGAGCCGAGACCCGAGCCGCTGGAGCACCTCGCGCACGCCCTGCTCGCGGAGCACTCGGAACGCCTTGCCGACCAGACCCATCGCGATCGAGCATAGCGACGATCCATGCCCGAATCCGAGCGGTAACGTGGTGCCGTGGCATCCTCCGGCGCGCTCGATCGCCCCGAGGTCGCCGTCGTCATCGTCGACTGGAACGAGCCCGATGTGACCCTCGAGGCGGTGCAATCGGTGATCGATCAGCCCGGTGCCCCGAGCACCGAGATCGTCGTCGTCGACAACGGCTCGGATGCGACTTCCACCGGGCACCCAGCAGCGGATATCCCCGGAGTCCGGGTGGTGCGTTTGGCCGAGAATCTCGGCTTCGCCGGGGGCGCGAACGCCGGGATCGCTGCGACCACCGGCGACACGATCGTCCTCCTCAACAACGACGCGCGCCTCGAACCGGGAGCGCTCGCGGCGCTCGTCGCGCCGCTCGCCGACCCGCGGGTTGGCGCGGCCACGGCGCTCATCCTGCTCGATGCGACGAGCCCGCAGCTCGTCAACTCGACTGGCGGCGAAGTGACGAGATCGGGCAACGGCCGTGACCGGGACTGGGCCCTGCCCCTCGTCGATCTGGAGCGCGCGTCCGGTCCCGCACCCGCATTCTCCGGCGGCGCGGTCGCACTGCGCCGCGCCGCTGTGGTCGATGCGGGCGGGCCGTTCGACGAGCGCCTCTTCATGTACTACGAGGACACCGAGCTCTCCTGGCGCATGCGGCGCCGGGGCTGGGAGATCCGCTACGCGCCGGACGCGCTCGTGCACCATCGTCACGCCCACTCATCGAACGCCGGCTCGGACTTCTTCCTGCGACTCAACGAGCGCAACCGGCTGCGTTTCGCGATCGTCCACGGCACCGGAGGCGTGATCGTCCGCGCCCACCTCAGGTCGATCGCCGGTGTCGGCACTCGACTCGTGCGCCGCGACGCTCGAGGTGCGGCTCGTCGCCTCGGTGCACTCGGGCATGCGATCGCTCACCTGCCGGAGCTCCTGCGATCGCGCCGTGCCGCCGCTCGGACGGCGACGAGCTCGTTGCGCGAGCTGTGGGCCGGGGCCCCTTCGGACTAGTCCAGCAGATTCAGCAGGTACGAGCCGTAGCCGCTCTTGACGAGCGAAGCACCGAGGTCTCGCAGCTGCACGTCATCGATCCAACCCTGTCGCCAGGCGATCTCCTCGATGCAGCCGATCTTGAATCCCTGCCGGTCCTCGATGACCCGCACGTACTCCGCCGCCTGCATCATCGACTCGAATGTCCCGGTGTCGAGCCAGGCGGTGCCGCGATCGAGTACCTGGACGCGCAGACGACCAGCCCGGAGGTAGGCATCGTTGACGGCCGTGATCTCGAGCTCACCCCGATCGCTCGGCACGATCGACTTCGCGATGCGCACGACGTCGTTGTCGAAGAAGTAGAGACCGGGCACGGCGTAGGAGCTCTTGGGCTTCGCCGGCTTCTCCTCGATCGAGATCGCGTTGCCGTCGGCATCGAACTCGACGACGCCGTAGGCGCTCGGGTTCGCCACGTGGTACGCGAAGATGACTCCGCCATCGAGGTCGGTGTGGCCCTCGAGCGCCGTGCCGAGTCCGCTTCCGTGGAAGATGTTGTCGCCGAGCACGAGTGCGACGGAGTCGTCCCCGATGAACTCCTCGCCGATGATGAACGCCTGGGCGAGGCCATCGGGCGACGGCTGGACCGCATAGGTGAGCTCGATCCCGAGGTCCTGCCCGTCGCCGAGCAGACCGCGGAACGCGTCGTGATGCTCGGGGGTCGTGATGATGAGGATCTCTCGGATCCCTGCGGCCATGAGGGTCGACAGCGGGTAGTAGACCATCGGCTTGTCGTAGATCGGCATCAGCTGCTTCGAGATCCCCTTGGTGATGGGGTGAAGCCGGGTGCCGGAGCCGCCGGCGAGGATGATGCCGCGCACGGGATTCGAGTCTACCGGTCCGCCAGATCGCCGAGGTAGGCGAGCACGTCGGCGTAGGTGGGGAGCGTGCCGGACGCGAGCGCCTCGGCCAGGCTCGGAGCATCGCGGTCCTTCTCCGAGAGCACGAGCTCGTCAAGCGGGATCGGGAACTCCAGTCCGATCGCCGGGTCGAGCGGCGAGATCCCGTGCTCCCGCGGCGCGTTGTACGGCTCCGAGACGAGATAGCCGACGGTCGTCTCGTCCTCGAGCGCGAGGAACGCATGTCCGAGGCCCTCGGAGATGTAGAGCGCGCTGCGAGTGACGTCGTCGAGTCGGACGGCATCCCACTCTCCGAACGTGGGCGAGCCGACCCGGATGTCGACGACGAAGTCGATGACCGCGCCACGGAAGCACTGGATGTACTTGGCCTGACTCGGCGGCACGTCGGCGTAGTGGATGCCGCGGACCACTCCTCGTCCGGAGATGGACACGTTCATCTGCGCGAGCTCGAAACGATGTCCGATCGCCTCCTCGAGCCGTTCGGACCGGTACGCCTCGAGGAACCCGCCCCGGGCGTCGTGCAGGACCGTCGTGGTGATCTCCCACGCTCCGGCGATCGACAGCTCACGGAGCCCCATCGCGTCCCCCCTCTTCTTCGAATGCCGCGGCGGGATCGTCGACGACGACGTAGAGCGGACGACCCATCGCGACGTTGAGCGTGACGCCGATGTACTCCGCGACGATGCCGAGGGAGACGAGGAGCGCTCCAGAGCACAGCAGCGTGATGACTGCGAGACTCGTCCAGCCCTGCGCGTCCACTTGGCCCGTCAGACGCTGAACCACGATGTAGACCGCGAGGGCGATCCCGAGCAGCGCGAGCACGACGCCGAGGACCGACACGATGCGCAACCCGCGCGTGCCGCTCGAGAGGACCATGCGCCAGAAGTGCGCGAAGAGCGTACGTGTCGAGTAACCGGACGGACGGTCGCCCTCCGCGCGGAGCGTCACCGGCGCGAGTGCGACACGGTCGTTGAGCCAGCCGAGCGCGACATCGAGGTAGACGCCGCTCGCGGCGAACTCCGCCAGGCGACGCCCGATGTCGCCGCGCACGAGCCGGTAACTCTGGTACTCGCGGAAGCCCTTGCTGCCGAGCACGAGACCCATCAGACGCTTGGCCCCTCGCGATGCGGCATTGCGGAACGCGCCATGCGGTGGCGCGTTGACCGGTGTGCCGTAGACGACTCCGGCGCGCCCCTCGACCGCGGCGTCGATGAACCCGCCCAGATCCGCGGGATCGTGCTGGCCGTCCTCATCGAGCGTGGCGATCCACTCCCCTGCGGATGCCGACATCCCCGCGATCGTGGCAGCATGCTGGCCGAAGTTGCGACTCAGCCAGATCGCCCTGACCTCCGGATGGGTCCGCTCGAGCTCGCGGATGACCGCGTCCGACGCATCCGGGCCGTTGTCATGGACGAGGATGACCTCGTCTATTCGGAACCTCCGACCAGCGGGCGTTCGACGCTGCGCGCTCGGCTGCAGGAGCTCGTCGACCACGCCGCCGAGGGTCGCCGCGCCCCGATAGACCGGGATCACCGCACTCACCGAGTGCACGCGGACGTTCTCATGGTCAAGGGCCCCGGCCACGTCGGTCACGGTATCACGGCGGGAATGAGCACTGGTCTCAGGCGAACGGGAAGAACGCGAAGCGCGCGTCCCGCGATTCGAGTACGGGTGCGCCAAGAATGCCTTCGAGGTCCATCTCGATCTCTCCTGCTGGGTCGCCTGCACGATCGACGACGACGCCGGAGAATCCGAGCGCCTCAGCCTCGACCCGGAACTCGTCCGCAGGCAGCGACGCGATGTCGCCGAGACGGTCGATGTCCGCCCGGCCACGGATGCCGCCACCCGACCAGCGCAGCGAATCGGAGTGCAGGTAGAGCCGGAGCTGATCCTGATCGAGCGCCATGCCGACGGGCGGAGATTCGGGGAACGCGATGTAGGGCAGCTGGAACACGGCAGCGTTGTCTGGAAGGCCCGACTGCAGGGCTGCGGTGAACGCCGCATCGGAATCGAATGTCGCAACCGTGGGCGCCCGCGCCTCGGCGTTGGCCGGCGGCACCTGATCCCAGTACGCGACTCCGACGAGCACTATCGCGGCGAACGCTCCTGCGCCCGCGACCGCTCCGGCGCGTCGGGCTCCTCGGGTCGAGCGCTCGATGAGCGCCGCGACGAGCAGCCCGACCGCGACGAGCGCGACCGCCGCGATAACGATCGACATTCGATTCCAGCCTCGGACGACCTGCGTCACGAATCCGATGAGCGTCGCGATGCCACCCACCCAGGAGAAGAAGAGGGCCATGAACGCGATGAACGCGAGACCGACGAGCGCCTGCCATCGTCGAGTCGGCTCCCTCGTGCCGCCCGCGACCACCCGTACGAGCGCGATCCCGATCGCGACGATGAGCGCGACGAGCCCGAACGCCGCGATGAGACCGAGCGCGGGCGATTCGCTCGGCAACGGATAGTGCGCGTCGTAGAGACCCCGCAACTCCTGGAACGGTCCGAACCGGTGGTGCGGCGCGGGCAGCAGCAGCTGCACGAGCTTCAGCGCATAGACCTCGGACTCGACCGGGGTGCGCACGAGCGCTCCTGGATTGGGCCCTTCGATCATCGCGTGGATCCAGTCCGGCAGCATGTTCATGACGATCACGACGACGATCACGCCGCCCGCGGCGACAGCACTCCAGAAGGCGCGCCACCGCCGTCGAACGATGAGTGCGCCGACGGCGGCGCAGACCCCGAGGATCCCGATGAACAGTGCGTAGTACGCAGAGACGGCCGCGAGCAGACCGAGCGAGAGCACCGTGCCACCGCTCCGGCCGAGCAGATGCCCGAATCCGCGTCGGACTCCTTCGCGTGCCCCCCAGAGCGGCTCACCGGTCAGAATGCGCCATACGACCACGAGCCCGAGCGGCACGACCCAGTACCACGCGAGGAACATGTGGGCCTCGCCGCGCTGGAAATGGTATGGCGCGAGGGCATAGACGACGCCGATCGCCCCGGCCAGCCAGGAGTCGAGCCCGACTCTGCGTGCGAACCAGGTCATCGTCGCCGCGGCGAGTGGGAACCCGACTAGGAAGAAGACGTTCATGACGACGCCCCAGGTGGGCAGCACGAGCCCGAGGAGCAGGATCATGAGGTAGTTCAGATCGTCGCCGGTCGCGTAGTCGTGGTAGTTCTGGCCGCCGGGAGCGCCGAGTGCCGACTGCCACTCGTACCATCCGGTCTCCATCACGGTCTTGACGTGGGCCGCAACAGACAGCCCGTCACCCTGATAGGTCAGCGGGACGTCCCAGCGATTCGTCAGCAGGCCCGTCGCTGGCAGTGCGAGCGCGAGCGCCGCAATGGACGAGCCACCGACGGCGAGGACCCCCGGACGTGCGATCCAGGTGCGGAAGCCCATCATCCCTCCCGGTCTGTCGGCAGGATCAGCCGTCGCCGATGGATCTTGTAAAAGGCCCGACGCGCGAGCGCTGCGACCCTCGCCTTGCGATCGCCGGTTCGGAGGTCTGAGGAGGTCAGGATTCCCGGGTGCTCGGCGGCGAAGGCGTGGTGGAACTCGATGACCTGCTCCGCCTGATGCCGGGAGAGGGCGATACTCCACTGTCCGGCGTTCACCCGGAAGGCGCTGACGACGCGGTCGAGGCCGATCATCGATCCAGTGAGCAGCACGCGCGCATAGCTCGCCTGATCGATCAGATACGCGTGGCGCCCGTCCCACCCACCTGCGGCCGCGAGTGCGCCCCGGCGCATCATGACCGCACCAGGCTCCCCGAACAGGTTGGTGCCGGCGCGAACCGTTGCCCGAATCGCAGCTCGGCCATCGTGGCGGCCGACGAGCGGTCCGAGCCCTCGGCCCCCGAGCAGGATCTCGCCGCGCGCGTCAAGGATGTCTCGACGTCCCGCGACGAGCACCGCCTCCGGGTCCGCGGCGAGGGCGGCCGCCTGTGCGGCGATCGCACCTGGACGCAGCAGGTCGTCCCCCGGTACGAGCTTCACGAACTCCCCCGTCGCCGCCTCAGTGACTCGCTGCCAGTTGCGCGCCGCGCCTCCACCCGCTGGCGTCGAGATCAATGTGACGCGCGCATCCTCGATGAAGGGCTCGACCACGGCGAGCGTGCCATCCGTCGACGAGTGATCGGCGACGATGAGCTCGATGTCCGCGTCCTCTTGTTCAAGGATCGAACGAATCGTCTCTGCGATCGTCATAGCGTTCTGATAGGCCGGAATCACGACCGAGACCCGTGTCATCCTGCGCCTCCCGAACTGGACATCAGCGTCCGATCCACGAAGTCGCACCCGGGACCACGTCGCATACGACGAAGCCGTTTCGCTCGAAGCGCACGTCGGCGCAGAGGTCGAGTGCAGCCGCGTAGGTCTCGGCCGAGAGCTCGCGGAGGATCGGTTCGATGACGATCGGTCCCGTGCCCTGGCCGATGGGGACCGACGTCACTCCTGACAGGAATCGAATCGCCGGTGCGGCGAACCAACCCAGACCCTGGACGCGATCGACGCCGGCCGAGGCCACGAAGCCAGCTGTGGCCTGCTGGTCTTCGCGCGACCAGATCGGGGACTGCGTGGACTGGATGATCGCGAGCACCCCGCCGTATGCGGTCACACCAGCCGCGACGGCCCCTGCCGCGAAAGCTGCCCCACGCCAGACCCGACCTCGGGCAGACACTCGGACGAGGCCCGCGACCGCGAGCGCTGCGAGCACCGGGACGATGAGCATGATGAGCGGCATGCCGTGCCGCACGAACTCGCTCGACGACACGAAGATCCACCACACCAGGAATACCGCGATCAGGACCCCGATCGCCACGACGTCCACGCTCGCCCGTCTCCGCCAGATCCCGACGACGGCGAGCGAGATGATCAATAGCCCGAGGACGATCGCGACCGCGAGCGGCAATCGCCATGCCTCGAAGAGGAGAACGACGCGCGTCAGATAGTCCGAGGAGTTCGTGCCGTCGGCCCCCGAGCCGCTGTGATAGACGAACACCGCCGTGCTGCGCAGCGACACCAAGTACTGCGCCGGACCGAGCGAGACGAGCTTGACGAGCTCCCACGCGACGCTCGGGATGGCCGCGAACCCGAGGAACGCCGCGGCCTCGCCCACTCGACCGCCCGAGCGCCTCCGGCGCACGGCCGGCACGAGCAGCAGCGCGAGCACGAAGACCGGGATCGCCATCGCCGCGATGAACTTCGCGAGGACGGCGAATCCGACTGCGAGACCGGCGACCATGCGTCGCTTCGGGAGCAGGACGAGCCCCAGTGCGAGCATCGACGCGGCCGCGATCTCGCCGAGCGCGTCCGACGACCCGTAGAGCACACTCCGTGGGAAGTCGACGCGGCCGTCGAGCATGAGCAGCGCGCCGAGGGCCGCGGCAGCGCCCCACCACCCCGCGTAGCGGCGGCCGAGCAGCACGAGGCACGCGAGGAGCAGCAGAAAGAACGGGAGCGTCACGATGCGCGCCGCGACGATCGAAGGCCCGAAGACCAGGAAGGACAGCGCGACCGGCAATCCAATCACTGGCCCTGTCGTCACAGTCGCGTCGAATGCGATGTTCGCCCCACCGCCGAGCCAATCCTCGGTCGAATAGCCGAACCCCTGCGCGAGGTTGAGCGGAGCCTGGAGGATGAATGCCTCGTCGAAGCCGATCGGCGAGATGAACAGGGAGAGGAAATAGGCCGTGAGATGCGTTGCGGCAAGCACCACGACCGCTCCGATCGCGATGCGCGTCATCACCGTCACCTGACTGCGACGGATCTGCGCGTCAACCTGCAGCGAAGAGCTCACGAGGTAGCACACGCAGCGTCTCGGCGACCTGGTCGACCTGGGCGTCGGACATCCATGGCCCCATCGGGAGACTGACCACCTCTCGACCGAGGGCCTCGGCACGATCGAACGAGGGCTCTGCAAGTCGGACGAACGGGTCGAGCGGACGGATGTCGCGGATCGAGTAGGGATAGTGAACGTCGGTCGCGACACCGTGCGCGGAGAATGCCCCCCGCAGCTCAGCGCGGTCGGCGGCACGGACGACGAAGTGATGCCAGACGCTGTCGGTCACGTCGCGAGGACCGACGACGTAGTCGGCACTGTCGCCAAGAGCGTCCCAGTAGACGGAGGCGATCTCTCGGCGACGTGCAGTGAACTGGTCGAGCTCACGTAGATGGATTGACAGGAATGCGGCCTGAAGCGGGTCCAGGCGAGTATTCCATCCGGTGTCGACATGCTCGTACTTCTGTGCGCCCTGGCCATACGAGCGGCGCGAACGGATCCGCATTGCCAGGGCGGAGTCATCCGTGGTGACCCCGCCGGCGTCGCCAAGGGCTCCTAAGTTCTTCGTCGGATAGAACGAGAACGCCGCGGCGTCGGATCCTGATCCCACTTGCAGTCCGTCGCGGACTGCACCGTGCGCCTGCGCGGCATCCTCGATCAGCTTGATCCCGTTGGCTCGGGCCAGTTCCCCGAGCGCGGCGAGGTCGGCTGGGATCCCGAAGAGGTGGACCGCGAGGATCGCGCGCGTCTCGCTGGTGATCGCGGCCTCGACTGCGCGGACGTCGATCGCGGCGGTCGCGAGCTCGACATCGACCGGGACCAGCGTCGCGCCGACCTGCTGCACAGCGAGCCATGAAGCGTAGTAGGTGAAGGCCGGCACGATGACCTCGTCACCCATACCAATGCCGTAGCCCTCGAGGATCAGCCGGATCGCGTCGAGTCCGTTTCCGACGCCGACGCCGTGCTCCGCACCGACACGCTGCGCCCAGGCATGCTCGAAGCGCTCGACCGCCGCACCCCCGACGAAGTAGCCGGAGTCGATGACCTCGTCGAGTGCTGCGTGATACTCACTGCGATGGTCGCGTGCTTGTGCTCCGAGATCGAAGAACGGCACCTCAGCCATGTCGAGCCCACGCGACGAACGCGTCGTAGTCGCGGATGTAGTCGTCCGGGTCGTACTCCTCCGATGCAAATACGAGCGCCGCGGCACCAGTCGTGAACCCGCTCAGAGTTCGCCAGTAGCCGGGTGGCACGACGAGCCCCTTGGTCGGCGTATCCAGCGGCCACGTCGACTCGGACGACCCGTCGTCGAGCGTCACGGTGAACGAGCCGGACACGGCCACGATCAGTTGCCGGAGTGCCTTGTGCGCGTGCGACCCCCGGACCGCCCCGGGCGTGACCGAGTGAATGAAGTAGACACGACGGATCGGAAACGGGAACGGAGCATCGCCTTCGACCACGCCGAGGGAACCGAGTTCGTCTGTGATGGTGGGCACCTCGACGACGCCGGGTTGTGACCAATTCAGCACCGGCTCATCTTAGACTCTGCCCATGGCTGTCGACCCGAATGCTGAGGTGAGTCCGACTGCATCGGTCGACCCTTCTGCCACCGTCTGGGCGGGCACAATGGTGCGTGAGGACGCGGTGGTCGGCCCGGGGACGAGCATCGGTCGGCAGTCGTACGTCGGACCGGGCGTCGTCATCGGTGAGGACTGCAGGATCCAGAACCAGGCCCTGATCTTCGAGCCGGCGGTGTTGGAAGACGGCGTCTTCGTGGGACCCGCGGTCGTGCTCACGAACGATCGATTCCCGAGGGCGGTCAACCCGGACGGCAGCCGGAAGACTGCGGACGACTGGGAGCCCGTCGGGGTCGTCGTGAGGTATGGGGCATCGATCGGCGCGCGTGCCGTGTGCGTCGCGCCGCTGGAGATCGGCGAGTGGGCGACCGTCGCGGCTGGTGCCGTCGTCACCAAGGATGTACCGGCGTACGCGATCGTCGCCGGCGTCCCGGCGCGGCGAATCGGGTGGGTCGGACGCAGCGGCCAGCCGCTCGTCGTCGACGGCGACCTCCTGCGGGACCCGGCGACTGGCGACAGCTACGAGGAGGGCGACGGCCGCCTTGTACTGCGAACCGAACCGTGACCAGCGATTATCAGCGGTTCACATCGGCGGTCCTCGAAGCGAGTGCGTCATACGCTCGCGACGGAGATCCGGCACACCTTCGCGAGATCGCGGCCCAGCTCGCCACACTTCCGAGCGGCGACGATGTTCCCGCCGCCGAGCTTCGCTGGTCCATCGTCGGCTGGACCGCGCGTGGTGGTCTCGTCACGGCGTCGGCATTGAGTCGGGCGAACCCGGACTGGACGATCCGACTGCGACGCGCACCTCGCCCCGACGTGTCCTCGAGTAGATGGCGCCGTGTTGGATTCCGTTTGAGTGCGACCGGGAGTGCGGCCGCAGCGCCATTCCGCTTCGTGTTGGCCCGCGGGGCGCTCGCAACGCCGTCGAACGCCGACGTGCGAACCCAGATGCATCAGCTCGGTTGGCCCATAAACGGCGAGGGCACCCCGACCGTCTACATCGACGACGTCACACGTTCGCCGGTTGTGGACGATCGACCAGGTCGCTGGATCGACGGGCTGGTCAACCGATGGCCCGCCGCGCTCTGGCGGTTCGCGGACGCCCCGGAGGGTGTTGCCTGGCGCGAACGTTTGGCGCGAGGCATCGACGATGGCTCGTCGACGCACTGGTCGGATCGCTTCCGACTCACGCTCGGCACTCGGTCGCTCGAGCCACGATCCGATCTGCGCGCCCTCAGGGTCACGCGCCCGATCCCTCACGACCCGTCACCGGTCGACGGGCTCGAGATACCGCTGCTCCAGCGCGACGGCGATGTCGTAGAACCAGTCGGCTCGGGACGCATGGCCCCAGCGCCCGGACGCGACTGGCTCGCGATCGATCACGCTTGGATACAGGGCGGCGGGACCGTCTGGTCCGACTCCGAGCTCATCTGCTACGAGCTCGCTGCCGATCCGGCGAACGATTCAGTCGCAGGGCAATGGGAGTATCTCTTCGGTTCGATGGCAAATCGATCGCTCTCGCTGCTGCAGAAGTCCGCCGAATCTCCAGCGTCGATCCCGGAGGCCATCCTCATCGGGGGCCGGGCCGACGAGAACTGGTACCACTGGCTCGTCGACTACCTGGCTCGGGTCCTCGAGATCCCAGATGGGATCGCGGCCGACGTGCCGGTCCTCGTGAGCAGCCGAGTGCCGAGATCAGGCCTGCAAGCCCTTCGTGAGCTCACCGAGCGTCCGATCCTGATGCGCAATCCATCGCTTACGACCCGAGTCGACCGCCTCCACGTCGCGGCGCCGGTGGTGCAGTTGCTCGACGATCCCCGCGTGCCCTGGGCTGACGGCTTCGCACTGCGAGCTCCCGCACTGCGCCGTCTCCGCGAGCGTTGGGGCGTGGCTGGTTCTGCATCTCCCGATGGGCGCCGGGTGTTCCTGTCGCGCCAGAGCGGCATACGTCGGGGAGTCCTGAACGAACCGGAACTCGTCGACGTCGCGCGATCCGCGGGACTCGAGATCCTGGACCCAGCGCGACTCGGCTTCGCGGAGCAGCGGGCGATGTTTCAGGAGGCAGCGCTCGTCGTCGGCGGCTCTGGCGCCGTGATGGCGAACTACCTCTTCCTGCGCCCCGGCGCAGAAGTCATCGCGCTAACGTCCCGCCAGCTATGGGACTTCGTCATGCCTGCCGCGCTCGCCGAGGTCGCAGGAGCTCGCTTCAGATACCTCACCGGCCCCTCCTCGAGCACTCTCTCCGAGGCAAGGAACCGCAGCGAGTGGATCCACGCCCCGTTCTCGGTCGAGCCCGAGTTGCTCGAGCGGACGCTCGCCGAGCTACCTTCGCTCCGCGCATAGGCTGGCAGCATGCGGCTTCGTCGACTGCCGTCGCGGCATGTTTGCCTTGCCAGCCGCGACATCGCCACGGTCGAGCACCTCGGTGCCATCGCGGACCAGGCCAGAGCGGCCGAGTTCGACGTGTGTTGGCTCGACCTCGGGGATCAGGCGGACGTGCGTTCAGCGATCAGGCAGTGGGCCGAACCGACAGCCGAGCCGCTCCGCACCCCGAATCGTTCCGCGCTGCAGCGCCACCTCAGGGCAACGCGGTCAGAGGCCATCTGGCTCCAGACGCCGTATCCCGAGCACTATCCCGAGTGGTTCTGGGAGACCGCCGGTGGGCGGCTCGCCTATGCCGGATACGGCTTGACACTTTCGACGTGGAACGAGGGCCTCTACGGGCTAGAGACTTATCGAAAGGCTCGCTGGCTCATCACCGAGTCGGAGTCCGATCGATCGGGCTACCTGCAATTCGGCGTGCAACCGGATCGCGTCAGAGCATTCGGGAATCCGCTGCTCCACGTGTTGCGCTCACGCGACGGCAACGTTCGCGCACGGGAGCACGACCTGCTGTGGGCGCCGCATTGGACTGAGGAGTGGTTCGGCGGATCGGGCTTCTCCACCTGGCGCGAGACGGCGCCGGCCATTCGGGAGTTCGCAGGTGCCAACCCCGGCATCCGGGTCCGCGTCCGGCCACACCCACTCCTTCCTGCGGCGATCGATCGAGCCGAGCGAGGGGATGTCGGCACGCAGTCCTACCTCAGCCTCCTCGATTTGCCGAATGTCTCAGTGTCGGCCGGACGGCTGCTCGATGACATCGAGTCGAGTCGTGCACTCGTGACCGACGGCGTCTCGATCATCGCCTATTGGGCATCGACCGGGCGGCCGCTTGGAATCACCCGCAGCGACTTGAGCCCACGGTTCAATGACGCCGGCGAGCGGTTGGTCGCGGCCGCGGATCAACTCTCGACGCCCGAGCAGCTTCACGACTGGCTCGACGGTCTCCGGGACGCTGCGGACTCTGAAGAGCGGCGAGCCCTATCCCAGCAACTCCACCCGACCTTCGACGAGAGCCCGATCGAGTTGTGGGCCGACTACTCTGCGACAGCAGCCAAGGGGCCACGGCAAAGGAACGCGACGTGAGTCGAGTTCGAATGGAGCTTGAGCTCCTCGGGATACGGACGCACCTCGACTGAGGAGAATCGCGCTCCCAGCCGAGCGCGCTCCTCGGCGATCGCCGGATAGCGACCGACATAGCGAGTGCCGAGCGCCTCGGACTGCGTATCGACCTCGAACCCGGCGCTGTCGGAGCACTGGTGCTTGACCAACGCGAAGCCGCCCGGGGCAAGCAGGTCTCGGATCGTGTCGTAGACCATCTCCTCCTCCTCGACCGTCAGGTGCGTGACGACACCGAACAGGAGGATGATGTCGAACTCGCCCTCGGGTCGATAGGAGACCACGTCGGCCGGGACGAACTCGAATCGATCGTCCCCCTCGAATCCGGCAGCCATCCCAGGCTCGGCGTCAACCGCGACGAGGCTCCCGTCGGCCGGAGTGATCCCCTTTGACAACTCGCCGAAACCGCTGCCGAGGTCCAGGATTCGCGACCCCGGGGGGACGAGCGGCGGGAGGTATGCCAGCTCGTAGGCAAGCATCGAGTCGCCGGTCCAGCGGGTCGTCCCGTCCTTGACCTTGTTTCGCCAGAAGTCGCGGATCGTCAGCTTGTCCATGCAGTCCTCGATTCATCAGTGCGCGCCGCGAGCCAGGTGCTGGCCCGCTCCAAGTCTTGGGGATGATCCACCTCGACCGTGTCGCACTCCGCGACGCGGATCGGCAGGTGACCCTGAACGCTCTCGAAGACGTGCCCGGGGCCGAACGCCCGGACCTCCTCCGCCGGCATTCGAAGCAGTCCATTCCACTCGACCGGACTGTCGACGTCGAACCCCATCGACGTCGCGAGTCCGTCCTCGACCGTGACCCCGACCGCGTTCGTCGTCGTCCGCGGCGAGACGCCGACCAGCGGCTCGCCTCCCTCCAGCCATTGGGTCAGGTCCTCGGGGGCGACGAGCAGATCCCCGTCGAGCGAGAGGACCCAGTCCTGCGCGAGCCGCGCACCCAGTCGCAGCGATGCGGCGGTGCCGGTGCTGCGGAACTCGTGGTTGAGCACGATCGGAACGTCCGGACGCTCCGATCGAAGGTGAGCCGCGACATCACGCGCTCGGAATCCGGCCACCACCACGACCTCATGATCGCCGAGGAGATCGAGCTGCCAGCTGATCAGCGGGCGTCCGAGGATCGGCACGAGGCATTTGGGAAGTCCGTAGTCGAGCCGCGAGCCGATGCCCGCGGCATTGATCACAACCGTGACAGCACTCGGCACAGCGCCTCCTCATCGTTGACGATGCAGTCGGCCGACTCGACCAGCACCTCGGGCGCGGCATGGACCAACTGGCTCGCGATGCCGAAGTCCGCCGCTCGCACGATCTCGGCGTCGTTCGCGCCGTCTCCGGTCATGACCCTCATGCGTCCGGTGAACTGGGACAGGACCGATGCCTTCTCCAGGATCCCTCCGGTCGGCAGCGTGAGCGCGCCATCGACGATGGCACTCGTCGATGCGAACCCGCGCAGCCCCCAGTGATCGAGCCAGGGCTGGACCCATCGGTCCACGTTGCCGGTGACGATCCACACCTGATCACGGCGCTCCTGGATCCAGGCCATGAGCTGTTGGTGCACGGGCACCGCGAGAATGATCTCTGCGACGACTTCGACCGGCACCCTCGACAGCATCGAGACGCGACGGCGGAACGACTCCTGGAATGGGATCTCACCCGCCATCGTTCTGCGCGTCAGCTCGTCGATGTCCGGCAGGTCCGCGGCCCGAGCGATCTTCGGAAGCAGCTCCTCGGTCGTCACCGTACCGTCGAGATCGAAGAGGTACGCGGTCTCGGATGGGGCCACCCGCCCATGTTAGATGCTCGTTCGCCTGCCCTCGGTCAGGGCTGGACCCAGGCTCCCTGACCGTCGGAGACGATGGTGCCCCGCTCGAAGGCCTGCGTGCACACGCCGGACGCACAGGTCTCGTCCGCGATCGGATACCCCAGTGTGCTCCCGGCGAGGCCGCCCAGACTGCCGAAGTGCGTGCGGATCGGACCGTTCGAGATGGTGTGCGCGCCGTGCTGCCTGGTCCAATACATGATCGTCGCCGTCCCGGCGAAGTACTGCCAGGTGCCCGAGGTCCCGGTCGTCGCCGTCGCCGCCACCGGGTCGTTCGATGGGAGGCCCAGAGCACCGCCTGTGCCCCCGCGTGCGAGGTACGCATCGAGCATCGGACCTCCGACGGCGTAACTGGTGCTGCCGTTCGCGAATGTCCGGATCTCGCCGCCCTGGAAGGCCTGGGTGCAGTTTCCGGACCCGTCGCACGCGGCATTCCCGATCGGCCAGCCGAGGGAGCCGGAGGAACCGCCCAGCGCACCGTAGGCACTTCTGATCGAGCCCGTCTTCACGATCACCGAGCCGGTCGGCGCCGCACTGTAGACGATCCCGCGCTCGAAGTCGCGGTATACCCCGGAGACGCCATTCGCGGTCCAGGAGATATCCGGGCCGATTGGCCAGCCCAGTTCGCCACCCGTCCCTCCGGCGTTCGTGAACGTCGTGAGGACCGAGCCGGTCATCGCGAACGCAGACCCGGAGACCTCATGAATGAGACCGCCCTGGAACGCCTGCTCGCACCGACTGCTCGGGTCGCACACCGCATCGGCCGTCGGCCAGCCGAGCGGCCCGAGGGTCCCGCCCGCTGCCGAGAACGCGGTGCGGATGCGCCCCGCGAGGATCGTCGTGCCGAGGGCGGACGAGTCGTAGACGATCCCATGATCGAAGTAGGTGTACGTGCCGGACACGCCTCCCGCGGTCCAGGCCACAGCGGAGGACCAGGGCCAGCCGAGCGGTCCTCCTGTCCCGCCCTGGGCGAGGAACTTCGTGAGCACCGCTCCCGTGATGACATATGCGCTCGACGCCACCTGGTAGATCCGGCCGCCCTGGAACACCTGCTCGCATCGACCATCGCTGTCGCACGACGCATCGGACGTCGGCCAGCCCAGCACACCCGAGGAGCCGCCGGCCGCACCGTAGGCACTGCGGATCGCAGCGCTGAGAATCCCCACCGTCCCGGTCGTCCCGCTGTTGTAGACGATGCCCTTCTGGAAGTTGACGTAGGTCCCGGTGACGCCATTCGCGGTCCACGCGATCGGTGCCGATGCGGGCCAGCCGAGCGCTCCGCTCGGACCGCCCTTGGACGTCAGGTAGTCCGCGTACACGAGCGGAAGGACACGGGTTCCCGCGGCGGACAGGTAGATCGCACCGCCCTGGAAGTCCTGCCACGACCCGCCGGCCGCGGAGCGCGTGTCAGAGACCGGCCAGCCGAGCGATCCCGTCGAGCCGCCGGCCGCACCATAGGCGTTGCGCAGCGTGCCAGAGACGGAGGCGACCGGTGTCGCAGCGCTGTCGTAGAGGGTCGCGAACTGGAAGTACTGATAGATGCCGCTCGTGGAGTTCGCGCTCCAGGCGGTCGGCGCTCCGGTCGGCCAGCCGAGCGAACCGCCAGGCCCGCCCGCGTCGATGTAGTAGGTGAGCGCGTCACCCATGACCGCGAATGCCGGGGAACCGTTCCGCGCATAGATCGCGCCGCCTTCGAAGCGCTGCCACAATCCGGCGCCGTTCGCCGAGAGGGGGAGCACCGTCGACTTCGGGATGCCGAGCGCACCGGAGGACCCGCCCATCGTGTTGTAGAGATCGGCGATCACCCCCGCGACGCCGTGCGGGACGAGCACGGTCCCGCCCGAGGCGAGAACCGTGACGATGCCCCCCTCGAATGCCTGGGAGCAATCGCCGCCCGCCGGGCACCGGCTCGCCTCGACCGGCCACCCGAGCGAACCCGTCTGGGCGCCCTGTGTGAGGTAGTAGTCGTAAATCGGACCATGGACACCGAATGCGCCGCCACGCGGCGAGGAATACACCGCGCCTCCCTGGAACTCCTGGACGCATTCCCTGCCTCCGGCGCAGTCGGCCTCGCCGACCGGCCAGCCGAGCGGTCCCGAGGTGCCTCCGGCCGCACCGAATGCGACTCGAACGGGACCGGTAGCGATCGATACCGTGCTGGTCGATGCGCTCGAGTACACGATGCCGTACTCGAAGTTCTGGTACAGACCTGTGACTCCGCCGGCCGTCCAAGGGACCTCGTTGCCGGTCGGCCAGCCCAGCCACCCGGTCGGACCGCCCTGCGCGAGGTAGTAGTCCTCGACCGCGCCCCAGACGGCGAACCTCGCACCCGAACTCCGTGCGAGCAGCGTGCCGTGCTGGAACGCCTGCATCGACCCGGCGCTGCCCACGCGCACCTCGTCGCCAATCGGCCAGCCGGGACGTCCTGCGGTCGCGCCGAACTCGATGAATGCCGGCCTGATGGTGCTCGGCTGGATGACCCGTGCACCCCAGTCCGCGGTCCAGTACATGGTCGCCCCCTGGAAGTACTGGTACTTCCCGCTGACGCCGTTGGCCGTGAAGTCGGTCGTCGCGCCATACGGCCAGCCGAGCCAGCTGGTCGGGCCGCCGATCGCGTTGTACTTGGTGAGGACTGCTCCGCTCAGCGCCGCGAGGCCGTTGGTCCTCGTCCAGTAGAGCGTCCCGTTCTGGTAGGTCTGCCGATATCCGACCTGTCCGAGTCCTTGAAGGAGCTCGGCCGAACCGACCGCAGAGCCGAGCCATCCCGAGTTCCCGCCGTTCGCCGCGTGGTACTCGGCGAAGTAGTCGGGACCCGTCTTCTCGGTCGGGCTGCCGAACCAGTCGTACCAGAGGACGAAGAAGTTCCGATTGCCGTACGCGGAACAGGAGTCGCCGATGCCGTAGGGATTCGCGAGTGCCGCGGCGTTCGGCTGATACGGGGTGTAGTTGTAGAGGCCGGCCGTCGCATAGTTGCGGATGTAGACCGGGGTCGAGCCGCAGGCGGCATTCGGACTCCAGCGGATCTGGTTCGTCTGGAACGCCTTGTAGTTCGGTCCACCGCCGTTCGCCCGGTAGGCGCGGAATGCATAGGCCGCACCGTAGACCTGACTGAAGAAGCCGACGTAGCCGTCATCGCACGGCGCGGTGTCCGGACATCCGTAGCCGGTCGCAGCGCGGTACTGCGACTGGTAGGGCCACGTGTCAGTGACGAGCGACTGCTCCTTCTGCAAGAGCACGAGGAGGGTCTTCGGGCTGATCCCGCAGACTTGCGCCACCCGCGCGATGATGTCGCTGGCGCGTTCATTCGCAGATCCGCTGTAGGCCTGGCACCGAATGTTCGCGGCGACGTTCGGAGTCGCCGAGGTGTAGTCCTTCAGACATGGCATCTGCGCGCGCGCATAGTCGCAGACTGGGACCTTGCCATTGAGAAACGTCTGAATCTGGGCCGCCGACATCGCGTATCCGTCATAGAACTGCTCGTCGGAGATGATGTAGCCGGGATCCCAGATGCTCTGCAGAACCGACGACGTGATCGAAGGGCTCGGCGCTGAAATGGATACGGCCGACACCGGGGAGGCGCTCGAAAGCGGAGCCAATGCGACGCCGGCGACCGCGACGACCGCGACGAACAACGCTCGGACTATGCGCGACAAATGAGACACGATCGGCACCTCCCTACCTTGCGATCGCTTCGAACGAGCAGGCGATTCTTCGAGTTTAGGTTGAGCCTTTGAACATTCCCAGGAGCTTGCGCCCAAAGGATGGGGCGCGCCGCGCCTTCGAACCTCCCGTCGGTAGACTGCGGACGTCGGCAGAGTGCTGTGCCCGCGCGTCGACGAACCCAACTGAGGAGCCGGTAAGCCGATGACGTTAGACCGAGGGGCTGCCACTCGGAGGCCCCGTCAACGCCCGGGATTGTGGGCACTCCTCGCATTCTCTGGCTCGCTGCTCATCTATCTCGCGGTAGCGTTCCCGAGGCTCGGCGAAACCCAGTTCTATGGGCTGGGAATCGATGCGAGCGTCCCCCATCTGATCGCGACCCTCGGGGGAAGCGACGCGGGCAGCTACACGACAATCGCCTACGACTTCCTCGACGGACGTATCGAGGACCAGAACCGCTGGATCCTCAATCTCTGGCCTCCGGGCGTGCCGTTCCTCCTGTGGTTCATCATGCTCGTCAACGACGGCACCCTCCCGATCGTCCCGTTCGTCGTGATCACCGGCGTTGTGTGGTCCGCGGCCCTCGCATTGCTTGCCTGGCTGCTCATCCATCGGCGAGCGTTTATGGTGCTCGGGCTGTTCTCGCTTGCCTGGCTGTTGACGCCGCTGCTGACTGGTTGGATCGTGCAAGGTGGCGCAATCTCGAGCGACGGCATTTCCGCCGCGCTTACTGCAGTGCTCGCACTCGGTTTGCTCCTCATCGGCGAGCCCGAGTTCGACAGCGTTCGAGGGTTGCGGCGCCATCTCTATTTCGGCGCACTCGGCTTGCTGCTCGGCGTCCTGTGTCTGTTCCGAGTCACCTGGCTCTTCGCGATCCTTGCGTCGGCAGGGGCGCTCGTGCTCTACCTCTCGATTCGAGCGATCGTTCGGGTCGTTCGGCGCCACCGGCACACCGATTCAGCGCCCAAACCACTCGCTCGAACCTTGCCATGGATCGCGGCAGCCGTCGGCTTCGCGATCGTCGTCGTGCCCTGGACCGGAGTCGTCGGCCGCGTAGTCCATCCTGGAAACTACAGCTGGTCCCAGGGCGACTACCAGCTCGCGCAAGCATGGATGACCGACGAGCGCCTTGCCGAACTGAATGCCGACTTCCTCATCGATGGCGAAGTGAACTATGCCTGCAAGCTCGACCCCGTGCAGTGCGCAGAGATCGAGGCGACAGAGAGCGCCATGGAAGTCCCCTACGGCGGGCTTGGCGCGAACTCGTTCGCCGACTTCGGCAAGCGCGCGGTGCTCACCGCACTCGCCAACCCGATTCCATTCGTCGGCGCTCGATCCGCGACGACATTCGTCACGTGGATGAGTACGCCGGGCGAGCGAGTCGGCGCGTGGTCAAACGTACCGTTCGGCATCGTGAGCCTGATCGCGTTCCTCAGTTCCCTCGTCCTTCTCGTTTGGCAGAGCGCGCGCGGGCGCAGCGCAGCGTTCTTCCTGCTCATGCTCACCGGTGCGAATCTCGGTTTGATCTGGCTGAGCCATTTTGAGACCCGGTATCTCTTGCCGCTTCAGGTCATCGGACTCGTCGTCGTGGCGGTCTACGCCTCGCGCCGCGAGTCCAGCGCCTGGCGCCGATTGTTGCACCGACAGGAGACAGCACGATGACGCGGACCCTCGTAACTGGTGGAGCAGGCTTCATCGGCAGCCATGTCGTCAGAGAGCTGCTGTCCCGAGGTCATGAGGTCGTCACTCTCGATTGCATGCTCGACGAGTCGTACTCGGCCGAGATAAAACGCAGCGTCTGGACCGAGGTCACGCAGCTCCCAGGAGTGACCGGATATGAGCTCGATCTACGAACTGACGACCTCGCCCCCGCGTTCGACGGGGTGACGCACGTGGTCAACGAAGCGGGAATGCCCGGGCTCATCCGCTCGTGGGACGACCTCGGGCTCTACATCGACTGTAATCTCCTCGCGCTCGACCGCCTCATGTCCGCCGCGACAGCGGCGGGCGTCGAACGATTCGTGCAGGTGTCGACCTCATCGGTCTATGGCGCATCCGCGATCGGTCCCGAGACCGCTCCGACCGAGCCCGTGTCGCCATACGGAGTGTCAAAGCTTGCCGCCGAGAAGCTACTGCTGGCACACCACGCGAACTTCGGCTTTCCCGGGGTGATTCTCAGGTACTTCTCCGTCTACGGGCCGCACCAGCGACCCGACATGGGATACAACCGGTTCATCGAAGCTGTGCTCGACGGACGTCCCATCAACGTGCACGGCGACGGGCTCCAGACGCGGACGAACACGTTCGTCACGGATTGCGCGTCGGGCACGGCGAGCGCACTCGAATCGGCGCGCGTCGGCGAAATCTACAACATCAGTGGGACCTGGTCGATCAGTGTCCTCGAGGCGCTCGATCTCATATCGGATGCGCTCGGCAAGCCGCACGAAGTCAGGTTTGTGGCCAAGCGTCCCGGCGATCAGCTCGATACAAACGGTGATGTGAGCAAGGCGCGTGCCGAGCTTGGCTATGCTCCGAGCATCCAGCCGGCGGAAGGCCTTGCTCGACAAGCGCACTGGCAGCGAAGCAGACGTCGATGACCGACGAAGCACCTGGGGCCGATCGCTCGAACGCCCTCGAGCACCCGGCGCGCCAGAAGCGCAACCGGCGGATGATTCTCCTGCAGTCGGTCATCGCCGCTGGCTTTCTCATCGCGATCGGGTTCTGGGTGGCCCTGAACTGGTCGACGGTCGCGAACACCTTCTTGTCGATGTCACTTGGCGCGATCGCGGGAGGGGTCCTCGCCGCAACCGCCGGACTTGGCGCGAGCGCGATGGCATGGCGCGCCGTACTCCGGTCGCTCGGCCAGCCTGCCGGAATCGTGCCAGCCTCGGTCGTCTATCTCGTCGGTCAGCTCGCGAAGTTCATCCCAGGCGGCTTCTGGGCATTCATCTACCAAGTCGCGCTCGGGATGCGTCGGGGACTTGCCAAGACCCCGACGTTGCTCGCGGGACCGATTGCGGCGGGCGTGTCCCTCGCGATGGGCGCGGTCGCCTGCAGTTTCGGTCTCGCACGGCTCGATATTCCGTTGCCGTGGCTGTATCCGATCCTCGGGGCGCTCCCGGTGATCGCCGCGATAGTCTGGCCGCCGTTCGTGAATCGAATCGTCCGATGGGGCCTTCGCGTCCTGCGCCGCGGGGAACGCGATATTCGCTTCACTCGAATCGGAATTGCGGAGATCATCGGGTGGTCGCTGCTCTCGTGGTTCTGCTACGGGCTCCAACTCCTCCTGCTCGTCTCTGGCGAGCAGCATCCGCTCACGATCCTGGGGACGACGGCGATCATGGCCGCGGCGCAAAGCCTCGGGTTCCTCGCATTCATCTTCCCCTCTGGAATCGGAGTCCGCGAGGGAGTCATCGTCGCGGGGCTCGCGGGAGTGGTCAGCCCGGCCGTTGCGCTGACGATCGCGCTCGCAGCACGTGCAACCTCGACGATGGCCGATCTCGTCGCGGCTGGCCTCGCACGAATCATCGAACTCGTTGTGACGAGGACTCGACCTAGCGCACCAGGCTAGTTCGTCGAGGTGCCGGTCGACCCGAGCGCCGATTGGTCGACCGACTGGAAGTCGAGCGCGACCGTTGACACGACCGGCGAGCGCTTGCCCGTCCGGAGGAGCGGGATGACGTCAACGTACTCAAACGAGATCGCGGTATCCCCGATGTACTCCCGGAGCCGATCGATTACCTCGTCGAACCCGTGCTGCGTCCACTGCGAGCCCTTGACAATCTTGAGCGCGAACTCCCCGGGCTCATGCTGCACGATCTGGAAGAACGCAATGAGGTGCTCATAGTCCTTGAAGAAGTGGAGGAAGAACGCCCCTGGCATCCAGGTGCCGTTCGCGCAGTGCACGATCGCTTGGGTCCGACCCTCAATCTTGCCGATACGAGGCATACTCCGTCCGCACGGGCATGGAACGCTCTCGTCGACGGCCGTCGCAAGGTCCCCGAGCCGATAACGAACGAGGGGTGTCGAGAAATTGTTGAGATCTGTGATGACGACCTCGCCGACCTCTCCCGGCTTTGCGGGCTCCCCTTCGACGAGCAACTCGACGATATAGCTCTCCGACATGACGTGGTGGTCACGCGACGCCTCGCACTGGTATGCGATTCCGGAGAACTCGCGACTTCCGTACTTGTCGTAGACCCGGGTGCCAAAGCCGCCTTCGATGACGTCGCGAATGTTGTCAGGCAGCGCCTGAGCCGATGACATCATCGCAGGAACCGAGAACCCGGGATCGTTGCCCTCGCGCACAAATGTCGCGAGGAAGTTGAGCGACTCCGCGTAGCCATCGACAAGGACCGGGCGATGCCGTCTGATGCGATCGATCATTCGGCGCAAGTTCGCCGCACTCAGCTCGAACGCGGGGATAAAGAGTCGCCGCATGAACCACGAGTCGATGCGTTCGCGAATGATCTGACTTCGTGACATGCCGAGCGTCTGGTGCCACAGCCGAGCCTGGCGGTCACCGAACCGCCAGCCGGTCCACTCGAGAGCCCGCAGGGTCGTCGCGAAACGCACCTCGAGCTGGAACTGGTCGGCATACGTTGTCGTGGGCTCGCCGGTCGAGCCACTCGTGGAGATCTTGTGCATCTTCTTCTTGACGTGGTTGTCAGCGAAGAGATCGAAGTAGAGGTTGCGTCGAAGCTCCGGCTTGCTAAGCAGCGGCACTCGCGCAAGGTCTTCAGCACTCGTGACAGTCGATGGATCGAGCCCTGCCTCCTGAAAGACCTTGCGGTAGTACGGAACGTGCGTGAACGAGTGCTGGAGCAGGCGGCGAAGCTTCTCGGCCTGGAGATCCCGCATTTGGTCGGCAGGGAGATACTCGGTCTGCTTGAGCTGGAGATAGATTGCCCTGGCATTCCGACGAATGAGCCACTTATGAAACGGCATCGTCATGAAGAAGAGTTCAAACCACGCCCGGCGCCAGCCCCGATATGGGTGCGGAGCGCTTGGGAGCGGCTGTCGCGTCGGCACGACGCTCCGGTCGCTCGGGCGAGAACGACCACGACCGAACTCGCCGAGTGCAACGGGGATGTCGACCAGAGCCTCCGCTGTGACCTTGAGCATGTTTCGACCCTCGAGAAACGATTTGCCTGCGTATCGCGGGAAGAACAGCGTTTCGACCTCGACCACCGAGTAGCCGTGGGAGCGCGCTGACACTCGAATGAACGTCTGGAAATGGCGATACCGCTTGCGGTGGTGGAGGATCTCGCGCATGACAAGTCTCGGCGCGAGCACGAACCCGGACTTGTTGTCTTTCGCCCGATCTCCGAATGACACGTTGAGAATCCAGTTGAGCACCCGCGATGAGAAGAGCCGGAAGCCGTCTTGACGCTCGATGTGGGAGCGGTAGCCCTGTGCGATATCCGCACGCGACTCCTGCAACGCCGCGTAGAGACGTGGGATGTCGGCAGGCGAATTCTGCAAGTCGGCGTCGATGAGCACGACATAGCTACCGCGCGCGATCGACACCCCTGTCGTCCAGGCGACGGGGATGCCGCCGTTGACCTCATGCTGCTCGACTCGAACGACATCCGGGCGCGCCGCGCTCAGTTCGCTCAGGCGTTCCCAGGTCGCATCAAGGCTGCCATCGTCGACGAGCACGATCTCGTACGTGAGGCCTGCCTCAGAGAGCGCCTTGTCGACCTGATCGACGAGCGCGCCGACCGTCGCCTCCTCGTTGAAACACGGAACGACGACTGTCAGCTCGGGGAGGCTCGCAGTGTCAACCATTCCGCATCCAGCTCCATACTCGGTCGAGTCCATCTTCAAGTCCCACCCGGGGGCGCCACCCCGCCTTGGTCAGCAGGGCGGGGTCGCCCACACGAAACGTGCCCGCAGTCCAATCTGGCGGCAATGCGACCGGGGATCCCAGGTAGCCGACGACCTCCATCATGGTGTCGGTGAGTTGGTTGATCGTCGGTCCCTCGCCGGTCGCCACGTTGAATGTCCCACCATCGTGTCGATGCCCCGCGAGTTCGATCAATGCGTCGATGCAGTCGTCGATGTAGACGTAGTCGAGAGCCTGCTCGCCGTCGCCTTTGATCGTTGGAGCGAGACCCGCTGCGAGACGTTCGAAGTTGGTCATGATGACCGACTTGTACCCGCCCTCTGCATACTGATTCGGTCCGTAAATGAAGAACAGGCGTGCGACGGTCCAGGCGAAGGGCGTGTCCCGGTCGATCGCGCGCAGCAGGTGCTCACCCATGAGCTTTGACGCGCCGTAGTGGGTTCGCGGAGCCGGCAAATCAGTCTCGCGCATCACCTCTGGGCCGACCGCGCCATAGGCGTAGAGAGACGACGTGAACACGAGCTTGTCGACCGAGACGGCAGCTGCCCGGAACAAGCGTTCGGTCGCGACGACATTGACATCAAGCACCCGCTCAGGGGTGGCGTGTGATGAGTTGTACTTCTCCGCTGCGAGATGAAAGACGACATCGACGCCCTTGAGGCGCTCCATCCAGTCGGACAGGCTGAAAGCCTCAATGCCTCGCGTGTCCCGCTCGGCGGCAGCGGCGACCCGATCCCAACGGCCCGAGCGCTCGTTGTCGACCACCACGACGCGATGCCCATCCCCGAGGAGGCGGTCGACGAGATGATGTCCGATGAAGCCGGCGCCGCCGGTTACAAGATACGTCGTCATTGTTTTGCTTCCGAAACTAGTCACGCTCACGTGGCCGCATAGCTGCGCCCGAGCCAGCCAGCGCGATGAGCTCAGCCAGGCTAGCGCGATCGATGCCCAACTCTTCGAGCGCAACATCGCCGCGCGTGGCGAGATCGTCGAACAAGTCGTCGAGCCCGTACCGAACGAGCCCGGGCAACTGGCTGCAAAGCCGCACCAAGAGGCGACGAATCGCGATGGGGGCGCCCTCGGCTCGGCTCGGCACCGAGCCCAGCCGAACGAGCATGCTCTCGTCCGCGGTGCCGATGAACCGGTTGCGGATCCAATCGCGCTCGAATGACTCACGCCACACCCGCGGTGAATACCCCGAGTACTCCCGAGACAGATTGCCCGCGTGCTTTCGGTACTCGACAACCGGCTCACCGAGGCGGACGATCTGACCTCGTGCGGCGAGCTCGAGCCACAGCGCGTAGTCCTGCAACTGATCGACGTTCGAAGGGAAGCCGCCAGCATCGAGGTAGTCCGTCCGCCGGACTGCTGCGGACGGAGCGCAGATGAAATTTCCGTCGAAGAACAGAATCCGGAGCGGGTCCTCGCCCTCAAACCCCTGGAACTCAGCGGCGACCTCATCCGGCAGCCGCTGACCGACCGCGTTGATGACGACCGGGGGTGAATGCACGAGGGTTACGCGCGGATCGCGGAGCCGCTCAGCCGAAGCGCGAGCACGTCCTGGAATCGTCCGGTCGTCGCCGCCCTGGATCAGGACGATCTCGGCGTCGAGCGCCTCAACCGCCGCGTTGTACGCCTCCGAAACGCCACGCGGCCGGGCGCGCCGGATCGCTCGGAATCCAAGTTCACGAGCGAGCGCAGCGACAAGTTCGCCGGACCCGTCGGAGGACCCATCGTCGACGACGACGAGCTCATCTGTCTCAGCCGCGAGCGACCTGATCGCCTCCTCCGCCCAATGAATCTGATTGTGTATCGCGACGACCCCTCCGACACGCGTCATCGCACGACCACCCGCTGCGCATCGACGATGAACTGCCTTCCGACGGGGAGCATTGGCGCTCCGCGATCCATGAGCGCATCGGCCTGAATCGCCGTCGCCGGCACCACAAGCCCCCCGACGGAGACTTCGAGGTCGTCGACGACCGATGCACGCCGCAGGAACAAGATCGTCCCTGCCTCGACCTGGTCCCCGACCGCGATCCCGAGCACGCCCTGTTGGGAGCGCACGAGGGTGCCGTCGCGACTCACGACGTCGTCACCAGAAACCAACTCGGCTGCAGCATCGGCGAGCATGAATCCGCCTGCCACGTGGTAGCGGCCCGCTCCCCACTCCTTAGTCGCCGAATGGGCTGCTTGGGCAGCCCAGAAGCGGAGTGCGCCGAGCCGAATCAGCCCGGGGTGCCGCAGCGCGAGCAGACCTGCCGCTGTCCGCACTGGATCCGGGGCAGTCGCGAGGTCGATCGTCCCGAGTCGCGAGCGCACCCACGGCTCGCTTGGCCGGTCTCGCAGGATCTGCACGACCGGGTGCGTTCGACCGTCCCATGGTCCGGACTCCATGAAGCGCTCGACATCGAGATACGGGCTCGGCGACAGTCCCCAGCGAGCACGATCCCCGAGATACGTGTCGAACACCTCGGCGAGCCGCACGTCCGGCATTTGCGCGGCGAGCCGCGCAACATCGACAAATGGGTGGGGACTGCGACCCTCGAACTTGCCGTATCGCGTGAAGTGGCGGTGCGCGCGGCGAATGTTCGCTACGTCCGGGTATGCGAGGCGATAGTACGCGGCGAGGAATAGCACGTCTTGCGGTCTCCTCATCGCGGCTCGGAGCCGCAACGTGTTGAGCACGCGTGACGGGAATGCCATTGCCCTAGTCTGCCGCAGCCGTGCGGCGGAGGGCTGTGCACGACAGCCGATTGCGACGAGGCTGGTGGTACGCTGGCGAGCGCATTCGAGCGGGAGGTCGGCAGGTCATTGAACGCCGAGGAGCGGTTTGCAGCACTCGGCGCCGCGCCGTTCCACGGGCGCCGCAACGGCGGCCCGACTGAGTCGTCGATCGGCGCGATCGGGCAGGTCCGCGAGATCCTGCGTCAACGACATGCATTGTCGCTCCTCATCCGGCGAGATCTGAAGGCTCGCTACAAGGACAGCGCACTCGGCTTCCTGTGGACGCTTGCGCGGCCGCTGACGCAACTCGCGGTCTATGTCGTCGTCATCGGCCATTTCCTCGGCGCTGCACGCGGCATTCCAGACTTCGCGATCTACGTCTACACGGGGATCGCGGCCTACACGCTCTTCTCCGACATCGTGACGGGGGGCACCGGCTCGATCATCGGCAATGCGGGGCTCGTGAAAAAGGTCTCCGTACCGCGAGAGCTCTACCCGATCGCGAGCGTCGGCGGGGCGCTCTTCAACTACGCGGTCCAGGTCGTCGTGCTGATCCTGGCGACCATCGTCTTCAACGCGTTCCCGTGGAGCTGGGATCTCCTCTACGCGATTCCCGGGATCCTGCTCATCGTCGTCTACGGCACCGGCCTCGCCCTGCTGCTGTCAGCCCTGACCGTCTTCCTCCGCGACGTCAGCTACGTCGTCGAGGTGATGCTGCTCCTGCTCATCTGGATGAGCCCGATCGTTTACTCCTGGGCGATGGTCCGGGATGCCGTCTCCACCCTCCCCGGCGGTCCGATCTGGGTCGAGATCTATACCGCGAATCCGCTGACCCTCAGCGTGCTCTCGCTGCAGAAGGCGTTCTGGGCCAGCGGAGCCGGCGCAGAGTATCCCACTGACCTACTGCTGCGCATCGGGATCGCCCTAGCGGTCGGTCTCGTCCTGCTCGTCTTCGGCCACTGGGTCTTCCGCAGGCTCCAGGGCAACTTCGCACAGGAGCTCTGACCGATGACCGCCGTTCCCGAAGTCATTCGCATCGCGGGCCTCTCGAAGCGATTCGTGCTCCGCAAGGACAACTCGCTCAAGGAGCGGATCGTCGGATTCGGCCGCGTCGGCCGTCGACACCGCGAGACGTTTTGGGCGCTTCGCGACCTCGACCTGCGGATCAACGCGGGAGAGACCGTCGGCCTCATCGGGCACAACGGTTCCGGCAAGAGCACACTGCTCAAGCTGATCGGTGGCATCCTCGATCCCACAGAGGGCACGGTCGAGCACCGAGGAAGGATCGGTGCGCTGATCGAGCTGGGAGCCGGGTTCCATCAGGATCTCACGGGACGCGAGAACGTCTATCTCAACGCCGCCCTGCTCGGCCTCTCAAAGAAGGAGACTGACGCGCGCTTCGACGCGATCGTCGGATTCGCGGATATCGGCGAGTTCATCGACACCCAGGTCAAGTTCTACTCCTCCGGCATGTTTATCCGACTCGCGTTTGCCGTCGCGGTGAACACTGATCCGGACATCCTGCTGGTCGACGAAGTACTCGCTGTCGGGGACGAGTCGTTCCAGCGGAAGTGCCTCGAGAAGATCAACGAGTTGCGTGGCAACGGCGTCACCGTCATCATCGTGAGCCACAGCTTGGAGATCATCCAGGAGCTCTGCGATCGAACCCTCTTGCTCGACCACGGGCACCTCCTCCACGATGGCGAACCTCGCGAAGGCATTCGCCAGTTCCGTGAAGTGCTCGCGGCGCAGCCGCACGCCACAATCGATGCCGGACTTATTCGCCGCGTCGAGGTCTGCGGCAGCGACGAACGTCCGAAGACCTCCTTCGGCCCCGGCGAGGACGTCCTCGTCAAGGTGCGTCTCACCGGTGTCGGATCCCTGTCCGACTGGTCATGCTGGCTCGGGGTCTCGGATTCGTCAGGACGGACTACTTTCGCGACCTCGACGTATCGAATTGCCGGCGACCGCTGGATGCAGGGTTCCGACGATCAGATCGACCTCGTCTTCCGGTTCGATGCACCACCGCTGTCGGACGGTCGATATTTCGTGAGCAGTTCTGTGATCCTGCGAAACCCTCCCAATCACCGCGCGAGCGAAGCCCAGCAGGTGACGTCCTTCGAAGTCGTCTCAGGGCAGATCCCGATGGGTCCGTTGCGCGTCGACGCCACCGTTCGCGTCGATCCGGCCGACTGACTCGGGAACCCAGCGGGCGCCAAGTACGATCGACCCGATGCGAATCCTCGTCACCGGCGGCGCCGGCTTCATCGGCTCGAACTTCGTCCACTATCTCGTCGACGAGACCGAGCACGACGTCACCGTGCTCGACAAGCTCACGTACGCCGGCAACCTCGAGAGTCTCGCGGGCCTCCCGGCGGACCGCGTCGCGTTCATCAAGGGCGACATCGTCGACGCCGAGCTCGTCGACGGTCTCGTCGCGAGCCACGACGCGGTCGTCCACTACGCGGCCGAAAGCCACAACGACAACTCGCTCGCCGATCCGCGCCCCTTCGTCGACACGAACATCATCGGGACCTACACGCTCATCGAGGCGGCTCGCCGTCACGGGACGCGGTTCCACCACATCTCGACCGACGAGGTCTACGGCGACCTCAAGCTCGACGACCCCGCCCGTTTCACGGAGGCGACCGCCTACAACCCGTCGAGCCCGTACTCCTCGACGAAGGCCGGAAGCGACCTGCTCGTGCGGGCCTGGGTGCGCTCCTTTGGCCTCCAGGCGACCATCTCGAACTGCTCGAACAACTACGGCCCGTACCAGCACGTCGAGAAGTTCATCCCACGCCAGATCACGAACGTGCTGCGCGGTGAGCGCCCCAAGCTCTACGGCACCGGGGAGAACGTCAGGGACTGGATCCACGCGAACGACCACTCGCGCGCGGTCCTCACCATCCTCGAGCAGGGCCGGATCGGCGAGACCTACCTGATCGGCGCCGACGGCGAGCAGAACAACAAGGACGTCGTCGAGCTCATCCTCGAACTGCTCGGGCAGCCGCGCGACGCCTACGACCACGTGAACGACCGGCCGGGTCACGACCTGCGCTACGCGATCGACTGGACGAAGCTGCGCGACGAGCTCGGCTGGCGACCGCTGTACCAGGACTTCGAGTCGGGGCTCGCCGCGACGATCGACTGGTACCGCGAGCACGAGGACTGGTGGGCGCCCGCGAAGGACGCGACCGAGGCGAAGTACGCCGCGCAGGGGCAATAGCGTGACGCGCATCGCCGTCGTCGGGGCGAACGGGATGCTGGGGTCGGATCTGGTGGCCGCCCTTCGAGGTCTCGATACGCGCCTGCGGCGCACTCGACCCGCGCCCACTGCGCTCGAGACAACGCCGCTCACCCGCGCCGACTTCGATGTGACCGACGCGCCTGCGGCCCGGAAAGCGCTCGACGGCTTCGACGTCATCGTCAACTGCACCGCGTGGAACCGGGTCGACGACGCCGAGACGATGGAGGCCGAGGCGTTCGCGGTCAACGCGGACGGCCCCGCCAACCTCGCTGCTGCCGCGCACGCGACGGGCGCGAGGCTCATCCACGTCTCGACCGACTACGTATTCGACGGCTCCGCGACCTCGCCCATCCCGGAGGACGCCCCGCGCAACCCGGTGTCCGCCTACGGCCGCTCTAAGGCGGCCGGCGAGGAACGCGCGCTTGCTGCGAACCCTGGCGCGACCGCGATCGTGCGCACCGCCTGGCTCTACGGCGAGCACGGGCCGAGCTTTCCGCGGACGATGCTGCGCCTCGCGAACGAGCGCGACACGATCGCCGTCGTGACCGACCAGGTCGGTCAGCCGACCTGGACGCGCGACCTCGCGGAGCAGATCGTCCGGCTCATCGACGCCGGCGAGCCCGCGGGGATCTACCACGGCACGAACTCGGGCGAGACGAGCTGGTACGAGTTCGCCCGCGAGGTGTTCCGCCTCGCAGACCTGGAGCCCGAGCGCATCCGGCCGACCGATTCGACCGCGTTCGTCCGCGCGGCTCCGCGCCCGGCGTTCTCCGTCCTCCGCCACGAGGCCTGGCGAGGCGTCGGCATCGAGCCCATGCGACCGTGGCAGGACGCCCTCGCCGACGCGATGGCCCTCGGTATCCTGGGGGCATGACGACCGCGCCGCGCGTCCTCGTCGACGCGACGGCGATCCCGGCCGATCGGGCCGGTGTCGGTCGCTACGTCGACGAGCTGCTGCGCGCACTCGACGCCGCGGGCGAGCCCATCGCGATCGCGTGCCAGGCGCGCGACGAGGCGCACTACGTCGCGACGTGCCCGGGTGCGACGATCCTGCCGGTCGCGGGCATCGAGCGGACACTCCGGCGCTTCGCCTGGGAGCAGTTCGGCCTCCCCCGTCTCGCGAAGCGCGCGGGCGTCCGACTCATCCACTCCCCCCACTACACGCTGCCCCTCGCTACCCGCAGGAAGCGGACGGTCGCGTTCCACGATGCGACGTTCTGGAGCGACCCGGGCGTCCACACGCGTGCGAAGCGCCGCTTCTTTCCCGCCTGGATGCGGCT
>DATMFB010000015.1:0-8165 GCA_035556395.1 Microbacteriaceae bacterium
GCAGCTGCGCGTCGCCATCATCGCGGCCCTCATGTTCGGCATCTCGTGCGCCGTGTCCGCCGCGATGCCCTCGTTCTGGTCGCACGCGGCGGTCAGCGTCGTCATCGGCTTCTCGGTCATCACGATGCTGACGACGGCGAACGGGTATGTGCAGACGACGACGGACCCGGCGCTGCGCGGGCGCGTGCTCGCGATCTACATGGCGCTCATGATGGGCGGCACGGTCATCGGCGCGCCGATCGTCGGCCTCGTCGCCTCGACCGCGGGCCCGCGCGTCGCGATCCTGGTCGGCGGCGCATCGGGGATCGTCGCGTTCGCGATCGGGGCGATCTGGTTCCTCGCCTCCGGGCGGGTGCGCCGCAACGCCGAAGGGCGTCTCGGCGTCGAGCTCGTCGCGACTCGGCCCGTCCCGCTCGTCATCGCGCCGGAGGAGTTCTCCGATCAGGTCGTGGAGGCGACGCCGATCCGCGAGGAGCCGGACGAGGACCTCCCCGGGGAGCCCGTTCGAGCGTGATCAGCCCCGCGGGACGAGCCGCTGCAGCTGCGTGACGTGCCGCGGGCCGAGCTCCTCGATGGAGGCGACCTGCAGCAGCCGCATCGTCTGCACGATCTGCCGGGTGAGGATCTCCATCGCGCGGTGCGCGCCGTCGATGCCGCCGGCCATGAGGCCGTACATGTAGGCGCGGCCGACGATGGTGAACTTCGCGCCGAGCGCGATCGCCGCGACGATGTCCGCGCCGTTCATGATGCCCGTGTCGACGATGACCTCGGTGTCCTTGCCGACCTCGCGCACGACCTCCGGGAGGAGGTGGAACGGGATCGGCGCGCGATCGAGCTGTCGCCCGCCGTGGTTCGACAGGATGATGCCGTCGACGCCGAGGTCGGTCAGACGCTTGGAGTCGGCGACGTTCTGCACCCCCTTGACGACGAGCTTGCCGGGCCACATCCCGCGGATGACGTCGAGATCGTCGAACGAGATCGTGGGGTCCATCGCGGAGGACAGCAGCTCGCCGACGGTCCCGCCCGTCGAGCTGAGGGAGGCGAACTCGAGCTTGGGAGTCGTGAGGAAGTCCCACCACCACCACGGCCGCGGGATGGCGTTCGCGATCGTCCTCGCGGTGAGCTGTGGCGGGATCGAGAAGCCGTTCCGGGTGTCGCGGAGCCGGTTGCCGCCGACGGGGGCGTCCACCGTGAACATGAGCGTGTCGTAGCCGGCGGCCGCCGCGCGCTCGACGAGCCCGTAGGAGATCTCGCGCTGGCGCATGACGTAGAGCTGGAACCAGTTGCGGCCGGGGTTGATCTCGGCGACGCGCTCGATCGCGGTGTTCCCCAGGGTCGAGAGCGTGAACGGGATGCCGATCCGCGCGGCGGCCGAAGCGCCGCCGACCTCGCCCTCGGTGTGGGCGATCCGGCTGAAGCCGATCGGTCCGATCGCGAAGGGGTAGGCGCTCGGGCCGCCGAGCACGGTCGTCGAGGTGTCGACCGTGGAGACGTCGTGGAGGATGTCCGGGTGGAACTCGATGTCCTCCCACGCCTGTCGCGCGCGGGTCAGCGAGAGCTCGCCGTCCGCGGCGCCGTCCACATAGTCGAACGCGGCCTTGGGAGTCCTGCGCTTGGCGATCGTCCGCAGGTCGTGGATCGTCAGGGCGCCGGCCAGTCGGCGCTCCTTCGCGCTCCACACGGGACGCTTGAACCGCATGAGCTCGAACACGTCCTTCGGGTTCGGGAACTTCCGCTGCACCATCGGTGAATCGTCCTTACTCTCGGCGGTCGCCCGCGCGCTCGATCGCGGCGAGCAGCCGGTCGCGTGCGCCGTGGATGTGGTCTCGGGCGAGCCGCCCGGCGCGCTCGGCGTCCCCGGCGGTGACGGCGTCCAGGATCGCCTGGTGCTGCGCGCCGATCTCGACGGGTGTCAGCACGCCCTCCGCCTGCACCTGCGCGATGCACAGCTCGATCTCGCCCATCAGCAGGTCGTGCATCCGGGCCAGGCGGGCGTTCGGCTGGCCGGCGACGAGGCAGCGGTGGAAGCTCGCGTCGATCCGGGCGAACGGCGCCGAGCCGTCGATCGCGAGGAGCTCGCGGTGCGCCGCGAGCGCGTCGGCCGGGATCGAGCCCGCGCGTGCGAGCCGCTCGATCGCGGCCTGCTCGACGACCGCGCGGGCGTCGAAGATGTCGGCGACGTCCTGCGCTTCGAGGACGGGGACGCGCGCCGCCTGGTGCGGTGCACGCCGGAGCAGGCCGTCGGCGACGAGTCGCTCGATCGCGAGCCTCGCGGTCGGTCGGGCGACGCCGTAGCGGATCGCGACGGAGGACTCGGTGACAGCGGCGCCCGGCGCGAGCGCACGGTCGAGGATCGCGTCGCGCAGCGCGGTGTGCAGCGCCCCTGGAAGCACGGCGATGTCGTTCGTAGTCCGCGAGGTCACTCGAATAGATTGTCTAACAATTGATCAGAATGCAAGGCAATGCCGGATACCGGACCGATCGAGACGCGAAATGCCGCCGCAACACGCGGCGGCCTAGGCTTTCGACATGGCGGACCTGTTCGACGGCTACGGGGACACCGCCACCACGCGGCTCGGGACCCCGCCCTGGGACGAGATGTTCGCCCACGACGGCACGGTGCGCCAGCCGTATGCGGAGATCCACCGCACGCTCGCGCAGATGAGCAAGGAGGAGCTGCGCGGTCGCACCGACGCGCTCGCCAAGTCCTATCTCGCGCAGGGCGTCACGTTCGACTTCGCGGGTGAGGAGCGGCCCTTCCCGATCGACGCGGTCCCGCGGGTCGTCGCCGACGCCGAGTGGCAGCAGGTCAGCTCGGGCGTCGCGCAGCGCGTCCGCGCGCTCGAAGCCTTCCTCGCGGACGTCTACGGGCCGCAGCGCGCGATCCGCGACGGCGTCATCCCCGCGGCGCTCATCACGTCGAGCCACCACTTCCACCGCGCGGCCGCCGGCATCGACCCCGCGAACGGCGTGCGCATCCAGGTCTCCGGCATCGACTGCATCCGGGACGAGCACGGGGTGTGGCGGGTGCTCGAGGACAACGTGCGCGTGCCATCCGGCGTGAGCTACGTCATCTCGAATCGCCGGGTCATGGCCCAGACCCTCCCGGAGCTCTTCGTCTCGATGCGCGTCAAGCCGGTCGGCGACTACCCGGCGCGCCTGCTCCAGGCGCTCCGGGCGAGCGCGCCGAGCGGCGTCGAGGACCCGACCGTCGTCGTCCTCACGCCGGGCGTCTTCAACTCCGCCTACTTCGAGCACACGCTCCTCGCCCGGCTCATGGGCGTCGAGCTCGTCGAAGGCCGCGACCTGTTCTGCTCGGGCGGACGGGTGTGGATGCGCACGACCGCGGGACCGACGCGCGTCGACGTCATCTACCGGCGCGTCGACGACGAGTTCCTCGACCCGCTCACCTTCCGCGCCGACTCGATGCTCGGCAGCCCGGGACTCATGCTCGCCGCGCGACTCGGCAACGTCACGATCGCGAACGCCGTCGGCAACGGGGTCGCGGACGACAAGCTCGTCTACACGTACGTCCCCGAGCTCATCCGCTACTACCTCGCCGAGGAGCCGATCCTGCCGAACGTCGACACCTGGCGGCTGGAGGATCCCGGCGCGCTCGAGGAGGTGCTCGACCGGCTCGACGAGCTCGTCGTCAAGCCGGTCGACGGCTCGGGCGGCAAGGGCCTCGTGATCGGGCCGGATGCGTCGCCCGCGGAGCTCGATGCGCTGCGCGCCCGCCTCATCGCCGATCCGCGCGGGTGGATCGCGCAGCCGGTCGTGCAGCTGTCGACGATCCCGACCCTCGTCGAGGACGGCATGCGCCCGAGGCACGCCGACCTCCGGCCGTTCGCCGTCAACGACGGCCACGATGTCTGGGTGCTCCCCGGCGGTCTCACCCGGGTCGCGCTGCCGGAGGGCGAGCTCGTCGTCAACTCGTCGCAGGGCGGGGGATCGAAGGACACGTGGGTCGTCGGCTCGACCCCGCTGCACGTCGAACGCCACTCGATCCAGGGGCTCGTCGCGGACCAGGCGGCGATCACGACGTCGATCCCGATCATCGGCTTCGAGGAGCTCGCGCCGCAGCACCAGCAGCCGCAGCAGCAGCAACAGAGTGCCAGCGGCTTCCTGAGCGACTCGTTTCCACCGCTCCCTGAGCGAGCGCAGCGAGTCGAAGGGCGGGACCAGCCATGCTGAGCCGGATCGCCGAGGCGCTGTACTGGATCGGCCGCTACGTCGAGCGCTCCGACGGCACCGCCCGCATCCTCGACGTCCACCTCCAGCTGCTCCTCGAGGACCCGTGGATCGAGGAGGACGCCGCGTGCCGCGCCCTGCTGTCCGTCATGGGGACGGCGGCGCCGCCCGAGGAGCTCGGCCGTCAGCGCGTCCTGGAGATCCTCGCGGTCGACCGCAACGAGCCGGCGTCGATCGCCTACTCGCTCGGCGCCGCACGGGAGAACGCCCGCCGCGCCCGCGAGGTCGTCAGCACCGAGCTGTGGGAGTGCCTCAACACGACTCGCGCGATGATGCCGCGCGCGGTCCCGAGTCAGCAGGTCCACGAGTTCTTCCAGTGGGTGCGGGAGCGCTCGGCGCTCGCCGTCGGGATCATCGAGTCCGCGACGAGCCGCGACGACGCGTGGCGCTTCTTCACCCTCGGCCGCTCGATCGAGCGCGCCGACATGACCGCCCGGCTGCTCGCGACGCGTTCGCTCACCGACGCGTCCGGTCCCAGCTGGACGACGATCCTGCGCTCGGTCGGCGCGTACGAGGCGTACCTGAAGACGTATCGCGGCATGCCGTCCGCCCGCAACGCCGCGGAGTTCCTGCTCCTCGACCGGCTCTTCCCCCGCTCGATCCTGTTCTCCGTCCTGCGCGCCGAGGCGTGCCTGCGAGAGATCGAGCCGGGGCCCGACGGCCGCGTCGGGTTCTCCGACCAGGCGCAGCGCATCCTCGGTCAGATCCGCAGCGAGCTCGAGTACCGGCCCATCTCGGAGATCCTCGAGTCCCTGACGAGCTGGATGGAGCGGGTGCAGAACGCGACGTCGGCGGCTTCCGAGGCGATCCGCGAGCGCTACTTCCCGACGAACGCGATGCCGATGTGGGTGGGGGAGACGACGTGAAGCGGCTGCGCATCCGCCACGTCACCGGCTTCTCCTACGGGGGTGACGTGACGGCGAGCTACAACGAGGCTCGGATGCTCCCCGTCAGCCTCGACGGGCAGCTCGTCATCATGTCCGGGCTGGAGATCGCCCCGGTCAACGCGCATCACAACTACGTCGACTACTGGGGCACGCGGGTCGCGGCGTTCGAGGTGCTCAGCCCGCACCGCGAGCTGTCCATCGCCGCGAGCAGCGTCGTCGAGGTCCGGGCGCGACCGACCCCGGTCGGCGAGATCGACTGGGAGGGGATCGAGCGGCTCGGGCAGGGCTCGACCGCGACGGTCGAGCAGCTCTCGCAGACGCGGCTCACGGCGCCGCCGGACGATGTCGTCGAGCTCGCCGAGCGGATCGCAGCGCACCACCGCAGCCCTTCCGCGGCCGCGAACGCGATCTGCACCGCGGTCGGCGATGCGCTCGAGTACATGCCGGGCGTGACGTCGGTCCACTCGTCCGGCGCGGACGCGTGGGCGCATCGCAAGGGCGTCTGCCAGGACATCGCGCACGTCGCGCTCGGCGCGCTGCGGGCGGTCGGCATTCCCGCGCGGTACGTGTCCGGCTATCTCCACCCGGTCGACGACGCCGAGGTCGGGCAGACCGTCTCGGGGGAGTCGCACGCGTGGGTCGAGTGGTTCACCGGCTCGGGGTGGCGCGGCTTCGACCCGACGAACGGCATCGACATCGGCGACCGCCACGTGCTCGTCGGGCGGGGGCGCGACTACGACGACGTGCCGCCGCTGCGCGGCGTGTACGCGGGGTCGTTCGCCTCGACCCTCTTCGTCAGCGTCGAGATCACCCGCGAGGCGTGAGTCGCGCCTCGCGTCTCGCGGTCCAGGCGAGCGCGGCGCCGGTCGCGAGGAGGAGGGCGGCCGCGATCGCGAAGCCGCTGGCGTCGAGGCCCGTCTCGGGCAGCACGCGCTTGACCACTCGGTAGAGGTGCTGGCTGTCGGCGTCCGCGCCGAGCGCGGCGAACGCCGTGACGTAGGCGTCGCCGGCCGAGGTCACGAACGGCGGCACGATCGCGCCCGCGGGACCGATCCGGGTGAGCGAGCGATCCGCGGCATCGTAGAAGTAGTTCGTCCGGGTTCCGACGGGATCGGCCGCCGACACCACCGGGAAGCCGTTGAGCAGCAGGATGTCGCCCCAGGCGGTGAGCGCGAGCTCGGCCTCGAGGTCCGCATCGGACGTCGGGCCGATGGGCGTCGCCGTGACGCCGTCGTCGCTCCGGTACAGCCGGCGCTCGGCGCCGTCCTGCATGAACCAGGTCACGACGCCCTGGAAGACCGCCGAGCTGCCCGGGTTCAGCCCGCCAAGGTCGGCGACCGGCTGTGAGAGATCCGCCGACGGGAACGAGTACTGATGCTGGTCGCCGGAGATGGGTCCTGCCGCGAAGTAGGTCCGGCCGGCGTGCTCGAGCACCGCGTAGGCCGCGCCGAGCTCGGTCGCGGGCGGCGGGGCCGGGAACGCGACGGCCTCGGCCGACGCGGGACTCGCCCGGCGGAAGAGCTGGTCGGACAGGATGTCGGCACACGACTGGACGTAGTAGACGTAGGCGCCCACGGAATGCAGGTTGCCGGCGAAGCTCGCTGGATCGGTCGTCCCGTCGGCGCACTTGGGCAGGGGCGTCGTCGCCGTCGGCGCGATGCCCGGAGCCGACGCCGGGTCCGCCTTCGGCACCGAGTAGAGGAACCCGTCCCCCTGCATGACGACGTAGACGTCGGCGCCCAGAATGGCGAGCTCATCTCCGAACGCGTTCTCCCCGACCGGCCAGTCGTACTCGCCGACCGTGTCGGTGCTCGGGTCGTAGACATGGATCGCGTTCTCACCGCCCGCCGGTGAGAGGAAGAAGAGCAGGCTGCCGTCCGTCCGGAGGCCGCTCACCTGTCCGAGCGAGCTGGTGACGCCGACCGGACCGACCGCGCCGGTCGCCGGGTCGAAGGAGAACAGCCAGGAGCCGCCGGGAGCGGACGGGCTCGTGCCCTGGAAGTAGACGACCCCGCCGGCCTCGACGAGCGGGCCGATCACGCTGTAGACCGAGCCCGGCGCGATCTCGACGAGCTCGTACTGGGCGGTCGCCGCCGCGGCCGGGAGCGCGCCCCCGATCGCCAATCCCGTCGCCATCACCACTGCCGCTGCCGCGGCGCGTCCCCGTCGATGCACCTGTCCCGCTCCCCCGCTCGGTCGACCCGCCAAGAGTAGACCCGAGGAGTAGATTCCATCCATGGCTGTGACCCGAAAAGACGCGACGTTCAAGGATGCGCTCGGCGTCACGATCCACTACCACGTGTGGTCGCATCCGTCACCGAAGGCGGTCGTCCAGCTCGTCCACGGCGTCGGCGAGTACTCGCTGCGCTACGAGCATGTCGCGGCCGCGCTCGTCGCCGCGGGCTACGAGGTCTGGGCGGACGACCACCGCGGCCACGGGCAGACCGGTGTCGAGCAGTGGGGCGGCGACACCTCGAAGCTCGGACGGCTCGGCAAGGGCGGGCACCGCGCGGCGGTCGACGCCGTGCATCGCCTGAGCAAGCTGATCAAGGCGGCACGGCCGAGCATCCCGTTCGTCCTGTTCGGGCACTCGTGGGGCTCCTTCATCTCCCAGATCCTGCTTGACGAGTACCCGGCCGAGTACGACCTGGTCGTCCTCTCCGGATCCGCGTATCGCGTGCTGACGGGCATGAACGCCGCGCCGCTCAATGCGCGGCACAAGAAGACCGTCCCGAACCCGACGGGCTACGAGTGGCTCAGCCGCGACCCCGACGTCGTCGCGGCGGCGGCGGCGGACCCGCTCATGGTGGCGACCCCGCTCATCAAGCTCTTCGGCGTGCGGGAGACGCTCCGGCTGCTCGGCAAGCCGCGGGTCGGGCTCGCCGACGAGCACGACGTCCCGCTGCTGCTCGTCGTCGGCTCGGACGACCCGGTCGGCGGGGAGAAGTCGGTGCGCCGGCTCGCCGAGGCGTACCTCGCACGGGCGCGTCTGACCGACGTCACGGTCGTCGTCTACGACGGTGCGCG
>DATMFB010000016.1:0-1908 GCA_035556395.1 Microbacteriaceae bacterium
CGGACGGCACCCCGGACGCGCCGGTGCGAGACTAGGCGCGTGAACGCTCGAGCAGCAGCGGCCGGTCCCGCCCTTCCCGCGCCGGGCGAGCATCCCGAGCTCGAGCAGCTCATCGCCATCCTCGAGTACCTGCGGGCGCCGGGCGGCTGCGCGTGGGACCGCGAGCAGACGCATGCCTCCCTCGTGCGCTACCTCGTGGAGGAGACGCACGAACTCGTGGACGCGATCGAAGCCGGTGACGACGACGAGCTCGTCGAGGAGCTCGGCGACGTGCTCTACCAGGTCGTCTTCCACGCCGACATCGCGGCCGAGGAGGGCCGGTTCACGCTCGAGGACGTCGCGCGCCACATGCGGCTGAAGATGGTCGGCCGTCACCCGCACGTCTTCGGCGACGCGGTCGCGGACACCGCCGATGCCGTCACGGCCCGCTGGGACGAGCTCAAGCGCACGGAGAAGCCGCACCGCGAGTCGGTCCTCGACGGCGTGCCGAAGGGGATGCCGGCCCTCGCGCTCGCCGACAAGCTGCTCGGCAAGGCTGGACAGGTGAGGGTTGAGCGATCGCCCGTCGACGTCCCCGCGGACGAGCACGCCCTCGGCGACGCCCTCCTCTCGATCGTCGCGGGGGCGCGGGCGGCGGGCCTCGATCCCGAGCGGGCGCTGCGCGGGGCCATCCGCCGGCTCGAGGACGATGTCCGCGGCGCAGAACGCGAGCGCGCCGGCGGCGAGGCGTGAAACGATGAGCGAATGAGCGTCGGCGGGGTCGCGCTCGTCGGACGGGCCGACGAGCTCGCGACGCTCGACGCCGCCCTCGACGCGGCCGACGCGGGTCGGTTCCAGGCGCTCGTCATCTCGGGTGACGCCGGCATCGGCAAGACCCGACTGATCGACGAGTTCGCCCGGCGGCACGCCGAGCGCGCGCTGGTCCTCGTCGGCCACGCGGAGGACCCGGGCTCCGGACCGCTCCCGTTCGCCGTCGTCGGCGGCTTCCTGCGCGACGTCGAGCGCGCCCTCACGGGAGCGCGCCCACCGCTGCCCGCCGACGTCGAGCACCAGCTCGATGCCCTGCGCGCCGGGCACTGGACATCGATCAGCGGCGAGGTCGACTCGGCCCGGCTGCTCGGCGGCTTCGTGACGCTCGTCGACGCGGCTGCCGCCGGGCGGCCGATCGTGATCGTGCTCGACGACCTGCAGTGGTCCGACCCGAGCACGCTCGAGGTGATGCGCTTCCTCGTCCCGCGACTCGGCCAGGCCCGACTGCTCGTCGTCCTCGCGTTCCGCAGCGACGACGTCGATCTCGGCCACCCGCTGTCCAGCCTCCTCGCCGAGTTCTCCCGGTCGAGATGGGGCGCGCGCCTCGAGCTGCCGCCGCTGGACCCCGAGTCCGTCGGCGCGCTCGCGGAGTCGGTGCTCGGGCGGGCGATCCTCCCGGACGAGCGCGACACGATCCTGCAGCGCAGCGACGGCGTGCCGTTCTACGTCGAGGAGGTCGCCGTGCACCTCGGCGAGCCGCTCCCGCCGTCGCTGCGCGAGATCCTCATGCTCCGCTACGTCGCGCTCGGCGAGCCCGCGCGCAGCGTCCTGCGCGTCGTCGCCGAGGCCGGCGGCGTCGTGCCGCACGACCTGGTCGCGACGGTCGTGCCGTTCGGCGGCCACGCGCTCGACGTCGCCGTCCGCGAGGCACTCGCCGCCAGGGTGCTCGTCAGCGATCCCGACGGCTACCGCTTCCGGCACGCGCTCATGCGCGAAGCCGTCCGCGAGGAGCTCGTGCCCGGCGAACGGGCGCGGATCCACGCCGCGGTCGCCGCGGTCGAAGAGGATCGCCGCGGCGACGAACGCGATCGGGCCGAGCGGATCGCGCAGGCGACGGGCGCCACCGAGCGGCTCTCGCCGCGCGAGCTCGAGGTGCTC
>DATMFB010000017.1:0-22049 GCA_035556395.1 Microbacteriaceae bacterium
GATCGCCGGCGCGCCGAGCTCGAGCGCGAGGCGGGCGGCCCCCGCCGCGAGTGCCCCGCCCGCGCTCGACCCGCCGACGGCGAGCCGGGCCCCGTCCCACGACCGTTCACCCGATGCCGCCCAGACGACGGCGTCGTACGCCTGCTCGACGGGGCCGGGGAAGCGCAGCTGCGGCGCGACGTCGTAGTCGACGTTGACGACGACGACCCCCGCGTGGACGGCGAGATAGCGGCACAGGCCGTCGTCCTGCTCCGGGTGGCGCAGGACGAAGCCGCCCCCGTGGAAGTTGACGTAGACCGGCCTGCCCGCGGCCCCGCCCTCCGGCGAGATCACCGTTGCGGCCACCTCGCCGTGCCGCGTCGGGATGATGACGCCCTCGGTCGTCACCGGGAGATCGAGGAACCGCAGCCCCTCGCCGGGCCTCGGCCCCGGTCCGCGCTGGGCGAGCCGCGCGATCGCGTCGGCGACCGGCCTGGGGAACGCCATCCTCGTCTCCTCGTCCTTCGCTCGTGGCTCAGCGCAGCGCGCCGCGCTTGGCGCGCTGGATCTGCTCGTAGACGTGGGTGCGCAGCTCCGTGAACCTGGGCAGCGCACGCGTCACGATCTGATCGCGTTCGACGGGCAGGTCGACGACGAGGTCCTCCTGGACGACCGTCGGCGACATCGAGAGCACGATCACGCGCTCGCCCAGGTAGACCGACTCGTCGATGTCGTGCGTGACGAAGAGGATCGTGACCCCGAACCGCTCCCAGATCCCGCGCACGAGGTCCTCGAGGTCCGCGCGGGTCTGCGCGTCGACCGCCGCGAACGGCTCGTCCATGATGAGCACCTCGGGGTTGTAGGCGACGGCCCTGGCGATCGCCACGCGCTGCTGCATGCCTCCCGACAGCTGCCACGGGTACTTGTCCCCCGCGTCGGCGAGCCCGACGGCCTCGAGCGCCTCCGCGACGCGCTCGCGCCGCCCCGCCCTCGGCACCGACTTGAGCAGCGGCAGCGCGACGTTGCGACGGACCGTCATCCACGGCATGAGGCTGCGCCCGTACTCCTGGAAGACGACCGCCATCCGCTTCGGCGGTGCGGTGACCGGCACGCCGTCCAGGCGCACGGCGCCTCCGCTCGGCTCGAGCAGACCCGCGATGCACTTCAGCAGCGTCGTCTTGCCGCAGCCGGACGGGCCGACGATGCACACGAGCTCGCCCTGCCGCGCCGAGAAGGAGATGTCCTGCAGCGCGACGAAGTCGCCGTAGGCCTTGCTGAGGTGCTCGACCGCGAGCAGCTGTCCCGTTCCGGCGTCGAGGATCTCAGGCACGTTCGGCCCCTTTCAGTCCGTGGTACCAGCCGAGCACGTACCGCTCGGCGAGTTGGAAGGCGAGCGCGAGCAGAATGCCGATGAGGCCGAGCAGGATGACCCCGCTCCACATCTGCGGGTACTGGTAGTTCGTCTGGAACACGAGGATCTGATATCCGATGCCCGACGAGGACGCCGACATCTCCGAGATGACCATGAGGATCAGCGCGATCGAGATGCACTGGCGCACGCCGGCCATGATCTGCGGCGCTGCGCTCGGCAGCACGATCGAGACGACCCGGCGGGGCGTCGAGAGCTGGTACGACCTCGCCGTCTCGCGCTGCACCGAGTCGACCGCGCGGACGCCCTCGACGGTGTTGAGCAGGACGGGCCAGACGGCCCCCGCGACGATGACGAGCACCTTCGCCTGGTCGCCGATGCCCAGGGCGAGCGCGAGCAGTGGGACGAGCATGGGCGGCGGGATCGCGCGGAAGAACTCGAAGACGGGCTCGACGAGGCTGCGCAGCCACCGGTTCGAGCCGACCAGGAGTCCGACCGCGATGCCCGCGACGACCGCGATGACGATGCCGGTGAGCAGCCGCCCCACGCTCGGCAGCACGTCGACCGTCAGGGCGCTGCCGAACCAGGTCTGGCCGAACGCCTCGCCGATCGCCCACAGGGAAGGGAACCGGTTGTTCGGCGAGACGATCGCCGAGACCGACCACGCCGCAAGGATGATGATCGGGAGCGCGAGGACCTCCAGGGTCCCCGTGATCCAGCGCGGCACCCGCGACCTGGGCTTCGGGAGCACGATGCGCCGAGTCTCCGACACGCTCATAGGACGACCTCGCCGCGAACCGACTCATGCCAGGAGAGCGCGCGGCGCTCGGTCGCGCGGACGATCAGATTGATGAGCAGCGCCAGGATGCCGGCGGCGACGACCATCGCGTAGACCCCGGCGTAGTCGCCCGCGGTCGCGCGCTGCGTGAGGAGGCGGCCGATCCCAGGGACGCCGATGATGAGCTCTCCCGTGACGGTCAGGATGAGCGCGACGGTCGCGCCGAGTCGGATGCCGGTCATGAGGTAGGGCAGTGACGTCGGGAAGACGAGGTGGGCGAAGCGCGACAGCGGTCCGAGCCCGAAGCTGCGCTGCGTGTCGCGTGCGACGGTGTCGACGTCCGCGACGCCGTAGAGGACCTGGATGAAGACCTGCCAGAACGTCGCGAACACCACGATGACGAGCGACGCGTCGCGATTCGGGCCGAAGGACATGATCGCGATCGGGATGATCGCGACGGAGGGGATGGGCCGCAGGAACTCGACCGTCGAGCGCGTGTACCGCCGCAGGAACGGCACGAGGCCGATGACGGTGCCGAGGACGACCGCGAGCACGATCGAGATGGCGAGACCGATCGCCCAGGTGATGAGGGTATCGCCGACGGCACGCCAGAACGCGAGGTCGAGCGCATCCTCGCCGAGTGTCGCGAGGACCGCGGTGGGCGGAGGGACGTACTTCGCGTTGACCCAGCCGACCGCGGCCGCGAGCTGCCAGAGCGCGAGGAAGCCCAGGATCCCGACGACGCCGAGCAGCGCGCCGCGCAGCGCCAGTCGCCTCCTGGTCATGCTCGTCCTCTCCGCCTGCATGGTATGACCGCACCCACGACGGCGGTCCGGGGCCGCGTGACCCCGGACCACCGCGTCGGGCGCTATCGCGCGATGAGCGTCGCCAGATCGGGCGCCGTGTCGAAGTACCCGTACTCGAGCGCGAGGTCGATGAGCTGCTCGAGATGGGCGGTCCCGAGGTCCGCCGTGAACGTCGGCAGGACGATCCCGTCGGCGGCTGCCTGGGGGATGTCGAGGTACTTGGCGATCGCCGCCCGCACCTCCGGCTCGTGCGTCGCCGCGTAGTCGAGCGCCTCGGTGAGCGCGGCGGTCCACGCCGCGACCTTGCCCGGCTCGCTGTCGATGAGGCTCTGCAGCGTGAAGTTGGTCAGCACCGTGAGACCCGGGATGGTCGCCTGGTAGGGACCACCGAGGTCGGTGCCGCCCGCCGCGAGGATCATGCCCCGGAACGGGTCGGGGACCCACGCGGCATCGATCGTGCCGGCTTCGATCTGTCCGGGCGCGTCCGGGAAGCCGACGACGACGAACTCGATCGAGTTCGGGTCGCCTCCGTCGTTCGCGACCGCGGCGCGGATCGTCAGGTCTCCCGCGGCGTTCGGGCTGTTGACGGAGACCTTCTTGCCCGAGAGGTCCTTCCAGCTCGTCACGCCGCTCGCGGCGCTCGCGACGACGCTGTTGACGTCGGGCAGGGTCGTGAGACTGTTCGCGTAGTTCGTGAGCAGGCGGACCTGCTCACCGGCGAGCGCGGCGCGGAACGGACCGAACGGCTGGCCGATCGCGAAGTCGACCTCGCCGGAGACGAGGCCGGGGATGGCCTGTGCGCCACCCTGCGCGGGCAGGATCTCGAGGTTGATGCCGTGCTCCGCGAAGATCCCGGCGTCGAGTGCCGCCCAGATGGCGCCGGTCTCCGCGATCGGGAGGGCTGCGACCTTGATGTCGTAGGTCTCGGTAGGTGTGGGAACGTCATCGGTCGGGGACGGCGCGGGAGCGGGCGCACCGGAATCGGTGCAGCCGACGAGGGCGATCGCCGCGACGACCGCGGCCGCGCCCAGGATGGAACGCTTCATTGCTGGACCTCTATTCATTCTTCGTCGAATGGTGCGGCACGATCTCGCCTGCCGCTCGCGGCATCTGGCGAGATGCATGACATTGTGTCGACAAGTATGTGGAGTTCATGTCACATACGTCAACCACCGCTCGGCGAGGACTCAGGCGACGAAGCTGCGGTGCACCACGAGATCGGCGAGTTCGGGGTCGTACTCGGCAAGCACCGCGGTGACGCGCCCGATCGCGAGGGCCCCAAGGGTCTCGTGCGCGCCGACGAACGCTGCGCGCGCGCGCGTCCGCGGCCAGTCGGCTGGCAGGAGCTCGCGCGGGAGGTCCGGGTCCGAGCTCGCGAGCTCGATCCACGAGTCCGCGAATCGCGTCCGCAGGACGAGGGCCTGCGCCGGGGTGATGACGGCCGCGTCGAGTTCCCGGGCGAGCTGCTCGGTGTCGTCGATGAACGCGAGGTATGCCGCAGACAGCGATTCGAGGTCCCAGGCCTCCTGGGGCCGCCGGGTGCCGGCTCCCAGAGCCGGCACGGTCGCCGTCAGCGCGGTCACGCCCCGCACGCCGAGGCGCTGAAGCTCCTCGACCGCGACGCCCGGCCTCGCGCGGGGCGAGACCCAGACGGCATCCTCGAGCGACGCATACCCGAGCCAGCGCATGCGGGCCCGGATGGCCTCCCGCAGCACGCGATTGCCCTCGGGCGCGGCGAACACGACGACACTCCAGATGCCGTCCCACGGACGGTCCTCGCGCCCGAACTCCCCCATCCGCGCGAGCCCGGAGCGCAGCACCCCGACGGTTCGCGGCGTCAGCCGATACGAGGTGTTGCGTCCCGCGCGCGAGGACTCGAGCAGCCCGTGCTTGACCATCCGGCTCAGCGCCGCCCGCGCCGCGGCCTCGTTGACCTCGAAGTCGGCGAGGAGCGCCACGAGCGCGGCCGACGGGAAGGCCTGGCTGCGCTCGAGCCAGTAGTCGCCGAACAGGTACATCAGCAGGCTCGTCGTCGAGCCCTCTCGGCGCCGGGGTAGCGACGCCGGCACCGTCGGCGAATCGTATGACATCATTTGCGCACCTCGACGCCCATATTGTCATACGTTGATTCGCGGCGCGCGGATCGGCGCTGCAGTCGCCTCGTGAGAATCATGCTGATCCTCAATAGTTGAGATTCTCCATGAATCGTCTTAGCCTTGGGCGTCATGGCGCAGCTGCAGTTGGATACCGGAGGGCTGGAGGAGACCGCGTTCGCCAGCGAGCCGGGACTGCTGCTCGCCCGCGCGAACGCCGACTCGATCGCTGCGACGAACGAGGCGCTTGCCGAGTTCGGGCTGCGCGTGCGCTCCTTCGCGGTGCTCGCGGCTGCCGCCGCCGCATCGCGACCGACTCAGCGCGAGCTCGCCGCGTTCCTGCGCCTCGACCCCAGCCAGGTTGTCGCGCTCGTCGATGGGCTCGAGCGCCGCGGCCTCGTTCGGCGCGAGGCGGACCCGGGCGATCGCCGGGTGAACGCGATCGTCATCACCGAGGCGGGTCAGTCGCTGCACGCCCGCGCCAGCCGGGCGGTCGCGGGGAGCCGGGACCGGCAGCTCGCCGCGCTGACCCCCGCCGAAGTCACCACGCTCACCGGGCTGCTCGCAAAGATCGTGCGCTCCCGATCGGTCGAATAGCCAGTAAACCTGATAATCTCCCGACGTCACCGCGAAGGAGCGTTGCCCATGTCCATCTCCCTCGGCCAGAAGGTCGCCATCGTCACCGGCTCGGGTGCCGGGCTCGGCGCCGCCTATGCCAAGGCGCTCGCCGCCGCGGGCGGAGCAGTCATCGTCAACGATGTGTCGGACTCGGCGGCGGCTGCCGTCGTGGCCGAGATCCAGGCCGCCGGAGGGCGCGCGAGCGCGATCGTCGCACCCGTCGGCACGAGTGCGGTCGCGCAGCAGCTCGTCGATGCCGCGGTGGGCGAGTTCGGCCGCCTCGACATCGTCGTGACGAACGCGGGCATCCTCCGTGACAAGTCGCTGCTGAAGATGACCGACGAGGACTTCGACGCCGTCATCGACGTCCACCTGCGCGGCACCTTCACCATGGCGCGCGCGGCGTTCGGCTACTTCAAGGAGCACGAGGTGCCTGGGCGCATCATCGCGATCGGCTCCCCGACGGGCCAGCGCGGCAACTTCGGCCAGACGAACTACGCCGCCGCGAAGGCCGGCATCGTCGGCATGATCCGGACCTGGGCGATCGAGATGAAGAAGGCGGGCGTGACCGCGAACGCTGTCATCCCCGTCGCCGCGACCGCGATGACGAAGACGATCCCCTACTTCGCCGCGGCCGTCGAGGCGACCGAGCGCGGCGACGCGATGCCGGCGTTCTTCCGCCACGGACTCGGCTTCGGCACACCCGAGGACGTCGCCGGGCTCATCGTCTGGCTCGCCTCCGACGAGGCCCAGGGCGTCACCGGCCAGGCGATCGGCGTCGGCGGCGATCGGATCCAGCTCTGGTCGCACCCCGAGGTGCTCGAGTCCTGGTACCACGACGGCGGCTGGAGCGCCGACGACATCGAGACCGATCTCGGCGGCCGGCTCCAGACCCGACTGCAGTCGGTCGGGGAAGCGCCGTGGCCGCCGCTGCCGCCCGAGCTCGATCGCGCCGCGCCCGCCGCGGTTTGATCGGGACGGACCCACATGTATCGTCCGGAGATCGACCTCGACGCCGTGACGGCGATCGACACCCACGTCCACATCGAGATCGGGGCCGACGGGCACCGCTCGCTGCCGGACGAGCTCGTCGCCGCGCTCGCCAAGTACTTCCGTCAGGACGGTCCGAACCCCGACCTCGCCGGAGTCGCCGCGTACTACCGCGAGCGCCGCATGGCGGCGGTCGTCTTCACCGTCGACTCCGAGACCGCGCTCGGCCACCCGCCCATCTCGAGCATCGAGATCATCGAGCAGGCCGCCGACCACGCCGACGTGCTCATCCCGTTCGCCTCGATCGACCCGCTCCAGGGCGCACGGGCGATCGACTACGCCGCGTCGCTCGTCACCGAGCACGGCGCCCAGGGGTTCAAGCTGCACCCGACCGTGCAGGGCTTCGACCCGCTCGACGACGCGATCGCCCCGCTGTGGTCAGCGCTCGAACGCCTCGGCGTCCCCGTCATCGTCCACACCGGTCAGACCGGCGTTGGCGCCGGGACACCGGGGGGCTACGGTTTCAAGACGCGCTACTCCAACCCGATGCTGCTCGACGACGTGCTCGCCGACCACCCCGGCTTGCAGCTCGTCCTCGCCCATCCGAGCGTGCCCTGGGTGGATGAGCAGATCTCCGTCGCGACGCACAAGGCGAACGCCTGGATCGATCTCTCGGGGTGGAGTCCGAAGTACTTCCCCGCGCAACTCGTGCGCGCCGCGAACTCCTATCTGCAGGGCAAGGTGCTCTTCGGCAGCGACTTCCCGGTGCTGACGCCGGAGCGCTGGCTCGGCGATTTCGCCGCCCTCGACCTCAAGGACGAGGTCCGCCCCAAGATCCTGAAAGACAACGCCATCCGCCTGCTCGGACTCTGAAAGGGACCACCATGGCCATCACCACCACGACCATCGCCGACCTCCCCTCGCTCGAGGGCGCCGACCTCGGCGCCTCCTCCTGGATCAACGTGTCCCAGGAGCGAATCAATACATTCGCGGATGCGGCGGGAGACCACCAGTACATCCACGTCGATCCCGAGCGCGCGAAAGACGGCCCCTTCGGCGGGACCATCGCGCACGGCTTCCTGACACTGTCGCTCTTCATCCCGATGTGGTCCGAGCTCCTCGAGGTCGCGGATGCCTCGACGCTCGTCAACTACGGCCTCGACCGAGTGCGCTTCACCTCGCCGGTGCCGGCCGGGGCGAACGTCCGCCTCCGCGCCACGCTGAAGACCGTTGCGGAGGTCAAGGGCGGCTACCAGCTGCACGTCGACGGCGTGATCGAGATCGAGGGCCAGGAGCGTCCCGCGGTCGTCGTCGAGTCGATCTCGCGCGTCTACGCCTGATTCGCGAGCGCATGGGGCCGGACGGCATCGGGGGCTGGATCCGCCGGCGCGCGGTGAAGTCCCGCGGTCGGACCGCGATCGTGTATCGCGACCGGGAGATCACCTACGAGGAGCTCGCCGATCGGATCGACCGGCTCGCGTCGGCACTCCGCGAGCGCGGTGTCGAGCCGGGCGAGCGCGTCGCCTATCTCGGCAACAATCACCCCTCGTTCGTCGAGACGATGTTCGCCACCGCACGGCTCGGCGCGATCTTTCTGCCGCTCAACACCCGCCTCTCGATCCCGGAGCTCGAGTTCCAGCTCGCCGACTCCGGCGCGACCCTGCTCGTCAGCGACGCGAGCCTCGAAGTGCAGGCCTGCGGGGCCGCCGCGGGCGCCGGCTGCGCACGGATCGTGATCGCAGACCCGGACCCGGGTCCGCATCCGGGAGCAGCCGATTACGAGACCCTCATCGCCGGGGCGCCGCCGCTCGATGCGTCGGCGCGCACGGGCCTCGACGAGGCCGCGATGATCCTGTACACCTCGGGCACCACAGGCCGCCCGAAGGGCGCGATCCTCAGCCACGGAAATCTGACGTGGAATGCGATCAACGCGATCGTCGACTACGACGTCACGAGCCGCACCCGCCAGCTCCTCATCTCGCCGCTGTTTCACGTCGCCTCGCTCGGGATGGGGCTGCTGCCGGCATTCCTGAAGGGCGCGACGGTCCTGCTGCAGGAGCGCTTCGTGCCTGGCGAGTCGCTCGCCGCGATCGAACGGCTGGGGGCGACGGCGATCAGCGGCGTCCCGACGACCTACCAGCTCATGATGGAGGACCCGGCGTGGCCGGCGACCGACATCTCCAGCCTCGAGTCGATGACCTGCGGCGGCTCACCCGTACCGCAGAAGGTCGTCGACGCCTACGCGGAGCGGGGACTCGCGTTCTCGGGCGGCTACGGCATGACCGAGACCTCACCCGGTGTCGTGGCCATGCCCGCCTGGCACGCAGGCGACCATCCCGGAGCCGCGGGCCTGGCGCATTTCTTCAGCGACTACCGCATCCGCGGGACGGACGGCGACCTTGTCGCGACGGCGGGCGAACGGGGCGAGATCGAGGTGAGCGGCCCGAACGTCTTCCTGGGCTACTGGGGCCGTGACGAGGCGACGAGGGAGGCGTTCACGGACGACGGCTGGCTGCGAACGGGCGATGTCGGCATGTCCGACGAGGACGGATTCCTCACCATCGCCGACCGGCTCAAGGACATGATCATCTCCGGCGGGGAGAACATCTACCCGGCGGAGGTCGAGCATGCGATCGCGGCGATCGACGGGGTGACCGGTGTCGCCGTCATCGGCGTGCCCGATGCGCGCTGGGGCGAGGTCCCCTATGCGGTCGTGACACTCGCGCCCGGACGCGAGCTCACCACCGAGGAGCTCGTCGCGACGCTGCGCGAGCGCCTCGCCGGCTACAAGATCCCGAGGCGAATGTCCGTCGTCGAGGAGTTCCCCCGGACGGCGAGCGGCAAGGTGCGCAAGGCGGCGCTGCGCGAACGCTACGCGTGAGCGTCTGCCTCGCCGGTCAGCCTGCGATGCGCGCCGTCACGGCTCGACGGCGACACGAATCGATTCGAGCACGACGCGCAACTGCTCGAGCTGCCCCGCGTCGACGCTCGCCGTCATGCGCTGCTCGATCTCCCGGACCGGACCGCGGATCTCGTCGAGCAGATCACGACCGGCCGGCGAGAGGGCGAGCAGCACCTGACGCTTCGAGTTGGGGTCGCGCTCGCGCACGATGAGTCCGAGGCTCTCGAGTCCGCGAACCAGTTGCGCGGTCGTCTGCGCGGTGACGAACGAGTGGCGAGCCAGTGCTGCCGCGGTCAGACCCGGGTGCCGCTCGAGCGACGTGAGCGCCGCGTACTGCACGGCCGTGATGTCGTAGCGCTCGAGCACCTCCTCGAGCCGCTTCTTCGCCGCGAGCTCTGCCCGCTTGAGCAGGTAGAGGAAGGTCACTTCGCTTCGTCGCGGCATGCGTCAAGAATGCCAGGAAACCTGACAGTATGCCACCGAACGGTCTCCCTCAGGAGCCCGCCCGCTCGCGTTCCGCCCGCCGGTCGAACGCGTACCGGTGGTCGCGCAGCAGGAAGCCGACGACGAGCAGGCCGATCATGCACACCGCGGCGAGGCAGAGCGAGAGCACCCAGCCCTCGGTCAGCGTGTGCAGGGCGGCGAACGCGATCGGCCCGAGTCCGCAGATGAGGTAGCCCGCCGACTGCGCCATGCCCGAGAGCGAGGTCGCGTCGGAGCGGTTCCTCGCCCGGTCCGCCATCAGCCACATCGAGATGGCGAACATCGCGCCGGAGGCGTAGCCGAAGATCGGCCCCCACACCCATGCGGACTGCGGCCAGATCATGAGCCCGACGAGGCCGAGCAGTCCCGGGATCGGGATGAGCGCCGGGAGCCAGCGTCGACCCCAGCCGCGCAGCAGGAACGGCACGGAGAGCGAGCCGCCGAGCGAGAAGAGCTGCATGACCATGACCTCGATGCCGGCCTGCACCTCGCTCGTGCCGTAGGAGATCGACAGCGGCGAGAGCCAGGTGACGAGCATGTAGAAGGCCGCGCCCTGGAAGCCCATGTAGAGCGCGACGAGCCAGGCGACCGGGTCGCCCCAGATGCCCTTGCGACGCGGCTCCGGGACCTCCCCGGCGATGCGCTCGGAGCCCGCCCGGCGCACCGCGATGAGCCACATGATGAGGCCCGGGACGATGAGGATGCCGGTCGTGAGCAGCGCGAAGCGCCAGCCGGCCTGGGCGTCGCCCCACGTGATGTGCGAGATCGGCACGACGAGGCCCGAGGCGAGCGCGCCGGTGCCCGCGAGGACCGCGGTGTAGACGGGCATGACGGCGTGCAGCCGGTCGGGGAACCAGTGCTTGATGACCGCGGGCATGAGCACGTTCGCCACCGCGATCGCGGCGCCCGTGAGGATCGTGCCGATCCACAGCGGCGCGAGACCGGCATCGATGGAGCGCACGATCGTCGCGGCGAGCAGGACGAGGAGCGAGACGAAGACCGTGCGGTTCATGCCGAACCGGTGGCTGATCGAGTGCGCGATCGGCGACACGAGCGCGTACATCAGCAGCGGCAGCGCGCCGAGCAGGCCGAGCGCCGTCGGCGTGAGTCCGGTGTCGCCGCCGATCTGGTCGATGAGCGAGCCGACGCCCTGGACCGTCGTGCGCAGGTTCGACGCCACGATCATGACCGTCACGATGAGGAGCCAGAAGCTCGTCCTCACGGACTCCTGCTGCGTCATCGCGGCTCCTCGCGTTCTCGGCCCCCGAACCACCCTAGGCGGTTGGGGCACCCCCTATGCGCGCGACCGCTGGCGAAGCCAGGCGCGGCCGTAGTCGTTGCCGTTCGGCGTCCGCTCGACCGTGTGGATGTGGAAGACCGCGGGGTGGCGGTTGCTCAGGAAGACGCCGCAGTGGTGGTCGAGCTCGAAGAACGCGACCGGGCTCTGGATCCGGTAGTAGAACGCGTCGTCCGCGCCGAAGCCGCCGATCCAGTCGAACCAGGTGTCGTCGAGGTGCTCGCGGATCTGCCGCAGCCGGGCCTTCGCCGGACCCTCCGGCCAGTGCGTCAGCGATTCGGCGACGAGCGCGAGGAGGAGATCCTGCGAGTCCTCGGAGAGCTCGCGGACGCGCACGCCCTCGTAGGGCACGACGCGGTTGTCCTGGAACGCGCCGCCGAGGTGGCGCTCGTCCCCCGGGTCGACGCGGCCGTCGGACATCTCCGGCGCGTCGGTCGTCGCGTAGGTCCGCGCCGCGGCCCGCTCCGCCTCGGTGAGGCTCGCGATGAGCTCGCGCGCGAGCCGGATGCGGCCCGTGAACGCCGTCGCGCCCTTGAACGGCCCGTCGTCGATCTCGTTCGGCTCGGCGCCCAGGAACGTCGGCGTCAGGTTGAAGCGGTCGCCCCATACGAAGCAGTTCATCGCCAGGTGGTGACCGAAGAGCTGCCAGCCCCACGGCTCGGTCGTCGACGGCTCACCGTAGAGGGCGAAGTGGTAGGAGAACTCGTTCATGACGTTCTGCAGATCATTGACCTCGCCGAGGAAGCCGTTGATCCGCATGAGCGTGCGGACCTGGCGCAGGCCGTCGCTGCCGAGGCTCGCGCCGACGAGGTCGAGCGCCGCCTCGCGCACCGCCTCCGGCTGGAACTCGAGGCGCAGACCCGTGTCGTGGATCATGAACTCGGGGTTTGACCAGGACTGCCATTCGACCGCGTCGACCGCGTGGCGCAGTCGCGGCAGGTCGTGGGCCGCCACGACGGCGAGGAGCGCGTTCGCCGCCTCGACCATCTGGGCGGTCGGGGCGACCTCCTCGGGATCGACCGGGACGTCGATCGGGAAGAGCCCGGGGATGAGCTGGCCATCGCTCGTGATGCCCTTGAACTCGGCCGGGTAGAGCGGCGCCCAGTTGCGGATCAGCCCGCCCGTGAAGGGGTCGAGCTTCGCGAGCTCGCGGTACTCGTACGGGTCGACGTCGCGGATCCCCGCAAGTCGCTCGTCGTCGTGCGGAAAGAGGAATCGGCGGTATTCACCCGACATCTGCATCACTCCCTTGTGATCCATTCGAGCGTATCGCGCACTTCCTGGGTCCCATTGATCGGGAAGCAGAACGCGAGTGGCCAGACTTTCAACAGAGCCCTCGGTCAGGATTGAACTGACGGCCTTCCCATTACGAGTGGGATGCTCTACCACTGAGCTACGAGGGCGCGGTCAACGAGTTTATCGTATGGGCGAGCGCACTCGGTTCGTCTCCTGACGGAGACTATAGGCTGGCATTCGGAGGGCAGCACGTGCCGAAGCAGGTCGACCATGAGCAGCGTCGCGTCGAGATCGTCGAGGCGACGTGGCGGATCATCGCGCGGGGCGGATTCTCGGCGGCGACGATGCGCGAGATCGCGGCTGAGGCGGGTTTCGCGAACGGCGGCCTCAAGCACTACTTCGTGAACAAGGACGAGCTCCTCGTCGCCGCCTACCAGCGCACGTTCTACCGGATCAACGAGCGCGCGGCGCTCGCGACCGGTGACAAGGCCGGACTCGCCGCGATCCGCGCGCTCTGCATGGAGATGCTGCCGCTGGACCGCGAGCGCCAGATCGAGTCGCGCGTCGCCGTCGCGTTCTGGGACCGCGCCGCCTCCAACCCGGTCCTCATGAAGGTGCACGCGGACTCGCACGCCATCTGGCGGGGCTTCTTCGAGCAGCACCTCGACCTCGCGCGCACGAGCGGCGAGATCCGCGAGGAGGTCGCGACCGCGCTCGTCGTCGACGAGCTGCTGTGGCTGACCACCGGCCTCCAGGTCGTGCCGCTGCTCGACCCGAAGACGACGTCGCCGATCAACCAGGTGCGGATCGTGGACACGGTCATCGACCGGATCCGCAACCTCAACCGGGCGCCGGTCGCGGCACCGACGGCCTGAGCCGACCCTTCGACTCGGCCTCCGGCCTCGCTCAGGGAGCGGTGGCAGCCGTTCCCTGAGCGAGCGGAGCCGACGCCCTAGCCGGTCCCTGAGCGAGCGGAGCGAGTCGAAGGGCCGCGCCCTCACCCCGCCAGGATGATGTCCATCTGCAGGCGTGCGCCCTCGCGCGGCAGGGCGTCCACCTCGGTGACCGTCGCCGCGGGCGTCCACGAGGTGCCGTAGCGCTCGGCGAGCGCCGTGCTGATCTGCTCGACCTCGCGGATGTCGATGACCTGGTGGATCACCTTGACGACGTTGCGCCACCCGAGGCCGAGGGCCGCGAGCTGGACGTCGAGGTTGTCCATCGACATCCTCGTCTGCAGTGCGATGTCGTCCGGGATCGCTCCGTCCGACTCCGTCGGCAGGGGGCCCACCCCGGAGAGGAAGTGCAGCGGCGCGTCGGCGACCCGGATCGCGGGCGCGTACGGCAGCAGATACGACTTCTCCGGCTGCGGGTGCAGGATCTCGATGACCGGCGAGTGCTCCCCGGCCGGACCGTCCGGCTTGGGGCCGCGCGTCGCGATCATCTCGAGCTCGAGCCGGGCGGCCGGGCCGCTCAGCGCGTCGATGTCGACGGTCGTGCGCGGCGGGTGCGTCGCGAGACCCGCGAACCGCTGACCGATCTCCGTGTCGAACGCGGCGAAGTCACGGGAATCGGTGCCCCACTCGTAGAACTTGACGACGTCCGCCCAGCCGATCTCCATGAAGTCGAGCACGGGGTCGAACATGTCGAAGATCTTCACGACCTGCCCGCTCGCGCGGTAGGGCACGTCCTCCTCGTCCTCGATGTGGGGGTGGTGGTGATAGAAGTCGATGGCCGTCGAGCCCGACATCCAGAGCAGCTCCTCGTCGCTCGAGACCGACGCGATCGGCCCGTGGCCCGGCACCGCGACCGGCTTCGGCCGGGGGCGCGCCCCGACCGGTCCCGACGGCGGCCGCGCGGCGATGATGTCGAACTCGACGCGGGCGCCGGGCGCGCTCAGCCGGTTGACGCCGATGAGGGTCGAGGACGGCGTCCAGTTCTCGTCCGTGTCCGGCAGGTCGACGAGATGCCCGTACATGTGCTTGTGCACGGCGTCCGTGTCGCGCATGTCGGTGAGGAACTCGTAGATGTGGATGACGTTCGACCAGTCGAGGCCGAGCCAGGCGAGCTGATCGGTGATGTTGCGCATCATCCGCCGGGTCTGCTCGGCGGCATCGTCCGGGAGCACGCACTCCTCGGGCACGTGCGGGTGCGCGTGGTAGAGCGGCAGCGGGCTCGCCCCCGACAGGAAGAAGTACTCGGAGCCCGCGGGCACGAGGACCGCGGGCGCATAGGGCAGGTGGTCGGCCTTCGAGGGATCCGGTTCGAGGCGCTCGAATGTGGACAAGGCGATTCCTTTCGGTCGGGGAGATGAAGTCAGAGTCCGAGGTGAGTGTGGATGGGCTCCGGGTCGGCGACGAGCCGTCTCGACGCCCCCTCCCACACGATGGCGCCGTGCTCGCCGAGGATCGCGATCCGATCGGACAGCGCGAGCGCGAGGTCGACGTTCTGCTCGGCGACGAGCACGGAGAGTCCGAGCGCGCGCAGCTCCTGCAGGCGGTCGCGGATGACCCGCAGCACGGCGGGGGCGAGGCCCTCGGACGGCTCGTCCATGATGAGCAGCCGGGGGTTCGTCATGAGGGCCCGGCCGATCGCGAGCATCTGCTGCTCGCCACCCGAGAGCGTCCGGGCGAAGGAGCGCTCGCGCTCGGCGAGCCGCGGGAAGAACTCGAAGACGCGCTCGACCGACCAGGGCTCCTCGCCGGGATCCGGGCGACGGGCGGGCACGATCCGGAGGTTCTCGCGGACCGTGAGGCTCCCCCAGACCTGCCGGCCTTGCGGGACGAGCCCGAGGCCGAGGGCCGCGACGCGGTGCGATGGGCGACCGAGGATGCGCTCGCCGGCGAACTCGATCGACCCGGCCGTCACGGTCGGGGGCTTGAGCCCCATGATCGCCCGGACGAGCGTCGTCTTGCCCATGCCGTTGCGGCCGAGGATGCCGAGCGACTCGCCGACGCCGACGGTGAGGCTCACCCCATCGAGGACGTGCGACGTCGCGTAGCCGACGTCGAGGCCGTCCACCCGGAGCAGCGTCGCCGGGCGGTCCTCGAGCTCGTCTTCCATGCCCATCAGTCCCTCCTGCCGAGATAGACCGCCTGGACGGCGGGGTTCGCGCGGATCTCGTCCGGCGTGCCGTAGGCGAGCGGGACCCCGTTGTCGAGGCAGAGCACATGGTCGACGAGCTCGAGGGCGAGCGACATGTCGTGCTCGATGAGCAGGAGGCTCAGGCCGGCCGGCAGGTCCTCCAGCAGCTGGCGCAGCACCTTCCGCTCGGCGGCCGAGAGGCCGGCGGCGGGCTCGTCGAGGAGCAGGAGCCGCGGCTCGACGACGAGCGCCATCGCGATCTCGAGCTGACGCTGCTCGCCGTGCGAGAGGTCGGCGACGGGGTCCGGCCCGCGGCTTGCGAGCCCGACGCGCTCGAGCATGTCCTTCGCCCGCAGCGTGTACTTGTCGCGGTCGCCGACCGGCCACCAGAACCGGCGGGGACGCGCGCTGCCCGCCTGGGCCGCGATCCGGACGTTGTCGAGGACCGAGAGGTCGGCGAAGAGGTTCGAGACCTGGAACGTCCGCGCGATCCCGCGGCGCGCCCGCGCCCGCTCGCTCGCCCTGGAGACGTCCTCGCCGAAGAGCGAGATCGTCCCGTCGCTCGCGCGCATCTCGCCGGAGATCAGCCGGAACAGCGTCGTCTTGCCGGCGCCGTTCGGGCCGATGACCGCGAGGCGGCCGCCCTGCGGCAGGATCACGCTCACGCCGGAGAGCGCCATGAGCCCGCCGAATCGACGGGTCACCCCGTCCAGCACGAGGGCCGTCCCCTCGCCGTCGGTGGGAGCCGACGGCGAGGAGACGACCTGAGGGGAGTTCATTGCTTCTGGAACTCCTGGCTGAACGGCGGGTTCGCGAGATACGCCGCCTTGTCGAAGGTCCAGAACTGGCTGACGTTGTCGTAGGTCTCGATCACCGCGTTCACGAGCTTGCCGTCCGCGCGCTTGACGACCTCGCGGATGAACACCGGACCGACCGGGTTCCCGAGCTCGTCGAGCGAGCCGGAGCCGATGATCGTCGACCCGAGGTCCACGCCCCGGATGTCGTTCGCGAGCGTCTCGCCCGTCGGCTTGCTCGTCGCGTTCGCGAGCACGTCGTAGAGCATCTGCCCGGTCGAGTAGACGGCGAACGAGTAGAGCGACGGCAGGATGCCGTACTCCGCCTCGTACTGCTCGACGAACCCGGCGACGACCGGATCGTCGTTGCCCTCCGCGTAGAACGAGCCGGAGATCTGGCCCAGCGCGATGTCGCCGACGTCCTCGAGGATCGCCTGGTCGGTCGTGCAGCAGTTGCTGACGATCGGGGTCTTCGCGAGCAGCCCGAAGTCGTTCGCGGTGCGGAAGAAGTTCGAGCTGTCGGTGCCGCCCGCCGAGCCGACGAAGATGACGTCGACGCCGAGGCTGCCCAGCTGGCTCACGTAGCTGCTGAGATCCGAGGCGTCGCCCGGGTACCAGAGCTGGTCGGTGACCGTCCCGCCGGCCGCGGTGAACGCGGAGACGAAGCCGCCGCAGCTCTCCCAGCCGAAGGCGTAGTCGACGCAGATGGTCGCGGCCGTCTGGTAGCCCTGCTCCGCCGCCCAGTCGCCGACGGGGAACGACATCTGGCTCGCCGTGAACGATCCGGTGCGGATCACGAGCGGCGATGCGAGCCGCTGGGTGAGGTCGTCGGCCGCGGTCATCGCGAGGTTCACGACGCCGGCCTGGGTCAGGTAGTCGCCGACGACGAGGCCCTCGCTCGCGAGCACCGGGCCGATCACGACGTCGACGTTGTTCTCCTCGACGAGCTTGCGGGCCTTGGTGAGGGCGGTGTCGGGATCGCTGGCGGTGTCCTCCCAGACGGTCTCGATCTTGAAGTTGCCGATCTCCAGGCCCTGGTCGGCCAGGAACATCTCCCAGCCCTGCTGCATGTCGACGCCGATGGCGCCGGCCCAGGAGGTCATCGGCGCGAGCACGCCGACTCGGAACGTCTCGCCGGACGCGGGTGCGTCCGTCGCTGCGGGTCCGCCGGAGAGACCGGACGACGGTGCGCAGGCGGTCAAGGCGAGTGCAGCGGCGAACGTCACCCCCGCGGCAGCGGATATCTTGCGGATCATCGCTTGTCCTTTCGAATCTTGCTTGGGTGTTTCGGAGTGGGATGGAAGTCGACGACGAGCACGTCGGGGGCCGGCTTGCCGATGCGCCGGCGGATCCGCCGAACGAGGTCGGAGACCCCGCCGACGATGCCCTGCGGGGCGAAGATGACGGAGAGGATGAAGAGGATCCCGAGCAGGGTCTGCCAGCGCTCGAAGACGCTCGAGAGCACGTGCTGGAAGAAGACGACGAGCACCGCGCCGACGAGCGGGCCGAGCACGGTCCCGATGCCGCCGAGCGCGACCATGATCATGCTCATGGCCGACTCCTGGAACCCTGCGGAGACCGGGCTGATGAACTCGCTGTCCCAGACCGCCAGCACGCCGGCGATGCCGGCGACGGCGCCCGAGATGAGCATCGCGCCGAACTTGTACATCGGCACGTTGTACCCGAGGCTCACCATCCGCGTCTCGCTGTCCCGGATGCCCTTGAGCGTGAGGCCGAAGGAGGACCGGCCGACGATGACGAGCGCGACCGTGATCGCGAGGAAGGCGAACAGCACGAGGAAGTAGAACTCCCAGTACTGCGAGATGCCGGGCGGACGGCGGATGCCGGGCAGGCCGTTCGTGCCGCCCGTGACCGAGGACCAGCGGTAGGCCATGCCGTAGACGATCATCCCCGCCGCGAGCGTCACCATGAGGAACGAGATGCCGCGGGTGCGCATCGAGATGAGCCCGTAGATGATGCTCGCGAGCGCGGTCATGAGCAGCGCCATGCCGAGCTGTCCCCAGAGGTCCCAGCCCTGCCGATACGCCCAGGCGAGGCCGTAGCCGGAGGCCGCCGCGATGCCGGCGTGGCCGAGCGAGACGAGTCCGACGTTGCCCGCCAGCACGTTGATGCTGCTCGCCAGGATCGCCGCGACGAGCGCGATCGACAGGAGGGAGACGTAGTAGCTGCCGAGGATGTAGGGGAAGACGCAGGAGATCGCGACCAGGGCGCCGATGACGATCCACTTCACGGTCGACCGCGTGCGCGCGCTCATGCGGCCCTCCCGAACAGGCCCTGGGGGCGGAAGACGAGGATGAGGCCCATGGGCGCGAAGATCGTGAAGTAGGCGAACTCCGGGAAGAGAACCTTGGTGAAGGCGTCGATGAGGCCGATCAGCACGGCGCCGACCGCGGCGCCCGTGATGGAGCCGAGCCCGCCGACGATGACGACGACCATCGCGTAGAGCAGCATCTCGGTGCCCGAGGTGGGACTCAGGCTGAGCAGGCCCGAGCCGATCGCCCCGGCGATGCCCGCGAGGGCGGCCCCGACGACGAAGACCCAGGTGAAGACGCGGTCGATGTTGATGCCGAGCGCGGATGCCGCCTCCCGGTTGTCGACGCCCGCGCGCACGATCGCCCCGAACTTCGAGTATCGCTGCGCGAGGAAGAGCGCCGTGCCGATGACGAGCGTGACCCCGATGATGAAGAGCCGGTACTGCGGGTAGGTGAAGTCGCCGATCACGAGCGCACCCGACGGCGCGCCGTTGCCGGAGTTGACCGACTTCGGGTCGCCGCCGAAGATCCACAGCACGACGTCGGCGACGACGAAGAGGACGCCGACGGTGAGCAGCACCTCCGGCATCTCCCGCCCGCGCACCCGGCGCAGCAGACCGCGTTCCAGGCCGAAGCCCATGACCGCGGCGACGAGCGCACCGGCGCCGAGGCCGAGCCAGAAGTTGTGCGTGACGCCGACCGTGACGACAGCGGTGTACGCGCCGACGAGGTAGAAGGCCCCATGGGCGAGATTCGAGATCCGCATGAGACCGAAGATGAGCGTGAAGCCGCTCGCGATCAGGAACAGGAGCGCGCCGAAGCTCAGGCCGTTGAGGAGCTGCTGGACGAAGAACACGCCGTTCATCGCGCCGAGCCGTTCCGCACGCGCTCTTGCATAAGTGGGTCCACGTTGACCAATATTTCCTACAGATGTAGACGCTGGATTTCTCGGTTGTTACCGAGATGTTTCTACATCTGTAGAAAAAAAGCAAGCGTGCGGATCAAGTCCAGATCAGAACGACTCGCACCAGGTCCCGTCCGCCGGCACGATCCCGCGGAGCAGATACCCATCCACCGCGTCGATCACGCACTGATCGCCGTAGCGGCTGTACGCGGTGTGGCCCTCCCCCTCGAAGGAGACGAGCACGCCCGACTCGAGGTCGTCGGCGAGCTTGACGCCCTCCTCGTACGGCGTCGCCGGGTCGCCCGTCGTCGAGATGATGAGCACCGGGTTCGCGCCCTTGCCGGTCAACCGGCCGTGCTGCCCGCCGCGATACTCGTACGGCCACTGCGAGCAGGCGATGTCGGGCGCCTCCGGCAGGTCGAGCGTCAGCGTCGGGGCGACCGCCTTGAGCTGCACGGTGTACTGCTCAAGCACCGCGGGGTCGGTGTCGACCGGGTAGTCGACGCAGTAGACGGCCCAGAGCGCGTCCTGAATGTTCGTCCCGAACCCCACGCCGGGCGTGAAGTCGTTGTACATGTCGGCGAGCGCCCACGCCGTGTCGGTGACCGGGACGGGCCGCAGCACCTCGGCGAACAGGGTCGAGAGCGCCGGCCACAGGGACTCCGAGTAGAGCGCCTGGAGGACCCCGGTCTTGAGCGACTGACCCGTCATGGTGCGGCCGGCCGCGACGGTGCCGCCCGAGACGGGCCGCGCCTGGAACTGCTCGAGGACCGCGTGGATGCGCGGCAGGTCGACGACGGGATCGCCCTTGAACGGGCAGTCGGAGAACGCCGGGCAGCCCTCGACGAAGTGCGTCAGCGCGAGCTCGAACCCGGCCTGCTGCGAGACGGCGAGCTCGAGGAGCGACGACTCGCGGTCCATGACCCCGTCGAGCACGACCCGGCCGACGCGGTCGGGGTACTCGTCGACGTAGACGGCCCCGATCGCGGTCCCGTAGGAGTAGCCGAGGTAGTGGAGCTGCGGGTCCCCGGACAGCGCCCGGAGCAGCTCGAGGTCGCGCACGGTCGAGAGCGTGTCGATGAACTCGAGGTCGTCGCCGGAGTTCTCGTGGCACGCGTCGGCGTACTTCGCGCCCTCCGCGAGCTGCTCCTCGACCCAGCCGTCCGGGTCGGTCTTCGGGTCGACGCTCGGCACGAAGTAGAGGAACTCGGACACGTCTGCGGGGTCGGTGAAGCACGTCACGGTCGCGGTGCGTCCTGCACCGCGCGGGTCCCAGCCGACGATGTCGTAGCGCTGCACGATCTCGGGGCTCACGAACCAGAACGAGTCGTCGTGCACGAAGTCGACGCCCGAGGCGCCGGGCCCGCCGGGATTCACGAAGAGCGTCCCGATGCGGTCCGCGCCCGTCGCCCGGTGCCGGATGACCGCGATGTCGACAGTCCGGGAGTCGGTCTCGTCCTCCCAGTCGAGCGGCGCGACCACCGTCGCGCACTCGAAGCCCGTGTCGCAGGCGGTCCAGTCCACGACCTGGTCGTAGAACGCCGCGAACGGCCCGCTCGACGGGGTCGGCGCCGAGGTGGCCGTCTCGCGGGGGCCGGAGAACGGCGATCCGCCGTTGTAGCAGCCGGCCAGCAGCGTCAGCGCGGCGACCGCCGCGGCGACGACGCCGAGCACGCGGGAGGGACGCGGGGGTCGTCGGGGCGCCATGCCGGTGAGCCTAGCGATTCGTGCTGGGGAATGAGGTGCTGGGCAATGACGTGCTTCGGAATGACATGAGCATGGCCTCCAGCGCGAGGAGCGGTGGGACATTGCCCTCAATGCGCCGGCGGGCCGTCCCGATCGCGTCGAGCGCGCGCAGCGTCGCCGCCGGCGTGGTCGCCCGCGCCGCGGCGACGAGCGCCGCCTCGGCGGAGCGATTGACCAGGTCGTCCGGGACGCCGAGGCCCGTCAGGAGGACGTCGCGCTCGACGGAGAGCAGGTCGACGAGGACGCGGTCGACGCCGTCGCGGAGGCTGCGGGTCGCACGGCGCTTCTGATCGTCCTCGAGCTGGCGCACGTGCGAGCGCAGCTGCGGGGGGATCGTCCCGCCCGGCTCGACGCCGAGGCTGCGGAAGAGCGCCTCGCGCTCGGCCTCGTCCTGCTGCGCGCCGTAGGCCTCCGCGTCGGCCTTCGCGATCTCGAGGAGCTCGGCGGCGGTGCGCGCGGCGTCGCCCGCGTCCCGGATCCGCAGCGCGAGGTCGACGGTGCGCGCACGGCGTTCTCTCGCCGCGGGATCCTTCGCCAGTCGCAGCGCCATGCCGATGTGCGACTGCGCTTCGCGGGCGGCGCGCTCGGCGAGCGCCGGCTCGATGCGGTCGCGCTCGACGAGCAGCCGTGCGACGTCCTCGACCGCCGGCACGCGCAGCCGCAGCGTGCGCACGCGCGAGCGGATCGTCGGCAGCAGGTC
>DATMFB010000018.1:0-27570 GCA_035556395.1 Microbacteriaceae bacterium
TAGGTGCGGCGCGTCGTCTGCGGCGAGCTGGTCGCCGACCGCGAGGTCCGGAAGGATCTCGCGACTCACCGAGACTAACCGGGGATTGCATCCAAAATCAAGCTGATTGGCGGTAGCTCCTGGCGTTCTCTCGAACAATCCGACAGTATGTATCCAATCTGCATCCGTCCGACGAGGAGGTCGACATGGCGATTCCAGGAATGCACGGCTCGGATCACATCGGTTTCACCGTACCCGACCTCGACGAGGCGGAGGCCTTCCTCGTCGGGATCCTCGGTGCGACCCCGATCTACACGCTCGGCGCGAAGCGCGACGATGAGGGCGACTGGATGACCCGGCAGATCGGCGTCAGCCCGCGCAGCGTCATCGAGGAGATCCGCTTCTACCGGCTCGGCAACGGCTCGAACCTCGAGGTCTTCCAGTACTCGAGCCCCGAAGGACAGGCGCCGCAGCCGAAGAACTCGGACATCGGCGGCCACCACCTCGCGCTCTACGTCGACGACATGGACGCGGCGGTCGCCTACCTCAAGGCGAACGGCGTCGAGGTGATGGGCGAGCCGATCCCGAGCGCCGGACCCGCGCTCGGCCAGCGCTGGATCTACTTCCGCGCCCCGTGGGGGATGCAGTTCGAGCTCGTCTCCTACCCGGGCGGCAAGGCGTACGAGCAGGACACCCCGGTCAAGCTTTGGCACCCAGCACACCCGGGCGAGTGAACCGACCCCCGAGCGAGCGCAGCCAGTCGAAGGGCCGAGGATGACGATGGAGCACGAGCGAACGCACGGCGCGGCCGGCGCCCGCATCGCCGCGCGCATCCGAGACGCGATCCTCTCCGGCGAGTACGCGCCGGGCGCACGGATCCGCCAGGAGGACCTCGCCGACCAGCACGGCGCCTCCCGCCTGCCGGTCCGCGACGCGCTGCGCATGCTCGAGGCCGAGGGCCTCGTCATGGTCAAGGCGAACGCGGGCGCCTGGGTGTCGACGCTCACCCTCGCCGACTTCGAGGAGCTCTACCTCGTGCGCGAGCGCGTCGAGCCGCTCCTGCTCGGCTTCAACACGCCGCTGCTCGGCGACGAGGCGATCGACCGGCTCGAGGCGCTCGCCCTCGAGATGGAGGCGTCGAGCGACGTCGAGGAGTTCCTGCGCCTTGACCGCGAGTTCCACCTCTCCAGCTACACGGCGTCGCACACGAGCGTCCTCGGCGACTTCATCACGCAGCTGTGGAATCGCACGCAGCACTACCGCCGAGCGTTCACGAGGGTCTTCCGCGACGAGGGCGACCGCAGCGCCCACCACGATCACCAGCTCATCGTCGGGGCGCTGCGCCGCCGCGACGTCGAGGAGGCGGAGCGAGTGCTCGCGATCCACATCCGCCGCACCCGCCTCCAACTCGAGCAGCACCCGGAGATCTTCAATCCTGCGGGAGACTAGGGACATGGAATACGTGCGGCTCGGGACGAGCGGACTCGAGGTCTCGTCGATCGCGGTCGGGGCGATGGCCTTCGGCGAAGCGGGTCGCGGACCGCACCCCTGGGCGGTTGGTCTCGACGCGAGCCGAGAGATGGTCCGCGTCGCGCTCGACCTCGGTCTCAACTTCTTCGATACCGCGAACGTCTACTCCGCGGGCACCGCCGAGGAGATCCTCGGAACGCTGCTGCGCGAGATGGCGGTGCGCGAGGAGGTCGTCATCGCGACCAAGGTGCAAGGACGGATGGGCCTCGGCCCAAATAGGGAAGGCCTCTCGCGCAAGGCGATCCGGCAGGAGGTCGACGCGTCGCTGCGCCGACTCGGCGTCGACTACATCGACCTGCTGCAGATCCACCGCTTCGACAAGGTCACGCCGCTCGACGAGACGCTCACCGCGCTCGACGACCTCGTCCGAGCCGGGAAGGTGCTCTATCTCGGCGCATCATCGATGGACACGTGGCGTTTCGTGCACGCGCGCGACCGTCAGCGCGAGCTCGGGCTCGCCGAGTTCGTCTCGATGCAGAACCAGTACTCGCTCATCGCGCGAGAGGACGAGCGGGAGATGATCCCCTACTGCGCCGAAGCCGGCGTCGGCATCATCCCGTGGAGCCCGCTCGGCCGCGGCAAGCTCGCCCGACCGTGGGGCACCGTGACCGCCCGCACCGAGAGCGACCCGATTCAGCTCGGCTTCTACAAGCAGGCCGTCGAGTCCGACGAGGCGGTCGTGAACGCCGTCGAGCAGGTCGCCAAGGAGCTCGGCCGCCCGATGGCGCACGTCGCGATCGCCTGGCTGCGCCGGCAGCCGGCGTTCTGCGCGCCGCTCATCGGCGCGACGAAGCCGAGCCATCTCACCGACGCGGTCGCCGCGCTCGACCTCGTCCTCACCGACGAGCAGGCCGCGCGCCTCGAGGCGCCCTACGCCCCTCGCCTCCCCGAGCTCTACTGAGCTGTACTTGAGGCGGGACCGGAGTGGACGCAAATGGTCCACCCCGGCAGCGCCCGACAGCCGTCTGCGTCCACTTCGGACGGGGTGGACGGGTGGGCGTCAGGGCTTGATGATCGGGGTGACCTCGGTGCGGTCGCGGGAGGCGGCGAGGGCGGCGTTCACCTCGGCCAGCGGATACACGCCCCCGATCATCGCGTCGACGTCGATCGAGCCCGACTCGAGCATCCGGCTGAACTGCGCGATGTCGCGGCGCATGTCGAGCCGGCCCGACTGGGACGAGCGCACGTCGCGCCCGCGCAAGGCCAGCTCGAAGAGCGGCAGCTCGATCTCGCTCCAGCGCTCGACGTAGGAGGTGAGCACGGTCACGCCGCCGTTGCGGGTCGCGAGGAACGTGTCCCTGACCGCCTCGAGCGTGCCGCCCGCGTCGAACCCGTAGTCCGCGCCGCGGCCATCGGTCAGCGCGCGCACGGCCTCGACGACGGGCCCGTCGGCCGGATCGATGACATCGGTCGCGCCGACCCGCGCCGCGACGGCGCGCCGGTGCGCGAGCGGCTCGACCGCGATGATCCGCGCCGCGCCGCGCAGCCGTGCGCCCTGGATCATCCAGAGCCCGACCTGTCCGCAGCCGACGACGACGACCGTCGACCCGGGCTCGACCCTGCCGACGTTGACGACGGCGCCGACGCCGGAGACGATCCCGCAGCCGAACATCGAGAGCCACTCGTCCGGCAGGTCCGAGTCGATCGGGAACGCCTGGATGCCGCGGAGCACCGAGCGCTCGGCGTAGGTGCCGGAGTGGCCCGGAGCCCGGACCTCGGAGCCGTCCGCGAGCGTGCCGATGACGGGCGCCGGGACGAAGAGCCCCTCGCACTGGTCGATGCGGCCGCTCGTGCACCAGAAGCACACGCCGCACTCGGGCGTCGCGGTGATGAGCACGCGCTGGCCGAGCCGGTGGCGCGCCTCGGGCCCGCGGTCGACGACCGTGCCGACGGCCGAGTGGCCGAGCACGATCGGGCGGATGCCCGGGACGCGCGCCTCCGCGTCCCCGTCGATCGAGAGCCAGTCGGAATAGCAGAACGCGGTCGCCGCGATCTCGACGACGACGTCGCCCTCGCCGGGGTCGCGCAAGCGCACCGTCTCGACCCGGAACTCCAGCTCGCCCTCGTGCGCGACAGCGGCGGTGATGTCAGTCGGCATGGCGTTCTCCCGGTTCTGGCCCATCGGCGCGTGCCGCGCGAGCGGGGCTCGACGCGCGCCGAACCGACCCTAACCCCGCGAGCGCGACCGCGAGGACGGCGAGGACCGCCCCGACGACCGAGCTCGCGGTCACGCCCATCGCGTCGACCGGCGCGAAGAGGTCGACCAGGATCGAGGCGATCGCCTGCCCGGCGGCGATGCAGAGCATCGAGCTCAGCACGCCGATCGTCTTGACGGTGACCGCGATGACGATGCCGACGATGACGCCGACCGTGCCGCCGAGAGGCGCCCACCATGGCAGCGCCGAGAAGTCGGGCGGGTCGATGCTCATGATGATGAGGAGCGCGGTGCCCGTCGCGAGCGTCGACAGGATGAAGTTGATGACGGTCATGACCGCCCACTCGCCGCCGGTCACGACGAGGATCCAGCCGTTCGCCGCCTGCTGGATCGCGACGATGACGCCGGCGATCACGACGAGCGGGATGAAGACAAGGTTGCCGGGGTGGAGGTGTCCCGTCGCGCCGACGGCGATCGCGATGATCGCGACGCCGATCCCGACGATCCGCAGGACGCTGAGCGGTCGCTTGCCGCCGGGCCCGAGCGCGGCGGAGTCGGCGAGGACCGAGCCGCCGAGCTGACCGAGCGTGATCGCGACGGCGACCATGACGACGCCGAGCTCAGGGGTCGAGATGACGATGCCCATCATCGCGGCGAAGCCCATGAAGCCGCCGAGGAACCACCACCAGCGGATCTCGCTGCGGCGGGCGCGCAGGCTCCGCCACGCGCGCGGGAACGCGCCGACGGCGAGCGACGCGAGGAGGCCGATGAGGAGCCCGCTGCCGTGATTGATCGCGACGGCGAGCACGGGCGAGCCGGTCATGACGCTGACGTGGCCGTTCGCCGAGGTCTGCACGGCGACGAATCCGCCGCTGATGATCGCGGCGATCGTGGAGAGCACGACGGCGCGGGTCGGACGACCGGCGCGCGCACGAGCCTCCGGCCGTTCGGCCGGACGCACCCCGGTGCTCAGGACAGTGCCGCGAGCATGAGCTCGATGTTCGCGGGAACCGGCTCGAGCTCCCCGCGCTCGATGCGTCGGGCGATCTCGGCGACCGCCGTGTTGACCGGCGTCGCGATCCCGACCTGGCGCCCCTTCGCCGCGACGTGCCCGTTGAGGTCGTCGACCTCGCTGTGCCGGCCGGCGCCGCGGCGCCAGTCCTGCAGGACCGTCGTCGTCGCACCCGGCACGACGAAGCCCGTGAAGAGCTTGTCCGTCATGACGTCGACGATCCGGTCCCGGTCGACGATCTCGTCCTCGGTCAGCCCGAAGATCGGGAGCACCTGATAGCCGAGGGCGCCGCCGACCGCGAGCGCCTCGTTCCCGGCGGCGACCATGATGTCGCGATATCCGGGCGCGTGCAGGGCGTCGAGCATGGGCAGCCCGAGGATCGCGGAGGTCACGAGCAGCGTCGAGTTCGAGACGAGCTTCATCCACTTCGCGGACTCGATGTCGTCGAAGTGCTGCACCGTCCCGGAGTGCCGGAGCAGGGAGGCCACCTCCTCCTCGCGTTCTGCGCTCGGACCGCCGGGGAGCACGCCGGTCGCGTACCAGGAGCGGGAGACCGGGGTGTGGCGGTGCACCAACGCGGGCTCGTCCATCGTCGCCGAGCACTCGATGACGGTCGAGATCGTCCGGTGCGAGCCGACCACCTCCTCGACGATGCGGGTCGTCATCCCGTTCTGCACACCGGCCATGAGGCCGTCCGCCGCGAGGTAGGGCTCGATGAGCTGCGCCGCCCAGCGCGAGTCGTATGCCTTCATGAGCATGAGCACGATGTCGAAGTCGTGCTTGAGCTCGGCGACCTCGCAGAGATGGATCACCCTCGGCTCGACCCGGATGACCTCCTCGGGCGTCTCGATCGTGAGGCCGTCGCTGCGCATCCGCTCGACGTGGCTCGGCCACTGCTCGACGAGCGTCACGTCGCGTCCGGCCATGATCAGGTCGGCACCGATCGATGCGCCGTTGGCACCCGCTCCGAGCACCGCGATCCTGGGCTCCGTCATCGCAGCTCCTCCCTTACAGCGCAGGCGTACATCGGCGACGGCCCGCATTGGTATTTTGGGTGCTGCGGCGCGAGAATGTAAATCGTCGCTGAACACTCTCGAGGGAGAACGCCATGCCGGTCCTGCACATCGCCTCATTCCGCTGGAAGCCCGAGGTCACGGAAGCGGACGTCACCGCGCTGACCGCCGCCCTCTACGAGATGCGCGCCGAGATCCCCGAGATCAAGTCGTACGTCGCCGAGGCGAACCTCCACCTGCGCGCCGGAGGCGCCGACTACGGCGTCGCGGCTATCGTCGACGACGGGGCCGGCCTCGACGCGTACATCGACCACCCGCTCCACAAGGCCGTCTATGACAAGTACCTCGGCTGGATGATCGGCGAGCGCTCGGCCGTGCAGCTGCCCATCGAGGCCGGGAGCTTCGCTTGACCTCGACCCTCGCCGCCGTGCTCCACGAGCCCGGCGACCTGCGGATCGAGACGATCGACGTGCGCGAGCCCGGTCCGGGCGAGGTCCGGATCCGCGTCGGCGTGTGCGGCGTCTGCGGTTCCGACGCGACGGAGTACGGGCGCAGCCTCGTCCTCGCCGAGCCGCCCGTCGCGCTCGGGCACGAGTTCGCCGGAACGATCGAGGCCGTCGGCGAGGGCGTCACCGGCCTCGAGGTCGGTGCGACCGTCGTCTGCGGCGCCGGCATCTCCTGCGGCGAGTGCAAGCCGTGCCTGGCTGGTAGGACGAACCTCTGCCGCTCGTACAAGACGCTCGGCTTCGCCTTCGACGGCGGGCTCGCCGGCTACGTCGTCGCGCCGGCGGAGATCGTGCTCGACGTCTCCGACACGGGGCTCGCGATGGACACGCTCGGTCTCGCGCAGCCGATGGCGATCGCGGTGCACACGGTGCGCCGCAGCGGCCTGAAGGCCGGCGACGACGCGGTCATCGTCGGCGTCGGCGGCATCGGCGTCTTCATCACCGTCGCCGCGGTCGCGACCGGCGCCCGCGTCCTCGTCGTCGACCTGAACGAGGAGCGGCTCGCGCTCGCGACGGCGCTCGGCGCGACCGCGACGCTCGTCGCCGGCACGAAGCCGCTCGTCGAGGCGGTCGACGAGCTCGGCTTCGACGTCGACGTGTTCTTCGAGGTGAGCGGCTCCCGTCCCGGCCTGCAGTCGGTGCTCGAGGCGGCGAGGCCCGGGGTCACGATCGTGCCGGTCGGCATCCAGCGCGGCGAGCCGGAGCTCCCCCTCGGGACCTGGACGCTGCGCGAGATGAAGGTCGTCGGGACGGTCGCGCACGTCTTCAAGACCGATTTCCCCGATGCGATCAGGCTCCTGCAGTCCCGCCCGGACTGGACCGACATCGCGCCGGAGGCCTTCCCGCTCGACCGGCTCATCCCCGACGTCCTGCAGCCCCTCCTCGACGGCTCGGCGCAGCAGATCAAGGCGCTCGTCGACCCGTGGATCACGGAGCCGCGCGCGGCGGTGCACACCCGCTGATCCCGCGACCGGTCAGTGGCGGAGGGCGCCGAGCTCCTCGACGTTGGCCGGATTCGTCTCGACATCCGAGAGCGTCTGCGCGCGACGACCGAGGACGAACCACACGCCCTTCGCGATCGTGTCGCCGCGGTTGGCGAACATGTGGGGCCGTGCGGACTCGAACTGGAGCGAATCGCCGACCCGCAGCACATACGACTCGAAGTCGAGCTGGAGCGTGAGCTCGCCCTGCACGACGTACGCGTACTCGATGCCGGAGTGGCGCATGAGCTTCCCCTCGATCGAGGAGGAGGCGCCGGGCTCGTAGGTGACGAGGATCGCGTCGGCCGGGCCGCCCGCGCCGACCGCGAGGCGCTCCCAGCGCACGCCGTTCTCCATCTCGATGATGGGGTTGTCCTCGGCGCGCTGGACGTTCGGCAGCGGGACGCCCGTGTGGCCGAACATCGTCGGAGCGGGGCGCGCGCTGGTCGGCACGATGCCGAGCAGCTCGTCGAGCGAGACGCCGAGATGGTTCGCGATCGCGTAGAGCGTCGACACCGACGGCTGCGTCTTGCCGGTCTCGACCTGAGACACGAGGCTCGCCGACACCCCGAGCGCTTGCGCCACGCTGCGCAGGCTGAGACCCCGCTGCATTCTCGCGTCCCTGAGTCGAGCACCAATGCCCGTTGCCGGCATGCTCGCCTCCGCCGTCGATCCCTGTGTCGCGAGGATACACGTTAAGCTGGGCTGCACGCAGGTGCATCGCAACGCGCCTGGAAAATCGACTCTGGAGGACTCGATGAAGAGCACCGGTTCCACCGGCACGAACGCCGTCGACTGGGAGGAGCGGGTCGACATGGAGCGACTGCGCGACGCCCGACTCGCGCGCCTGCACGCGAAGCTCGAGGAGTCGTCGCTCGGTGCGGTCCTGGCGTTCGACTTCTCGAACATCCGCTACGCATCCGGCACGCACATCGGCACCTGGGCGATGGACAAGCTCATCCGCTTCTGCCTCGTCACGCGCAAGTCCGACCCGATCGTCTGGGACTTCGGCTCGGCCGCGAAGCACCACGCGCTCTACAACCCGTGGCTCGACGTCACCACGCAGGAGGCGGACGCCGACCCGTCGAAGCCGCACATGCACTCCGGTGCCAAGCGGCCGCGGCTCGAGTCGGGCGCCCGCGCCGGCATCTCGACGCTGCGCGGCGCGTTCCCACCGGACGCCGACATGGCCGGCGACGTCGCGCGCAAGATCAAGCGCGAGCTCGAGAAGCTCGGTCTGCAGAACGAGCCGCTCGGCGTCGACGTCATCGAGCTCCCCGTGCTCTTCGCGCTCCAGAAGGAGGGCATCGAGGTCGTCGACGGCCAGCAGGTCTTCATGGAGGCCCGCCGCATCAAGTCCCCCGACGAGATCCGCCTGCTCACGCAGGCCGCATCGATGGTCGACGGCGCGTACGAGGAGCTCTACCGCTTCCTGCGCCCGGGCGTCCGCGAGAACGAGGCCGTCGGGCTCGTCGCGAAGACGCTCTACGACTACGGCTCGGAGTACGTCGAGGGCGTCAACGCGATCTCGGGCGAGCGCTGCTCGCCGCACCCGCACGTCTTCTCGGACCGGATCATCCGGCCCGGCGACCCGGCGTTCTTCGACATCCTGCACAGCTGGAACGGCTACCGCACCTGCTACTACCGCACGTTCGCGGTCGGCTCCGCGAGCCAGGCACAGAAGGATGCCTACACGAAGGCGCGCGAGTACATGGACCGCGCGATCGCGCTGGTGAAGCCGGGCGCGACCACGGCCGACATCGTCGCCGTCTGGCCCAAGGCCGAAGAGTTCGGCTTCGAGGACGAGATGGCGGCCTTCGCGCTGCAGTACGGCCACGGCGTCGGCCTCTCCATCTGGGAGAAGCCGATCTTCAGCCGGCTCACGTCGTTCGACAACCCGGAGACGCTCGAGGAGGGCATGGTGTTCGCCCTCGAGACGTACTGGCCGGCCGCCGACGGCTGGGGTGCGGCGCGCATCGAGGAGGAGGTCGTCGTGACGGCCGACGGGTGCGAGGTCATCACGAAGTTCCCCGCTGAGGAGCTCATCGTCGCCGGCCGCAGCTACTACACGATCGACGGCCCGCTCAACCTCAACCGCGACTCGCAGTCCCACAAGAACACCTCGTGGGGGCGTGGCGAGGCATGACCACCGTCGGATTCCTCGGTCTCGGGACCATGGGGTCCGGGATGGCGGCCCGGCTGCTCGAGTCCGGCGCCGAGGTCCTCGTCTGGAACCGCGGCAAGGATCCCGTCGCCGAGCTCGTCGAGAAGGGTGCGAAGGAGGCGCCGGAGGCGCGTGACGCGCTCGCGGCGGACATCTCGTTCTCGATGCTCGCGAACGACGCCGCCGTGGACGCGGTCCTGAGCGCGGAGCACCTGACGGCGGGGACGACGCATGTCAACATGGCGTCGATCTCGCCGAAGTTCGCGACGCGGCTCGAGGATCGCTTCGCCTCGGCGGGCGTGCGCTACGCCGCAGCGCCCGTGCTCGGGCGTCCCGCGGTCGCCGCTGCCGGTCAGCTGAACATCCTCGCCGCCGGTCCCGCCGATGTGCTCGAGGCGGCGAAGCCGTACTTCGAGCTGATGGGCAAGCAGACCTGGCACTTCGGCGAGACGCCGTCGATCGCGAACTCCATCAAGGCGCTCTGCAACTACATCCTCATCCAGGCGCACCAGGCGCTCGGCGAGACGATCGCCATGGCGGAGCGGCTCGACGTCGACCCGGGACTCTTCGTCGAACTGCTCACCTCGACGTTCGTCGGCGGCCCCGCCTACACGGTCTACGGGCCGATCATCGCGACGCAGTCGTACACGCCGGCCGCGTTCACGATGACGCTCGGGCGCAAGGACCTCGACCTGCTCGAGCAGGTCGCCGACGCGACCGGGACGCACGTCCCCTCGTTGCCGGCTCTCAAGGCCGTCTACGAGCGCGCCCTCGAAGAGGGCTTCGCGGACTACGACTGGAGCGCGATCGCCGAGGTCACGCGCCGCGACCTGCTCAAGTAGCGAGCTCCCCCGCGATCGCGGCGAGCCGGTCGCGCACCCATCGGTGCGCCGGGTCGGTCGTGCGTGTCGGGCTCCACCACATCGTCTGGGCGATCGGCGGGATCGGCAGCGGCGACTCGACGACCTTGATGTCCGCCATCCGCTGGAGCAGCGGAATGACTCGCGCGAGGACGAGCGCGACGAGGTCGGTCCCCTGCAGCAGCAGCGGCGCGAGGAAGAAGCTCTCGACCGAGAACTCGACGCGGCGGCGCAGTCCGCTGCTCGCGAGGAAGTCGTCGGCGAGTGACATCGGCGTCCCTCGTCCCATCGAGTAGACGATGTGGCCGAGCTCGGAGAACGTCGCGGCGCTCAGCGTGTCGCCGACACGGGCGTTGCCCGCCCACGCGCAGCAGAGCCATCGATCCTCGAAGAGATGCTGCGACGGCAGCGCGGCCTCTCCCATGATCGCGGTCGGCTCGATGACGAGGTCGGTGTCCCCGCGGCGCAGGCTGCGCACCGGGTCGGCCGACCGCGGCTGGACCTGGATCGTCACGCCCGGCGCTTCGGCGGTCAGCCAGCGCATGAGCGGCGCGATGACCAGCACCGCGCTGTAGTCGGAGCAGCTGACGCGGATCATGCACTCGTCGCTCGCGGGGTCGAACGCCGGCCGATCCTCCAGCGCGCGCTCGACGAGCGAGAGCGCCTCGCGGACCGGCTCCGCGAGCGCCTCCGCCCGCGCGGTCGGCACGAGCGAAGGTCCCTCGCGGACGAGCAGCGGGTCGCCTGTGAGGCGCCGCAGGCGCGCGAGGGCGCTGCTCATCCCCGGTTGGCTGAGCCCGACGCGGGCGGCCGCCCGGCTGACATGACGCTCGGCGAGGAGCGCATCGAGCGCGACGAGCAGATTGAGATCGATCCGCGAGAGGTCCACCCGGGCATATTACTGACAGCGATGATGCCTATCTACAGGATCAGCTTGGAGAATGACGTTCTGCCGATGACGATGAACGCATGACGCAGCACGAGACGGACGAAGCAGTCCCGGTCCTCATCATCGGCGGGAGCCTCGTGGGTCTCACAACCGCGATGCTCCTCGGCCTGCACGGCGTCCGGGCAACGGCGATCGAGCGGCATTCCGGCACGGCAATCCACCCTCGCGCGGGGCACCTGCAGCTACGCACCCTCGAGATCATGCGCGCGGCGGGACTCGAGCCCGAGCTGCAGCGCCTGTCTGCCGAGCGGTACTTCCCGAACGGCGGCATCAACCTCATGCACACGATCGCGGGCGGCGAGGTATCGAGCTTCATCCCCGATCTCAACCAGGGCGTGGAGGAGTTCAGCCCCTCGCGCCGTCTCTTCATCGCGCAGGACGCGCTCGAGCCACTGCTGCGGGCACGCGCGGAGGAGCTCGGCGCACGCCTGCGCTACGGGGCGGAGGTGGTCGGACTCCGCGAGGACCCCGACGGCGTGCTCGCCACCTTCCGAGACCTGGCGACCGGCGACGAGCGCACCATCCGCGCCTCATACGTCGTCGCGGCCGATGGCAGCCGGAGCCCCACCCGCAAGCGGCTCGGCATCGGGATGAGCGGCTACGGCGAGCTGTCGAAGAGCGCGACGATCTACTTCCGCGCCGACTGCCGCGAGTTGCTCGCCGGCACCGAGTTCGGGGTCATCTACATCGACAACGATCGGCTGCGCGGCTTCTTCCGCTTCGAACGCTCCCTCGCGGGCGGCTTCCTCGCCGTCAACACCCTCGGGGACCCGACCAGGCCGGGCGGCCTCGACGTCACAGCCGGCCTCGACGAGGCGGGCGCTCGGGAGCTGGTCCGCGCCGCCATCGGCGACCCGTCGGTCGAGGTCGAGGTCGACGACATCGCAGCGTGGGTCGCGACCGCCGACGTGGCCGACCGATTCCAGTCGGGACGCATCCTGATCGCGGGCGACGCCGCGCACCTCGTGCCGCCCAACGGCGGCTTCGGCGGGAACACCGGGATCCAGGACGCGCACAACCTGGCGTGGAAGCTCGCGGCGGTGCTGCGGGGCACGGCGGGACCCGGGCTGCTCGCGAGCTACGAGGCCGAGCGCCGGCCGGTCGGGCGGCTCACGATCGAGCAGGCCTACTCCCGCTACCGGCATCGGGTGACCCCCGAGCTCATGGACGGCGACGTCCCCGAGCTCGTCGACGACTTCAGCATGGAGATCGGCTATCGCTATCACTCGAGCGCGGTCGTGCCGGAGGGGCACGACGACGGGACCGCGGTGGTCGGGCACCCGCGCGACGCGGGCGGAGCGCCCGGGACCCGCGCCCCGCATGTCTGGATCGCACCGGGCGTCTCGACCCTCGACGCCTTCGGATCCGGGTTCGTGCTGCTCCACGGCCCAGGCGGCGCGGCATGGGACCGTGCGGCGGCATCGGTCGCGGACGAGCTCGACGTGCCGCTGACCGTCCTCGGCGAGCCGGCCGACCCGGATGCGCTCGCCGCCGCGTACGGGATCGACGCGAGCGGTGCGAGCCTCGTGCGTCCGGACGGTTTCGTGGCCTGGCGCTCGCGGACGATCCCGGACGATCCGACCGCGACGCTGCGCGATGTGCTCCGACAGGTCCTCGCGCTCGACTCGGCCGATCGCTGATCGGTCGCCGCTCGACCGCCTATCGCGCCGCGCGCGCCTGGATCGCGGCGAGTCCCGCGAACTCGAACTTCTCCTCGGTCATGTGGATGTGCTGCAGGGTCGCGAGCAGGTTGCGCAGGTGGCGCTGCATCGGGTGATCGAGGGAGAGCACCCGACCGCCGCCGTAGCGGAAGATCTCCCGGACGAGGTCGGCGCAGAGCTCGCCCGTGAAGGCGTGCCGGGCCCAGAGCTTCGAGGCGGTGTCAGGGTCGACGCTCCCGACGGTCTCGGCGATCTCGAAGCCCTCCGCGAGCGCGCCGCGATAGAGCGCGCGCGCGGCGTGCCACTTCGCCTCCGCCTGGCCGATCGCCTTGTGGAACGCGGGACGGTCGATGAGCGCCCCGACCGTTCGGGTCGTCGACTGGGCGAGGTCGATCATGTCGTCGATGGCACGGCGCGCGACGCCGACCACGAGGGGGGAGATCTCGTTCGAGATGAAGATGAGCACGCCCTCCTTGAAGAGCGGGCCGCCGCGCTTCGCGACGCCGGCGTAGGCGTTCATCGAGCGGTGCGCCGGCACGAAGACGTCCTCCATCGAGTAGTCGTGGCTGCCGGTGCCCTGGAGGCCGGCGACGTTCCAGTTGTCGTGCACGGTGACCTCGGACTTCGGCGCGCAGACGAAGATGATGTCGTCACTGCCCTCGACGACCGCCGCGCCGATCACCCAGTTCGCGTGGTCGATGCCGCTGCCGAAGGCCCAGCGACCCGTCACGCGGTAGCCGCCGTCGACCGGGACCGCCTTGCCCCGCGGCGTGAACTGCCCGGCCGTGACCGGCGGCGCCGCCTTGTCGGCGAAGAGGTCCTGGACGCCTTCATCCGGCAGCCAGCCGGCCATGACGCCCGTCGTGCCGTTGCCGATCATCGTCGCCCAGGCCGCCGAGGCATCGTGGTAGGCGATCTCCTCCATGACGTCGGCGAAGTCCAGCGGGTGGAGCTCGGCGCCGCCGAGCTCGAGCGGTGTCTTCATCCAGAACAGCCCGGCCGCCTTCATCTTGTCCGAGACCTCGGCGGGCAGCCGGCGGTCGAGCTCCGCCTGGCGCGAGTTCGCCTCGAAGTCGGGAGCGAGCGCCTTGGCGGCGGCGAGCAGCGGCTTGACGCGCTCCGCAGAAGTCGTGGTCTCGGCGGTGTCGGACATGGCGGTTCCCCTTCGAACGGCGACGGTATGCATCCATGCTCGCCGCCGCGCCCCCGGACCGCAGTCCGAATCCTGCGAGGATGCGTGCGCCTTGCGGCTGACCGCCTGGCTTGAGTTGGCCCCTCTGGTCTGGTGGAATGGTCTGCGACCCCGCTCTCGCAAGAGGTCACACGCAGAAGTGTGGTTTCGATGATCGACTCCCTCCGCCCCATGGCACCGCTCGACGCCTTCAGAGTGCTCGATCACGGTGCCCCCGAGGAGACGCACGAGCTCGCGGTCGGGCTGATGAACCGCCACCGGATGCGGCTCGGCTCGAACGCGGACGGCTTCCGGGCCGACATCCGTGCGACGCCGACCGCCGGGGTCTCGATGCTCTACTTCTCCTACGGCGTCGCGACCGAGATCAACTCCGCCCCGCTGCCCGACTTCACGACCGTGCAGCTGCCCATCCGAGGCCGGATGGAGTACGCGCACGGCGAAGAACAGGGGGTCGCGCTCCCGGGCGGAGGGGCGTTCTTCTCCGAAGGTGAACCGGTGCGCACCCGCTGGAGCGCCGACCTCGAGCTGCTCGTGCTGCGCGTCGAGCGCGCGGCGCTCGCGCGCAAGCTCGTGGCCCTGACCGGACGACGAGTCGCCACGCCCGTCGTGTTCTCCCCGGTCGTCGGCAACGGCGCGGCCGGACGCGCACTGACCTCGACGATCGTCACGCTCGCCGAGATCCACGACCGCTTCGGCGTCGACGGGCTGCCCCCGGTCATCGCGACCGAGTACGAGGAGCTCGTGCTCTCCTTGCTGCTGCTCGATCACGAGCACTCGTTCTCCGACGCCATCCGATCGCGCATTCCGACGCTGCCGGGCAAGGCGATGCGCGCAGCCGTCCGCCACATCGAGGAGAACTACACGCAGCCGCTCACCGCGACGGCGCTCGCCGAGGCGGCGCACGTCAGCGAGCGCACGCTCTTCGACGGCTTCCAGCGCGAGTTCGGGCTCACGCCCATGGCATTCGTCCGCCGTTTCCGGCTCGAGCGCGCCCGCGAGGCGCTCATCGCCGCCGGGCCCGACGACGGCCGGACCGTCGCCGACATCTCGCTGAGTCACGGCTTCGGCCACCTCGGCCGGTTCGCGGCCAGCTATCGCGAGCGCTACGGCGAGACTCCCTCCGAGACCCTGCGACGCTGACGCTCAGCCGGCGCGGCGCGTGCGCCGGCCCATGAGCGCCTTGACGCCGGCGACCGCCGTGCCGAGGATGCCGTCGGGCAGGAAGCGGATCACGAGGACGAGGATGAGGCCCGACAGCAGCGCGCTGACCGCCGGCAGCGACTGGAGCTGGATCGTGATGCCGTAGTAGATGACGACGACGCCGATGACCGGCCCCCAGACGGTGCCGAGGCCGCCGATGATCGCCATCACGATGATGGTGATCGACCAGTCGAGGCTGAACGCGGAGAACGGCTCGATGCTCGCCTTCTGCAGGGCGAACAGTCCGCCGCCGAGCGCGGTCAGCGCACCGGAGAGCAGCATCGCGATCATCTTCATGGAGAACGGCGAGATGCCCAGGCTGTCGGCGATGTCCTCGCCATCGCGCACGGACCGCAGCCGCAGGCCGAGCGAGCTGTGGATGACGAGGATGCTGACCACAAGCGCGATGCCCGCCGCCGCGACCGCCCAGAGATACAGCGTCCTGGAGTCGGGGATGAGAGCGAGCGGTGCGCTGATCCCTCGGGTGCCGCCCGTGAACTCCCAGGTCGTCATCCAGGTCATGGCCGCGAGCGCGACCGCGAGCGTGCCGATCGTGAAGTAGAAGCCGCGCAGCCGGAACAGGATGAGCCCGAGGACCGCCGCGAAGAGCGCCCCGGCGACCACCGCGAGCGCGAGGGCGAGCCAGACGGGAGTCTCGAGCCCGCGCAGCAGCATGACGACGGTGTACGAGCCGACCCCGACGAACGCGGACGGCGCGAGCGAGAACTGGCCGGCGACGCCGCCGATGAGGTTCCACGCCGAGACGAGGCAGACGTAGAGCAGCAGTGTCGTGAGGACGGACACCTGGTAGCGGCCGAGCGCGCCCTGCAGACCGATCAGCACGGCGAGGCCCACGACGAGTCCGATCAGTGAGCGGTTGCGCGCGGGCGCGACGCCCGCATCGAACAGCCGCCTCATGCCCGGGCCCCCGAATGGCGAATCGCCCCTTGGCGGTTGCGCGCCGCGTCGAGCACGCGCTCGGCGACCGGCTTGGCCGCGAGCACGATGAGGAAGAAGGCGTAGATGACGAAGTCGCGATACTGACCGCCGAGCAGTGCCCCGCCCACGCTCTGCACGAGCCCGAGGACGAGTCCACCGATGAGGGTGCCCCACGCGCTGCCCGTGCCGCCGAGCACGACGACGGTGAAGCCGATCAGGATGTAGCCCATGCCCGAGGTCGGCGTGAAGGAGTAGGCGGTGCCGATGAAGACGCCGCCGATCGCAGCGACCGCGGCCGACGCCGCGAACGTGATCGCGTACACCGCGTTCACATTGATCCCCATCGTGCCGGCCGTCGACGGGTCGGTCGACGCCGCGCGCAACGCCGCGCCCCAGCGCGTGTGCCGCATCACGAGATAGATGACGACGGTCAGCGCGACGCCGATCCCGAGACCGACGACGTCGATCACCCGGACCTGCTGACCGAAGAGGTTCATGCCGGCCGTCGAGTACGTCGATGGCAGCTTGCGCGGGTCGCCGCCCGCGAGCGCCGTGAGCCCGGCGCTGATGACGAGGGAGAGTCCGAAAGTGGCGACGAGCGGCGGCTCGAGTCCCCGCCGCAGCAAGCCGGTGAGCAGGTAGCGCTGGACGGGATAGGCGAGCGCGGCGAGCACCGGGACGACGAGGACGAGGGACAGGAATGGATCGAGGCCGAGCCACGTGACCACGAGCGATGAGGCATAGGCGCCCACGACGATGAGCTCGCCGTGCGCCAGGTTCACCAGCTTCATGACACCGAACACGAGCGACAGCCCGAGCCCGATCGTGGCGTAGAGTCCACCGGTCAGCAGACCGGCGACGATGACCCCGAGATCCATTCCCGTCCCTCTCCCCGCTACTGCTGGAGTCCGACGACCGGCGTGACGAGCTCCGCCTCGCCGTCCGAGGGGAACACCTGCAGCTGCGCGTTGCCGAACCACTGCACCGTCGCCGCATCCGCGGGGAAGGTGTGGTCGGGGCGGAACTTCACGTGCCCGGTCGGGTACTCCTTGTTCGTCGCGGCGATCGCGTCGTTGACCGCCGCGCCGTCCGTCGTGCCGGCCGTCGCGATGGCGTCGAGCAGGATCCGGGCGGCCGTGTACGAGGCGAGGACCGAGCTGGCATCGACGTTCTGGCCGTACTCGGCGACGACCTTCGCGACGAGGTCCGCCCACTCGGGCGCGTCCGACGGGTTCGCGAGGTAGACGTTCGACGTCGCCTCCGCGGTCTCGCCGAGCACCGCCTGGAACGCGGCCGAGCTGCTGCACTTCAGGCAGAACGCGAGGTCCGGCACGTAGTCGAGCGCCTTCATCTGCTCCCACAGGGCGAACGCGTCCGGCGGGATCAGGATGGCGAGCAGGATGTCCGCCCCGGCGGCCTTCGCCGCGTTGATGTCGGCCGTGAAGTCCGTCGTGCCGGCCGGGTTGTCGGCGCGGTAGACGATCTCGTAGCCCTTACCGGACGCTTCGGCCTCCCACAGTCCGCCCGTGGCGACGCCGTCCTCTTCCGTGTCGGCGAAGATCACGACCTTCTTGTCGGTGTCGGCGAGGTCGGCCGTCGCGTAGACGATGTCGGAGAACTGCTGCTCGTCCATGAACAGGTTCCACGCGTACTGCCAGCCGTCGGGGTTGCCCCCGGCCCACGCTCCGTTCGGCGTGAGCGTGCTGACCATCGGCACGCCCTCGAGGTCGGCGACGTTCGATGCCGGGATCGTCAGCCCCGGGGTGACGGAACCGAGCAGGCCCGCGACGCCGTCGTTCAGCACGAGGGTGCGCGCCTGGTCGGCGACCTTGTTCGGGTCGGTCTCGTTGTCGAGGAGGACGAGCTCGACCGGGTGCGCGACCCCGTCGAGCACGATGCCGCCGCCGGCGTTCACATCGTCGACCGCGGCCTGGTAGCCGGCCTGGATGATCGGGCCGAAGCTCGCGAGGCCGCCGGTGAGCGGGAGGCTCGCACCGATCTTGATCGCGTCGCCCGCGGAAGGCGCGTCGGTCGATCCGCCTCCGCCGCCATCCGTGGCCTGGCACCCCGCGAGCGCGAGCGCGGTGACGCCCAGCGCTGCGAGAATCTTCGTTGACTTCTGCATCTGTGCTCCTTGGTTCGTGATTTCGGTTTCTCTGGTGTGGTCGACCGGATCGCTCCGGCGCGACCTGGGTCAGACGTGCTGCCCTGGGTCAGCCCCGAGGTACGCGGCGACCAGGGTCGCGTCGTCGAGGTCGTCGGCCTTGCCCTGCCAGAACACGCGGCCGCGCTCGAGCACGTACGCGCGGCGCGCGGCGCCGAGGCAGCGCTCCGCGTCCTGTTCGACGAGCAGCAGGGCGGTGCCCTCGTCCGCGATCCGGCCGAGGGCGAGGTAGATCTCGTCGGCGACCTTCGGCGAGAGGCCGAGCGTCACCTCGTCGCAGAGCAGCAGGCGCGGGCGGCTCATCAGCGCACGGCCGATCGCGAGCATCTGCTGCTGTCCGCCGGACATCGTCGTCGCGATCTGGCCGGCGCGCTCCGCGAGGACGGGGAAGATCTCGTGCACCTGCGCCTCCCGCGCCGCGACCTCCCCCTGCCTGGCGCCGAAGGCCCCGAGCCGGAGGTTCTCGGCGACGGTGAGACCGGCGAACAGCTTGCGGCCCTCCTGGCAGTGCGCGATGCCGGCGCGAGCGCGCACGTGCGCGGCGCGGCGCGTGATGTCCGAGCCGCTCCAGGTGATCCGGCCCTCGCGTGCCCGCAGCAGACCGCTGATCGTCTGCGTCAGGGTGGACTTCCCGGAGCCGTTCGCCCCGAGGACCGCGACGGTCTCGCCGGGCGCGATGTCGAGATCGAGGTCGCGCACGGCCGTGAGGCTGCCGCGGTTCACCGTCACGCCGCGCAGCGAGAGTCCGCCGCCCTCGGCCGCCGACCGCGTCGCCCGCGTCGCGGGATCGACGCGCCCCAGCTCCCGAGCCGGGCGACCGGCGCCGAGATACACCCGCCGCACATCCTCGTCGGCGGTGACCTCTGCCGGCGTGCCCTCGGTGAGCAGGGCTCCCCAGTTGAGCACGAGCACCCGATCGGCGAGCTCGTGGATGACGCGCTGGACGTGCTCGACGATGAGCAGCGAGGTACCGGTCCGGTGGATCGCGGCGATGAGCTCGATCGCCGCGTCGAGGTCGGTCTCGTTGAGACCGGCGCTGACCTCGTCGAGGAGCAGCAGTCGCGGCCGGGAGGCGAGTGCCCTGGCGACCTCGAGTCGTTTGAGGTCGAGGAGCGGGAGGGCGCCGGCCGGGCGATCGGCGACCCGGTCGAGCCCGGTCAAGGCGAGGATGTCGGCGAGCCGCTCCTTCGCCGGACGGGCATCTCTCGGCCGCCCCGCGGGCAGACCGACCTGGATGTTCTCGGCGACGGTCAGCGTCGCGAGCGGACGCGGCACCTGCCGCGCCAGCGCGACACCCGAGCGTGCGAGCCGGTGCGCGGTGCGTCCCTGGACCTCGCCGACCCCGTCGAGCAGGATGCGGCCCGCGCTCGGGCGGTCCTGGCCGGCGACGAGGCGCAGCAGCGTGGACTTGCCGGCGCCGTTCGGACCGATGATGGCGAGCTTCTCGCCCTCGGCGAGGTCGAAGCTCAGGTCGTCGAGTGCGAGGACGCCGCCGAATCGCCGCGTCAGGTGCTCCACCCGCAGCAATGACACGATCGCGTTCCTCCTCGAACGATCCGCGCGCTCGACCGGTCTCGGCCGTCGCACAGCAAACAGCGGCGCTGTTACTGGGACGGTATTGGCGGGCGCGGACGTGCTGAAGCGAATGCGCAGAGTCCCGCAGTATCTGGCCTGAGTCCGCAGGAATCGGACAGCGAGTGCGACTAGTATTTGTCTGACAATCGTGAACGAAGTCGTTCAAGAAAGAGGCATCCCATGCGCATCGTCTCCGGCCGTTCCGGCGCACCGTCGAACCCCGCAGCGAACACGTTCAACGGCGTCGTCTGGCAGGACGCGGTCATCACCGATCTGCCGAACGTGAAGGTGAACAACGTCACGTTCACCCCCGGCGGCCGCACCTACTGGCACTTCCACGAGCAGGGCCAGCTCCTCCAGGTGTTCGTCGGCCAGGGCTACGTCGCCGGCGCCGACGGCGTCCCGCGCCTCATGAAGGAAGGCGACACCGTCTACATCGAGCCGGGCGAGCGCCACTGGCACGGCGGCACCCAGGACTCCCTCTGCGGCCACACGGCCATCACGCTCGGCGGGACGACCTGGCTCGACGAGGTCACCGAGGAGGAGTACGAGGCGGCCGCGAAGCTCAACGGGATCCGCGAGTGACCTACGTCGACGCTCCGGCGTTCGAACTGCCGGAGGCCGTCCGCGACGAGCTCGTCGCGGTCGTCGGACGCGAGCACGCGCTCGTGACCGACGCTGAGCGGGACGAGTACCGCGACCCCTACTGGTACCAGGAGGACCGCACCTACGACTCCTCGCTCGTGCTCTTCCCCGCCACCACCGAGCAGGTGCAGGAGATCGTGCGGATCGCGAACCGCCACGAGGTCCCGCTCTGGGCCTCGAGCCAGGGCCGCAACAACGGCTACGGCGGCCCCTCGCCGCGGGTGCGCGGCTCCGTCCTCATCTCCTTCCGCGAGATGACCCGGGTGCTGGAGTACAACGAGGAGCTCGGCTACGCCGTCGTCGAGCCCGGCGCCCGTTGGTTCGACCTCTACGACGTGCTGCACGCCAAGGGCGACCAGCACCTGCTCTCGATCCCCGACATCGGCTGGGGCTCGATCGTCGGCAACTCGCTCGACAACGGGATGACATACCTGCCGCTCGGCTCCGACTTCCAGGCGCAGACCGGCATGGAGATCGTGCTCGCCGACGGCTCCTTGCTGCGCACCGGCATGGGCGCGATGGACGGCAACCCGTCCTTCCACCTCTACAAGCGGGGCCTCGGCCCGGATATCCAGCCGCTCTTCACGCAAGGCAACTACGGCATCGTCGTCAAGATGGGCGTCTGGCTCATGAAGCGGCCGAAGGCGTATCGCCCGATGTATCTCATGGTCCCCCGCGACCATCAGATGGCACAGGCGGTCGACATCCTGCGTGAGCTCCGCCAGGAGGGCGTGATCCGCGGCGTACCGCTGCTCGAGAACCTCATCCTCCAGGGCGTGCACTTCCCCGAGCACTTCGGCAAGTTCCCCGCCGCCGACGCCACCTGGTCGGACGAGCGGCTCGACGAGCTCGCCGACGCGACGGGCATCGGCCGCTGGGGCGTGCGCACGCACCTGTGGGGCGAGCCGGAGGTGCTCGATGTGCACGAGCGCCGCATCCGCGAGGCCTGGTCGGCGATCGAGGGCTCGCGCGTCGACACCTGGAAGACCTACACGGCCGACAACTGGGACGACCTGCAGGACGCGGGCTTCATGGACAAGATCGGCGGCGGCGTCCCGACGATGATGATGGTGGAGCGGATGCCGGACTTCGTCGGGCACATCGGCTTCAGCCCCGTCGTGCCGCTCGTCGGGGCCGAGGTCGAGAAGGTGTCCAACATCATCAAGGAGAAGGTGATCGCGGCGACCGGCGGCAACTACACCTCGGCGATCTTCCCGACGAACGACCGCTCGGCGATCATCGTGTCCTCGCTGATCATGAACCGGGACGACGAGGCGAGCGTGCACGCCGCGTTCGCCACCGCGAAGGATCTGCTCGTCACGCTGTCGGCGCTCGGCTACGGCGAGTACCGCGCGCACCTGGACTTCATGGACGACGCGAGCGACCAGTACGCCTTCGGCGACCATGCCTACAAGCGGTTCGTGACCGCCATCAAGGACGCGGTCGACCCGAAGGGCATCCTCTCCCCGGGCCGTCACGGCGTCTGGCCCGCCCGCTACCGCGACTGATCGCGTTCTGACACCCGGTTTGCCCCGGTGCACGCTGTTTGAAGGGCGTGCACCGGGGCAAAGGGCGTGCGAGAACGCGATTCCCTCGTGCGATACGGTGGTGCGCCGGCAGAAGGGAGAGCAGATGACCGAAGCCGAAACCGCGCCGCCGACCCGCTGGAAGCGGAACGTCGTGCTCTTCCTCACCGGGCAGATCTTCTCCATGTTCGGCTCGATGCTCGTGCTCTACGTGATCATGTGGCACCTGACGCTCGAGACGAAGTCGGGCGTCGTCATGACGCTCGTCGTCCTCATCGGGATGCTGCCCGAGGCGATCGTGTCGATCTTCGGCGGCGTCTGGGCGGACCGGCTCAACCGCAAGCGACTCATCATCCTGGCCGACGGGACGATCGCGATCGTCACGGTCGTGCTCGCGTTCATCATGCTCGGCGGATACCAGGAGCTCTGGATCATCCTGCTCATCTCCGGCATCCGCTCGTTCTTCGCGGGCATCCAGCGGCCGGCCGCCTCCGCGCTGCTGCCGCAGCTCGTCCCGGCCGAGCAGCTGCTGCGGATCAACGGGATCTTCCAGGGGCTCATGGCCGGCATGATGATCCTCGCGCCGGCCGTCGCCGCGGCCATCTACGCGACGTGGGGCATCGTGCCGGCGTTCTTCATCGACGCGGTGACCGCGGCGATCGGCATCGGCTTCCTGCTGCTCATCCCCGTCGCGACGGTTCGGTCCGGCGAGGGACGCAGCTACTTCGGCGATCTGCGCGACGGGCTCCGGTACACGTTCACCCACCCGCTCATCCGCTGGGCGCTCGGCGTCCTCGCGGTCGTCATGCTGCTCGGCGCGGCGCCGTCGTTCCTGACGCCGCTGATGATCGCCCGCAGCTTCGGCGAGGAGGTGTGGATGCTCACCGCGAACGAGATCGCCTTCAGCGTCGGGATGCTCGCCGGCAGCGCCATCATCGCGGCGTTCGCGCCGAAGCTGCGGCGACTCGTCGTCGTGGTGGCGACGATCGCGGTCGTCTTCGGCGCGATCAACATCGGGCTCGGGCTCAGCCCCAACATCTGGGTCTTCATCGCGTTCATGCTGCTCTGCGGGCTCGCGATCCCGATCATGCAGACGCCGCTGACGACGCTCTTCCAGCTCAAGGCCGACCCCGAGTACCTCGGTCGGGTGTTCGGCCTCGTCGGCGTCGTCATGTCGCTTGCGATGCCGCTCGGCATGGCGCTCTTCGGCCCGTTCGCGGACGTCGTGTCGATCGAGTCGCTGCTCATCGCGGCCGGCATCGCGACGTTCATCGTGATGGGCATCGCCATGCTGCTGCCGAGCGGTCGCCGCGCCATGCGCGAGGGCGTGGTCCCGGCGGGCACCGCTCCCGAGCTCCCCCTCGACTCCCGGCAGCCGCACCCGTAGCCGACGCTCAGCGCGCCGAGAACCCTCCGTCGGCGAGGACGACGGCGCCGGTCACAAACGAGGCGCGCGACGAGGCGAGGAACGCGATGACCTCCGCGATCTCCTCCGGCTGCGCGACACGACCGATCGGGTGGAGCCCGGCGATCTCCGCCCAGGCCGCGTCCTCGAGGTGGTCGAGCAGCGGCGTGCGCACATAGCCGGGCGCGACCGCGTTGACCCGCACCCCCGAGTCACCGGCTTCGAGCGCCGCGGTCTTCGTCAGGCCGGCGAGCGCGTGCTTGCTCGAGTTGTATGCGGCCGTGTACGCCTGACCGTTGACCGAGGTGATCGAGCCGGTGACGACGATCGACCCGCTGCCCTGCGGGATCATGTGACGGAGCTGGCTGCGCAGCGCGTAGTACACGCCGATGAGGTTGACCTCGATGACCTGCCGCCAGATCGCCGGATCGCTCTCCGTGATGGGGCCGAACTCGCCCGTGATCCCGGCGTTGTTGACCGCGACGTCGAGCCCGCCGAAGGCCTCGAGCGCGAAGCGCACCGCAGCCTCGGCCTCCTCGAGCACGGAGACGTCCTGGCGGAATGCGCGGGCGTCGCCGCCGGCGGCGACGATCGAGGCGACCACGTCCTCCGCCGCCTCGAGCCGGATGTCGCTGACGACGACCCCGGCTCCCCGCTGCGCGAGATGCATCGCCGTCGCGGCACCGATCCCGGACCCGCCGCCGGTGACGAGCGCGACCTGTCCCTCGAAGTCCTTCATCACGGAGTCCCTTCGGCCCTCGAACCGAGGTCAGTGATCGAACGCGATGATGCCGCACACGTCGTCGAACGCGCCCGAGCGGTCCCGGGCGAGGTCGAGCTCGGCGACGTCGTAGGTGCGCGTGACGAGGCGCTCGGCCGAGAGCAGTCCGCGCTCGATCATCTCCGTGTAGCGCTGGAGGTCCGAGCGCATGTGGACCTGGCCGTTCTGCGAGGAGCGGATCTGACGCGACTGCAGCGCCGTCTCGACCTGCGGGATCGTCAGCTGCGCGCCGCCGATCTCGAAGCCGGTGTAGACGACCCTCGCCGCACGGCGTGAGGCCAGCAGCGCGAGGCGCTGCGCCGCCGTCGGGCCCGCCGCCTCGAGAGAGACGTCGACACCACGACCGCCCGTCAACCGCTTGACCTCGGCGACCGCCTCGTCGGCGAGCTCGTAGTCGCGCCCGGGGGTGATGATCGCGTCGGCGCCGAAGCCCTCGGCGAGCTTCGCCCGACCCTCGTGCCACTCGACGACGATGATCTGCGACGCGCCCGCCAGCCGCGCGGCCTGAACCGCCCAGAGGCCGAGGTGCCCCGCCCCGACGATCGCGACCGACTCGCCCGGCTTGACCTGAGCGACGTTGAAGATCGAGCCGACGCCGGCGGTGATCCCGCAGCCGAGCATCGAGAGCGTCACCGAGTCGAGGTCCGACTCGATCGGGAAGATCTGGTTCATCGAGATCGACATGAACTCGGCGTATCCGCCGACGCAGCCCGCGCAGGAGATCTCGGCGCCGTCATCGCCGACCGCGATGTCCGGGTAGATGCCACCGAGGTCGAAGAGTTCGCCGCACTGCCAGACCTCGCCGATCGAGCAGTAGTAGCAGTGACCGCACTCCGGCGTCCCCGGCACGGAGACCCGCTGGCCGATCTTGAAGCCCTCGACGTCGGCGCCCATCCAGACGATCTCACCGATCGAGGCGTGGCCGAGGATCGTCGGCGGGATCTTGTAGAGCTGGCCCTTCCAGTTCTTCACGTCGGTCGAGCAGAACGGCGAGGCGTGCGTCTTGACGATGACCCGCTTCGGGTCGTCCGTCTTCCACTCGACCTCTTCGATCGAGAACGGCTCGTTGATGGTCCGCAGTACGCCGGCCCTCCCGCGAATGGTCATGAGTCCTCCAGGACGGGGTACTTGAGCCAGCCCTCCTTGACCTTCGCCTGGCGCGCCTCGACGATGGGCCACCAGTCGGGATGCGTCGCCGCGTACAGGTCGTCGTGCTTGATCGCACGGACCGCGATCCGCCCCGCGGTGAGCGGGCGGATGAACCGCATGTCCTTCGCGAAGCCCTGCTCGATGTCGACGTCCTCGAGGCCACCCTCGAGCCCGGCCGGCCGGTTGCGCGAGGACGTCCCGATGTTCGTCGAGACGGTGCCGGGCGCGAGGAGCGTCACGTGCACCTTCGAGCCGTCCTCCTCGAGCTCGAGCGCGAGCGTCTCGGTGATCGCGGCGACCGCATACTTGGAGGCGTTGTAGATCCCGCCGTTCGGCGCCGCGTTGAACGATGCGACCGAGCCGGTGTTGAGGATGTGCCCGCCGTCGGGGTTCGCCTCCAGGGCCGGCAGGAACGCCGTGACACCGTGGATGACGCCCCACAGGTTGACCGAGAGCACCCACTCCCAGTCCTTGAGGGTGAGATCCTTCATGCGCGCGAAGGGCCCGACCCCGGCGTTGTTGACGACGATGTCGACCCGGCCGAACTGGGCGAGGACCGCGTCGCGCAGCGCCTCGACCGACTCGATCTTCGTGACGTCCACGAGAACGCCGGTCGCGCCGATCTCGGCGGCCGTCCGGTCGAGCGCGCCCTGCTCGATGTCCGCGATGACGACTGTCGCGCCTTCCTCGATGAGCGCCTCGGCGATGCCGCGGCCGATGCCCGAGGCACCGCCCGTGACGACCGCGACCTTTCCTGCGATCTCGGTCATTCGCTGTGCTCCTCATCCTGATGCGGACGGTCCTCGTCCGACATGATCGGGTACTTCTCGTGCGCGGCGACGATGCGGGCGTGGCGCTCGCGGATCGGGCCGACGATGTCGGGGTGGGTCGGCGCGTACAGGTCGTCGTGCTCGATCGCGCGCGCGACGATGCGCCCCGCGGTGATCGGGTTGATCCAGCGGACGTCCTGGTTGATGACCTTCGAGATGTCCGCGTCGTGGAGCGCGCCCTCGAGCCCGGACGGCCGGTTGCGCGACGACGTGCCGATGTTCGTCCGCACCATCCCGGGCGCGAGGTAGGTGACGCGCACCTTCGAGCCGGACTCCGCGAGCTCGTCGGAGAGCACCTCGGCCAGGCCGAGCACGCCGAACTTCGTCACCGAGTACGAGCCGATCGTCGGCTGCGCGATGAAGCCGGCGTTCGACCCGGTGATCTCGATGTGGCCGCCGTCCGGGTTCGCCTCCAGGACCGGGAGAAATGCGTGGACCCCGTGGATGACGCCCCAGAGGTTGACGCCGAGGATCCACTCCCAATCCCCGAGCGTGAGGTCCTTGATGAGGCCGGACGGGCCGACGCCGGCGTTGAGGCAGACGATGTCGACCCGGCCGAAGCGCTCGAGGACGAAGTCCTTGAGCGCCTCGACCGACTCGGCCTTCGATACGTCGACGACTCGCCCTTCGACTCGGGCTTCGCCCTCGCTCAGGGACCGGTTAGTCGCTCCCTGAGCGAGCGGAGCGAGTCGAAGGGCGTCCACCGCGGCATCGAGGGCATCCTGCTGGATGTCCGCGATGACGACCGTCGCACCACGCTCGAGCAGTGCCTCGGCGATGCCGCGGCCGATGCCCGAGGCACCGCCCGTGACGACGGCGACCTTCCCTGCGATGCTCGTCATCAGTGCCCGGTGGTGAAGAGGTGCTTCGGGTCGTACTTCTCCCGCACCGCGGCGAGCCGCTTCGCGACCTCGGGCGACCACAGCTTCTTCCAGAGCTCGTCGTCGGGGGAGCCGGCCCAGTTGTAGTTCGTCTCCGCGCCGATCCACCGCTCGAGCGCGGGGTAGAGCGTGTCGCGAGCCGTCGGGAACGCCTCGGCGAAGAGCTCCTCGACCGGCGTCGCGATCGTGAGCAGGTGGTAGGGCTGGCGAGCGCCGCCGATCGAGTTCTTCTTGTTCGCGCCCGCCTCGTGGATCGCGCCACTGTTGCCCCAGAAGCGCACCTCGGTCGCGACGAACGGGATGTCCTTGCCGTCGCCCGCGAGCCCGAGCAGCGCGGTCGCGAAGTCCTGGTCGATGTCGACCAGCCCGGCACCGTGGACCGCCATGGGGAGCGGGCCGTCGGGGTCGAGGTGGATGAGGCCGTGCTGGTCCGCCGCGAGGAGGGTGAGCGTGTCGTGGTAGACCTCGCCGGCC
>DATMFB010000019.1:0-5220 GCA_035556395.1 Microbacteriaceae bacterium
AGCAGCTGGATGACCTGCTGGCGGACCTTGTTGAGGTCGGCGCCGAGCTTGATGAGCACCTGGGCGGCGACGCCCTCGCCCTCGCGGATGAGGCCGAGGAGGATGTGCTCGGTGCCGATGTAGTTGTGGCCGAGCTGCAGCGCCTCGCGAAGCGACAGCTCGAGGACCTTCTTCGCCCGCGGCGTGAAGGGGATGTGGCCGGTCGGCTGCTGCTGCCCCTGGCCGATGATGTCCTGCACCTGCTCGCGCACGGCGTCGAGCGAGATGCCGAGGGACTCGAGCGCCTTCGCGGCGACGCCCTCGCCCTCGTGGATGAGGCCGAGGAGGATGTGCTCCGTCCCGATGTAGTTGTGGTTGAGCATCTTGGCCTCTTCCTGGGCCAGGACGACGACACGACGGGCTCGGTCGGTGAAACGCTCGAACATCTGAAAACTCCTCAGCGCGCAGTCGCGGGTGGACTGCGTTCATCGAGGCTAACGCCGGTGCACCGGGTGATGTGCCGGTGTTCGCCATGGGCGCACGGGCGTTGCACCGCCAGCTAGAGTCGAGGCCGTGACAGACGAAGACGGACCGGTCGGATTCCTCGGACGGTTGCGGGGCCGCAAGTGGATCGTCTGGCTGACCGTGATCTCGCTGCTCGTGCTCGCCGGCGGCGCCACGTTCCTCACGATCGTCCTGCAGGCGATCTGAGCCGACTCGATCGTCAGGGCTTGACGGCCTGCAGCGTGAACGAGAGCGCCCAGGCCTCGGGGAGCTCCGCGACGCGGAACTCGCCCGGCCAGTCGGGATTCGGCTCCATCAGGCCCTCGAGCGCCTCGTAGGGCGCGGAGTCGTGCTCCTCGAGCGAGGTGATCACGAGGCCCGCGCCGATCAGGGCGTTGACCGTGTCCCCCAGACCGTGCGTCCACTCGTGCGTCGTCAGCTGCTCGAGCGGCTCGTCGGTCTCGATGTAGACGCCGCCCTCCAGGATCACCGGCTCGTCCGTCGTGAAGTAGGGGCGGGTGACCACGGGGCGGCCCTTGACGACCTCGAACGCACCGACCATCGGATGCGTGTCCCGGATGAACAGGCGCCCGCCCGGGACGAGCAGCGCCGCGACGACGCTCGCCCAGCGCGGCAGATCGGGGAGCCAGATGAGCGTGCCGACGCTCGCGTAGACGAGGTCGAAGCGCTCGGCGCCGAGCGCCTCGACGGCCGAGTACGTGTCGGCCTCGACGAACTCGATCGTCGCGCCGCTCGCCTCGGCGAGCGACCGGGCCTCGGCGATCGAGGTCGGCGACAGGTCGAGTCCCGTGACCTCCGCGCCGAGCCGGCTGAGGCTCACGGTGTCGGTGCCGATGTGGCACTGCAGATGGACGGCGCGGAGTCCCGACACGTCCCCGAGCCGGGGGCGGTCGAACGCGACGACGTCGCTGAGCGCGTCCGGGTCGGCGGTGAACCGGGCGAGGTCGAAGTCCTGCGAGGCGGCATGGACGGGCGCGCGCGAGTCCCAGTAGCGCCGGTTGACGGCGAGGTAGTCGTCGGTCATCACTCGCTCCTCGGGGGGAGGCCGACCTTCGCGCGCTCCTCGTTCTCGATGCGGGCCGAGATCGCTCGCTCGGTGCGATCGGCGCGCAGCACGGCACGCAGGATCATCCAGAAGAGGAGCCCGAGCACGATCGTCGGAATGAGCGAGTAGATGGCATTCGCCCAGAACTCCTGCGGCATGCGACGAGTCTACGGGCCCTGCAATCGGACCAACCTGATCAGCGACTCGCGACGAAATAAACGACGACGCCGATGACGAGGGCCGCGAGCACGATGCCCATGACCAGTCTCGACGTCCGACGATCCATGCCCTTCGACTCGTTTCGCTCGCTCAGGGACCGGTCATTTGACCAGCGGGAAGAGGATCGTCTCGCGGATGCCGAGGCCGGTGATCGCCATGAGCAGCCGGTCGAGGCCGATGCCGATGCCGCCCGTCGGGGGCATGCCGTGCTCGAGGGCCCGGAGGAACTCCTCGTCGAGGCGCATCGCCTCGACGTCGCCACGACCGGCGAGCCGCGCCTGCTCGACGAAGCGCTCGCGCTGGACGACCGGATCGATGAGCTCCGAGTATCCCGTCGCGAGCTCGAAGCCGCGCGTGTAGAGGTCCCACTTCTCGACGACGCCCGGCGTGGACCGGTGCGCGCGGACGAGCGGCGACGTGTCGACCGGGAAGTCGGTGACGAACGTCGGGCGGGTGAGCTCCGGCTTGACGAAGTGCTCCCACAGCTCCTCGACGTACTTGCCGTGAATCGGGTGCTTGACGTCGATGCCGAGCTCCTCGGCCCAGGCCTCGAGCTCCTCGAACGGCGTCTCCGGCGTGACCGTCCGCCCGCTCGCCTCCGAGAGCGACGCGTACATCGGGATCCGCTCCCACTGCCCGCCGAGGTCGTAGACCGTGCCGTCGGACCACGTGACCTCGAGCGACCCCGCGACGGCGAGCGCCGCGTTCTGCACGAGCTCCTGGGTCAGGTCGGCCATCCGGTTGTAGTCGGCGTACGCCTCGTACGCCTCGATCATGACGAACTCCGGGCTGTGGGTGGAGTCGGCGCCCTCGTTGCGGAAGTTCCGGTTGATCTCGAAGACGCGCTCGAGCCCGCCGACGACCGCGCGCTTGAGGTACAGCTCCGGAGCGATCCGCAGGTACAGCTCGGTGTCGAAGGCGTTCGACTGCGTCACGAACGGCCGGGCGCTCGCCCCGCCGTGCATGACCTGCAGCATGGGCGTCTCGACCTCGAGATAGCCGTTGTCGGTGAAGGTCTGCCTCAGCGACGCGTTGACGATCGCGCGGGAGCGCACGGTCTCGCGCGCCTGCTCGCGGACGATGAGGTCGAGGTAGCGCGAGCGCACCCGAGACTCCTCGGAGAGCTCCTTGTACATGTTCGGCAGGGGTCGCACGGCCTTCGCCGCGAGACGCCATTCGTCGACCATGATCGACAGCTCGCCGCGACGACTCGAGATCACCTCGCCGTGGACGAAGAGGTGGTCGCCGAGGTCGACGACGGCCTTGAAGTCGTCGAGCGCCGCCTCGCCGACGACCGCGGCGGAGAGCATCGCCTGGATGCGCTGGCCGTCGCCGGCCTGGAGGGAGACGAACGACAGCTTCCCGGTGTCGCGCTGGAACACCACGCGCCCCGCGACGCCGACGAGCTCGCCCGTCTGGGTGTCCGCGGCGAGGTCGGGGTGCGCCGCGCGGACCGCGCCGATCGTCGTCGTGATCGGCAGCGAGACCGGATACGGGTCGATGCCCCGCTCGATGAGCCGCTCGCGCTTGCCGAGGCGGACGCCCATCTGCTCCTCGACACTGGGCCCTTCGACCCCGTGCGCCTCGGCGATCGCCTCGTCGGCGATCTCCTCAGCGGTCGGCTCGGGGGCCTGGTTCTCGTCGGTCACGGGAATCAAGCCTATCCGCGGCGCGGTTAGCCTGGACTGTGCAGCCTCGCCGCGGAGTCCATCCCGCCTGGATCATCGCGGCGATCGCGTTCGTCGCCCTCGTCGCCGCCGCCGGATTCCGTGCGGCGCCGAGCGCGCTGATCACGCCGCTGCAGCGCGAGTTCGGCTGGTCGACCTCCGAGATCTCGGTCTCGATCACGATCAACCTGCTCCTCTACGGCCTGATGGCGCCCTTCGCCGCCGCCCTCATGCAGCGCTTCGGCATCCGGATCGTCACGACGATCGGGCTCCTCCTCGTCGCGGCGGGCGCCGGCCTCTCGACGCTCGCGACCGAGCCGTGGGTGCTCATCCTGACGTGGGGATTCCTGATCGGCATCGGCACCGGTTCGATGGCGCTCGTCTTCGCCGCGACGATCGCCGATGCGTGGTTCGTGCGCAGCCGCGGGCTCGTCGTGGGCATCCTCACGGCCGGCGGAGCGACCGGGCAGCTCGTGTTCCTGCCGATCGTCGCGGGGCTCGCCGAGACGAACGGCTGGCGGTGGGCGACGCTCACCTGCGCGGCGGCCGCGCTCGCCGTCGTGCCGTTCGCCTTCGGCATCCTGCGCGACAAGCCGTCGCAGCTCGGGGTGACGCCGTACGGCGCCCCCACGGACTGGGTCGAACCGGTGACCTCGCCCGGGAACCCGGCGCGGAACGCCGTCGTCGCGCTTCGCGACGCGTCGCGGCGATGGCCGTTCTGGGCGCTCGCGATCGGCTTCTTCATCTGCGGCGCCTCGACGAACGGTCTCGTCGGCGTGCACTTCATCCCGAGCGCGCACGACCACGGCATGGCCGAGACGACCGCCGCGGGGCTGCTCGCGGTCATCGGGCTCTTCGACATCGTCGGGACCATCGCGTCGGGCTGGCTGACCGACCGGGTCGACCCGCGGATCCTGCTCGGCGTCTACTACGCGGGACGCGGGATCGGGCTCGCCGTGCTGCCGATGCTGCTCGAGGCGACGGTGCAGCCGCCGATGATCGCGTTCATCGTCATCTACGGGCTGGACTGGGTCGCGACCGTGCCGCCGACGGTCGCACTCTGCCGCAAGTACTTCGGGGCCCGCGGTCCGATCGTGTTCGGCTGGGTCTTCGCGGCGCACCAGCTCGGCGCCGCGGTGGCGGCGACGCTCGCCGGCGTCGTCCGTGACACGACCGGCGAGTACACGCTCGCGTGGTTCTCCGCGGCCGGCCTCTGCGCGGTCGCCGCGGTGCTGTCCCTCTCGATCCGCCGCCCGCGCGCGCCGCAGCCGGCGCCGGCTGCGTAGCGGGCTCCCCAGCGGCGGATCCGCTGACGCTCGGCACATTTGCCGACGTTCCGCCGTCAGCGGATGCGTCGAACGTCAGCCGAGGCGGAAGCGCGCGTTGTCGATGAGGCGGGTCGAGCCGACGCGGGCCGCGACGATCGCGATGACCTGGCCGCGGAAGCCATCGGGCACCGGGGAGAACGTCGTGGCGTCGACGACCGCGAAATAGTCGACCTCGACGCCCCGCGCCTCGGCGAGGACGGCCTGCGCGGCGATGAGCACGGCGTCGATGCCGGCGTCGGCCTCCGACTCGGCCGCCGCGAGCGCGCGGGACAGGGCGAGCGCGGCATCGCGTTCTGCCGGGGACAGGTAGCGGTTGCGACTCGACATCGCGAGGCCGTCGGCCTCGCGCACCGTCGGGATCTCCAGGATGCGGACGGGGATGTCGAGGTCGCGCGCCATCCGCTCGACGAGCCAGAGCTGCTGCGCGTCCTTCTGGCCGAAGCTCGCGAGGTCGGGC
>DATMFB010000020.1:0-23729 GCA_035556395.1 Microbacteriaceae bacterium
CGCGCACATCGTGCAGCGCTTCCAGGACAACGGCATCGTCGAGGCGATGGTCGCGGCCGGTCTCGGCATCGCGATCCTCCCCCGCTTCACGACCTCGACCCGCGGCACCGGGATCGTCATGCGACCGCTCAAGGGGGTACGCGCGACGCGCATCATCAGCGCGCTCATGCGCCCGGATCGCGCGGAGCGCCAGAGCGTGCGACTCGTCGTCGACGCCCTGCGCCGGGAGGGATCGCGCGTCCAGGCCGAGCAGGCCGGGCACCCGGGGGTGAGAACGCGACCTCGCGGCGGCTAGGTGGCCTCGGGGTCGAAGGGGGCCTCGGCGTCCGTGGACGCCGCCTCGCGCTGCTCGCGCAGGCGCCGCTGGCGCTGGGCGTAGGCGGACTCGCGGGCCGAGGCCTGCGGCGCCTGCTCGGTGAGCGCCTCGCGGATGATCCGCCGCGGGTCGTAGCGCCTCGGATCGAGCTGCTTCCAGTCGATGTCGTCGAACTCCGGGCCCATCTCCTCGCGCATCCGCTCGCGGGCGCCGCCGAGATAGTCGCGCGCGCGCCGGGCCCACTCGCCGAGCCGCCGCGCGTACTGCGGAATCCGGTCGGGCCCGATGAGCAGCAGCGCAAGCACCGCGATGAGCAGCAGCTTGTCGAAGGTCAGGCCGAACGACACCCGGCCAGGATAGCCGGACGTCCGGACCCGTCCCCGTACACTCGGGGCGAGGAGGTGCGATGGCGGGCACGAGCGAGGACCAGCGGTACGTCGAGGACCGCGTCGTCGAGCGACCCGAGATCGCGAAGGCCCGTCGGGACTCGCTCGAGATGGGCCTCGCGCCCGTCTCCCCGGCGACCGGTGCGCTCATCGCGCAGATCGCGGCTTCGACGGGGGCCAAGCACATCATCGAGATCGGCACCGGTCTCGGCGTCAGCGCCCTCTGGCTCCTCACCGGTGCTCCCGAGGCGACGCTGACCTCGATCGACGTCGAGGTCGAGCACCAGCAGATCGCGCGCGAGGCGCTCGTCACGGCCGGCGTCCCCGCCGCCCGGACGAGGCTCATCGCCGGCCGGGCGTCCGAGGTGCTCCCCCGGATCAACGACGGCAGCTACGACTTGTGCCTCGTCGACGCCGATGCGGCGTCCGTCCTCGAGTACGTCGAGCACGCGCTGCGGATCACCCGCAGCGGCGGGACCGTCATCGTCCCGCGGGCGCTCTTCAACGGGAGGGTCGCGAATCCCGTGCTGCGGGACGATCTCACTCAGGCGTTCCGTGACCTCACCGAGGTCGTGAACGCCGCTGAGGACGTCGTGAGCGCACTCGTGCCGATCGGCGACGGGCTGCTGCTCATCACCAAACGCGGCGCGTAGCGGGCACCTGGCAGGCGCCTACGCCTGCACCACCGCGCCGAGCACGCCGTAGAGCTCCTTGGCCTCCGCGTCGTTGACCGACACGACCAGCCGACCGCCGCCCTCGAGTGGGACGCGCACGATGATCAGGCGACCTTCCTTGACGGCCTCCATCGGTCCGTCTCCGGTCCTGGGCTTCATCGCGGCCATCGGCACCCCTTTCGCTAGCGGTGCGATCCATTATCCCGCATGCCACCGACGCGAGCGAAATCGAGCCGTAACGCGGCGGATCACGGTGGAGTCCAGTCGCCCTCCACCCAGGCCCACATGCCGCCGACCCAGAACCACTGGCCGATGATGCCGAGCCCGATCGCGACGGGCACGATCCACCGGGAACGCGGGACGGCGAGCGCCGCCAGCGCGGGCGAGGCGGGCAGCAGCAGGCGCCAGGTGCTCGACTGCGGGAAGAACACCGCGAGCAGGTAGACGAGCCACGCCGCGATCCAGATCCGCAGGTCGACGCCGAGCCGGCGCATCCACGGCGAGCAGAGGGCGGCGACCAGCAGGCCGAGGACGACGATCAGGCCGATGACACCGGACCAGGCCGGCCAGCCCCACCACTCGGTCCACCATTCGGCGCCCTGGATCCAGGGGGCGAACGGCAGGAACGCGTCGTCGCCGATGTAGCCGCGTCGCCAGGCGAACTCGGTCGCGAGGTACCCATCCGCCCGCCCCGTCACGAGCCCGACGATCGCGGGCCAGGCGAGCCCACAGATGGCGCTGACGATGCCGGCGGCGATCACCGCGACGACATCGCGACGCGGGAACGGATCGGCCCGCTTCCGGTGCTGCCACCAGCGCACGACGAAGTGCCCGGCGAGCGCGAGCGCGAAGGCGAGCCCCGTCGGCCGGGTGAACGACATGAGGACGATCACCGGGAGCAGCGCGACGTATCGCCTCCGCACGAGCAGCAGGAGCGCCAGGCCGAGCAGGAAGAAGTGCATCGACTCCGCGTACCCCACCTGCAGGATCGGCGAGACCGGATTGAAGAGCATGAGGGCGACCGCCGCGAGCGCGCCCCGGTGCGGCAGCCACTCCAGGAACAGCCGGTAGTAGACGAACGCCGCAGCGCCCGCGAAGAGGAACGAGACGACGACCGCGACGAGCCGGAACGGCACCGCGACGAGCCAGGAGATCGAGGCGACCAGATACGGATACGCGGGCATGAACGCCCAGGCGTTCTCCGCGACGTGACCCGCGTCGTCGAGTGGGAGCTCCGCCGGGTAGCCGTACGCGACGATCCGCAGATACCACTCGGCGTCCCAGAACGACGAGAACGCGATGAGGTCGGGGTGCGCGCCCGACCAGGGACTCGCGACCTGGTTCGCGGCATAGATCAGCAGGATCGCCGTCGAGACGACGCGGGAGGCGATGAAGACCAGGAGGACCTGGACCCACCACCTCCTCAAGAGGCCAACCACGCCCGCAATCCGCGCTCGCACGCCCGGATCTGGTCGACCGCGACGGCCTCGTCGTCGGTGTGCGCCCGGGAGGGATCGCCGGGCCCGTAGTTGACGGCGGGGATGCCGAGCGCGCTGAACCGGGCGACGTCGGTCCAGCCGTACTTCGGGAGCGCGGCGCCGCCGACGGCCGCGAGGAACTCGCGCGCGATCGGGGCGTCGAGCCCCGGCCTGGCGCCCTCGGCGAGGTCGTCGACGACGAGCTCGGCGTCGGGGAAGAGCGCGCGGACCCGCGCGACGGCCTCGTCCCCCGAGCGGCTCGGGGCGAAGCGGTAGTTCACCGTGATCTCGGCGAGGTCGGGGATGACGTTCCCCGCGACACCGCCCGCGATCCCCACGGCGTTGAGCGACTCGCGATAGACGAGTCCGTCCACCTCGACGTCCTCGGGGACCCAGGCCGCGAGCGCCGAGAGCGCCGGTGCGGCCGCATGGATCGCGTTCTCCCCGGCCCACGGCCTCGCCGAGTGCGCGCGCACCCCATGCCAGCGCAGCGTCACGCGCAGCGTGCCGTTGCAGCCGCCCTCGACGACGGCGTTCGTCGGCTCGCCGAGGATCGCGAAGTCCGCCTCCAGGAGGTCGGGGCGATGGCGCGCGAGCCGGCCGAGGCCGTTGCGCGCCGACTCGACCTCCTCCTGGTCGTAGAAGATCCAGGTCACGTCCGCGGCGGGCCGCGTGAGCGCGGCCGCGAGCGCGAGCTGCACCGCGACGCCACCCTTCATGTCGACCGAGCCCCGGCCGACGAGCGTGTCGACGCCCGCGAGCCTCTCGCGCCGCGACGGCACGTTGTCCTTGATCGGCACGGTGTCGATGTGCCCGGCGATCGCGACGCGGCGCTCGCGACCCGTCTCGGTCCGCGCGACGACCGCATCGCCGTCGCGGTCCACCGTCAGATGCGGCAGCGCCCGCAGCGCCGTCTCGATCGCATCGGCGAGCTCGGTCTCCGCACCCGATTCCGAGGGGATGTCGCAGAGCGCGGCCGCGAGGTCGACGACGTCGGATCCCAGGTCGAGCGCGGCCACCCGGTCAGCCTACCGACGCGGATACGCTGGACCTGTGAGCGATCGGACGGCCTGGGGTTACGCACTCGTCACGACGGCGGATGACGGGACCGTGCTCGACGCATGGTTCCCCGAGCCGCGGCTCGGTCCACTGCCCGCGGGCGTCGACCCGCTCATCGCACCGGCCGAGTTCGCGAGCCAGGAGGGCGACGATCCCCGACGCGGCGTCTCGATCGCGTTCCAGACCGTCGTCATCGACGACCTCGACGCCGCCCCCGTCTCCGTCCCGGACGTCTACCTGCGCCTCCACCTGCTGAGTCACCTGCTCGTCGAGCCGAACGCGCTCAACCTCGACGGCGTGTTCGGCCTCCTGCCCGTCGTCGCCTGGACGAACGCCGGTCCCGTGCTCCCGGCCGTCGCGACGGCTCGTCGCGCCGAGCTGCAGCGAGCGGGGATCTCGACGCACAGCCTCGACAAGTTCCCCCGGCTGACCGACTACGTCATCCCCGAGCGCGTGCGCATCGCCGACACCGCGCGGATCCGGCTCGGCGCGCATCTCGCGCCCGGCACGACCGTCATGCACGAGGGCTTCGTGAACTGGAACGCAGGGACGCTCGGCGCCTCGATGGTCGAGGGGCGCATCTCGCAGGGCGTCGTCGTCGGCGACGGCTCCGACATCGGCGGCGGCGCGTCGATCATGGGCACGCTGTCGGGCGGCGGCACGCATCGCATCTCGATCGGCCGGCGCTCGCTGCTCGGCGCGAACTCCGGCATCGGCATCTCGATCGGCGACGACTGCGTCGTCGAGGCCGGCCTCTACGTCACGGCCGGCACGAAGATCGTCCTCATCGAGGGCGACGAGCGACGCGAGATCAAGGCGGCCGAGCTCTCCGGCGCGAGCGGCGTGCTGTACCGGAGGAACTCGCTCACCGGCGCGGTCGAGGCGCTGCCGCGGACGGGCGAGGGCATCGCCCTCAACAGTGCCCTCCATGCCTGAGCGCTCCATGCCTGACGCGGGCGGGGATGCGCTCCACGGCTGAGCGGTCGGCGCCGTGACGGACGTCGACGCGGTCGTGGTCGGCTCCGGGCCGAACGGGCTCGTCGGGGCGGTCGCGCTCGCCGAGGCGGGATTGCGCGTCGTCGTGCTCGAGGCCGCCGAGCGGCCCGGCGGCGGTCTGCGCACCGAGGAGCTCACGCTGCCGGGCTTCCGGCACGACATCGGGGCGACCATCCATGCCCTCGCCCTCGCCTCCCCCGCGTTCCGCGCGCTCGGTCTCGAGCGGGAGGGGCTCGCGTTCGCGCACCCGGAGATCCCGCTCGGCCACGCGCTCGAGCCCGGGCGATCCGTGCTGCTGCACCGGTCTACCGCGGAGACGGCGGCCGCACTCGGCTGTGACGGTCGGCGGTGGCAGCACGTCATGGGCGCGCGATGGGAGGGACTCGTCGCGTCGGCGCTCGACCCGACCGCGTTCCCGCCGCACTCGACCGCGGCCCTGCTGCGGCTCGGACTGCATGGCGCATGGCCTGCGACCTGGGCGATGGGAAGCGCCTTCCGCGAGGAGCCGGCCCGGGCGCTCCTGGCGGGTCTCGCGGCCCACGCGACGCTGCCCCTCGGCGCGCTCGTGACGAGCGGATTCGCGATCGTGCTCGGCGCGCTCGCCCACGGGGTCGGCTGGCCGGTCGCGGTCGGCGGCTCGCAGTCGATCGCCGACGCGCTCGTCGCGCGCCTCGAGGCGCTCGGCGGCGAAGTGCGGACGGGCCATCGGGTGCGTTCGCTCGCCGAGCTGCCGACGGCACGCGCGACGCTCCTCGACGTCGGGCCGCGGCAGTTGCGCTCGATCGCGGGCGACCGACTGCCACCCGGCTACGCCCGCCGACTCGGTCGCTGGCGCGACGCACCCGGCGTCTTCAAGCTCGATTGGGCGCTCGACGCCGCGGTGCCATGGGCGGATCCCTCGCTCGCGAGCGTCGGGACGGTGCACCTCGGTGGATCGTCGGCGAACGTCGTCGCCTCGGAGCTCGACGTCGCCCGGGGATCGGTCAGCGCGGAGCCGTTCATCCTGCTCGTCCAGCCATCGGTCGCGGATCCGTCGCGCGCGCCCGCCGGCAAGCACACCCTGTGGGCTTACCTCCACGTGCCGAACGGCTGGGACGGCGACGCGACGGAGCTCGTCGAGTCGCGCATCGAGGCGTTCGCGCCAGGCTTCCGCGACCGCGTGCTCGCCCGCCATGCGATGGGCGCGGCCGCCCTCGAGGCGTGGGATGCGAACCTCGTCGGGGGCGACATCGGCGGCGGCTCGATGGACTGGCGACAGCTGCTGGCACGGCCGCGGATCTCCCGCACGCCGTGGGCGACGCCGATCCCCGGCATCTACCTCTGCTCGGCGTCGACCCTTCCCGGCGGCGGGGCGCACGGCATGGGCGGTTGGAACGCGGCAAGGGCCGCACTCGCCCAGCTCTGAACCCGGCGCGGGCGCCGCATCGCGTTCTGCCCCTAGCCGCCCCACTCGGCGAGGATCGCCACCTCGGTGCCGTTGTCGACGCAGCCGCCGACACCGCCGTTGATCTGCCGGAGGATCGGCATCACGGCCCCGATGTTCTCCGGATTGCCCGCATCCTGCGGTGGGGCGCTCGCCGCCGACACCGCATCCAGCAGTCGTTGCCCCGCCGCTCGCTGATCACCCGAGGTCGCCGTGACGAGCCGCTGCGCGTGACCGAGCGCGCTCACCATGCGCTCCGACCAGCCCTCTGCCGTGACGCCGTAGTCGAGGTAGCCGATGTCGGCGTTCCACACGGCACTCACGATCCTGCCCACGCCGGAGCAGAACTCGGTCATCGTGAGCTCCGCGGCGGACGACGCCGTCGGCTCGGCCGATTCGGGAGCAGGATCCGGCGCGGCTATGGGAGCGGTTCCCGCGCATCCCGCGAGCGCGAGACCCGCCGAAGCGGTGAGCACGATCGCGAGCGGCCGCATCGCGTTCTAGCGGCCGGCGGGCCAGGGGCGGGCGTCGTAGCCCGTGTAGAGCTGCTGGGGGCGGCCGATCTTCGTCTGCGGGTCGTTGATCGCCTCGCGCCAGTGGGCGACCCAGCCGGGCAGCCGGCCGATCGCGAACAGCACCGTGAACATCCGGGTCGGGAAGCCCATCGCCTTGTAGATGACGCCCGTGTAGAAGTCGACGTTCGGGTAGAGCTTGCGCTCGATGAAGTAGTCGTCGGTCAGCGCCGCCTGCTCGAGCTCCTTCGCGATGTCGAGCAGCGGGTCGTTGATGCCGAGATCGGCGAGCACCTCGTCGGCCGACTCCTTGACGAGCTTCGCGCGCGGATCGTAGTTCTTGTAGACGCGGTGGCCGAAGCCCATGAGCTTGACCCCGTCCTCCTTGCGCTTCACGCGGTCGATGAAGCGCTGGACGCCCTCGCCCGAGTCGCGGATCCGGCCGAGCATCGCGAGGACCGCCTCGTTCGCGCCGCCGTGGAGGGGTCCGTAGAGCGCGTTGATGCCCGCGGAGATGCTCGCGAACATGTTCGCCTCGGTCGAGCCGACGAGCCGCACGGTCGACGTCGACGCGTTCTGCTCGTGGTCCTCGTGCAGGATGAGCAGCCGGTCGAGCGCCTTGACGAGGACCGGGTTGAGCTCGTAGACCTCCGCGAGGTTGCCGAAGTTGAGCTTGAGGAAGTTCTCGACGAAGGAGAGCGAGTTGTCCGGGTAGAGGAACGCCTGGCCGACCGCCTTCTTGTGCGAGTACGCCGCGAGCACGGGGAGCTTCGCGAGGAGACGGATCGTGTTGAGCTCGACCTTCTCCGGGTCGTGCGGGTCGAGGTCGTCCTCGTAGTAGGTGCTCAGCGCGCTCACCGCGGATGAGAGGACCGACATGGGGTGCGCGGTGTGCGGGAGCGCCTGGAAGAAGCGCTTGAGGTCTTCGTGGATGAGCGTGTGGTGGCGGATCTTCTCATCGAACTCGCCGAGCTGGTCGGCGGTCGGCAGCTCGCCGTAGATGAGGAGCCAGGCGACCTCGAGGTAGGTCGAGTTCGCCGCGAGGTCCTCGATCGAGTAGCCCCGGTAGCGCAGGACGCCCTCGTCACCGTCGATGTAGGTGATCGCGCTGCGGGTCGACGCCGTGTTGACGAAGCCCTGGTCGAGCGTCGTGAGCCCGGTCTGCTTCGTGAGGCTCGAGATGTCGAGGGAGGACTTGCCCGCCGTCGCCGGGATGATCGGGAACTCGGCAGTCCCCCCCGGGAACTGCAACGTTGCGGTGTCCGTCCCGGTGGTCGCCTCAGTCACGGTTTCCAGCATATGGCAGTACGGCTACTGCCCGAATCGACGGAATTCCCGGCCCGGCATGGTGTCCACTCCACAACTCCGCCCGTCCGCTTCCGCCGGGCCGATGTGGACGCGAATGGTCGCGACGCGGCGTCGCGAGGAGCCATTCGCGTCCACTACGCGCGGATGGTCGCCGACAGGAGGGTCAGAACGTCATGGGCCAGCCGATCCGGCGCGGCGAGCAGGTGCTTGTCGACGCGGTGGTGCCGCCAGCCGTGCGCGCCGATGCGGTTGATCCGACCGATGTCGATGCGGAACTGCCGGGCATCCGCCCAGTGCTCGCGCCCCTCGTACTCGACGATGAGGCGCTGCTCGCGCCACACGAGATCCCCGTGGGCGATCACCGTCCCTCGATCGTCGATGATGACGCCATTGACCTCGGGCTCCGGCACGCCCCGTCGGACGAGGGCGAGGCGCAGCATCGTCTCGCGCCAGGAGTCGGTGCCGGGGCGCATCCACTCCAGCGCTGCGCGCAGCCGTCCCGCGCCCGGGCGGCCGGTGCTCGCCGCACGCTCGAGCTCGGCGAGCGTCGTGAGCGGTCCGCGCCGAGCGAGCAGCCCGTCCCCCATCGCGACGAGTTCGTCGACCGTGAGCGACGCGGCGAGATCGGTCCAGGTCTCGACCGGGTCCGTGACAACGAGCGCCGCCGAGCTGAGCGCGAGCCCGCGCCCGGCGCGCGCGACGTGTCCGATGATGCCGGGCCGGCGCATCGCACGACCGCCGCCGAGGGTCGTGACGTGCAGGCCCGGATCCCTCGTGCCCTCCGGCAGCCGGAGCCCGATCAGCGCGGCGGCGGTCAGATGGCTGAAGCAGTCGGCGGCGCGGAAGACGGTCTGGAGCGCGGCGGCACGGTCGAGCAAGTCTGTAGGCGCAGTCGCCGACCTCACGCCGTGGAACGGGTTCGGCAGCCGGCGCAGCCCACCCCAGCTCACACCCTCGCCGCGCGCCGCTGCGACCCGGAACGGGGCGCCGCCGTAGCCGAGCGGCAGCGAAGCGCGAGTGGGCACCCTGGCATCCTCGCGAGCGGCGGGCTCATCGCGTTCTCATCGGGTGCCGATTGTGGACGCTTCCCCGTCGCGCCCGACCTGTGGATGGCTCGGCCGCCGCGCCCGGCCCCGGCGATGCTGGTGAAGTGGACGCAAATGGTCCCTCTGCCGGCGCTGGCGGGACCATTTGCGCCCACGCCAGGGTGCCCCAGCCCCGGGGCGCCGCCGGAGTGGACGCAAATGGTCGCCGGACCCGGCCCGGGAGGACCATTTGCGTCCACACCGGCGCGGGTCAGGGCGAGCAGGCGGTTGCGGTACGGCGGCGCCGCGGAGGGGCCGAGACGCGCAGTCGGCGCCGGGCTCAGGCGAGGAGCTCGAGGCGGGCGACGGCGTCGCGGATCGCGGCGTCCGTCGCCGTGAACGCGACCCGGACGTGCTTCGCGCCCTTCGCACCGTAGAAGTCCCCCGGCGCCGCGAGGATGCCGAGGTCGGCGAGCAGCATGTGCGTCTCGCGCGAGCCCTCGCCGCGGGTCGCCCAGAGGTAGAGGCCGGCCGCGGACTCGTCGATGAAGAAGCCCGCGCGCTCGAGGCCCGACTTCAGCCGTCGCCGCCGCTCGCGGTAGCGCTCCCGCTGCGCCGCGACGTGCGCGTCGTCCCGGAAGGCCGCGGTCATCGCGTTCTGCACCGGGAGCGGCACCATGAGCCCGAGATGCTTGCGCACCGCGAGCACCTCGCCGATGAGCCGGCTGCAGCCGGCGACGATGCCTGCGCGGTAGCCGGCGACGTTCGACTGCTTGCTGAGCGAGTAGACGGCCAGAACGCCGGCGCGCGAGTCCCCGATGACCGCCGGGTCGAGGATCGACGGGGTCGGGTCGGGGCCGGCCCAGTTGAGCTCCGCGTAGCACTCGTCGCCGACGATGACCGCCCCGAGCTCGCGCGCGCGGGCGACGGCGGCACGCAGCTCCGGCACGTCGAGGACGCGGCCGTCGGGGTTCCCGGGCGAGTTGAGCCAGACGAGCCGGGTGGACTCGGGCCAGGATGCCGGGTCGTCTGCCGGCAGCGCGGTCGCGCCGACCGCGACGGCCCCGACCTCGTACGTCGGGTACGCGAGCTCGGGGTGCACGACGGTGTCGCCGGGGCCGAGACCGAGCGCGAGCGGGAGCAGCGCGATGAGCTCCTTGGAGCCGATCGAGGGGATGACGTGGTCGACGGTGAGTCCGGGGACGCCCCGGCGGCGCTCGAACCAAGCCGCGACCGCTTCGCGGAGCTCGGGCGTCCCCGCGGTCGTCGGGTAGCCCGGCGCCCCCGCTGAGGCCGCGAGGGCCTCGGCGATCACCTCAGGCGTTGGGTCGACGGGTGAGCCGACCGAGAGGTCGATGAACCCGTCCGGATGCGACCGTGCCCGCGCGGCCGCATCGGCGATGGTGTCCCAGGGGAAGTCGGGGAGCGCGAGCACTAGCTGCCCTGGGGCGGAAGGGCCTTGATGACGGCGTGATCGTCGTGGATGACGCCGATCTTCGCGGCACCGCCCGGCGAGCCGATCTCGGCGAAGAACTCGACGTTCGCCGTGTAGTAGTCGGCCCACTGCGCCGGCAGGTCGTCCTCGTAGTAGATGGCCTCGACCGGGCAGACCGGTTCGCAGGCCCCGCAGTCGACGCACTCGTCGGGGTGGATGTAGAGCATCCGATCGCCCTCGTAGATGCAGTCGACCGGGCACTCGTCGACGCACGCGCGATCCTTGACGTCGACGCAGGCTTCGGCGATCACGTAGGTCACGGATACTCCTCTGCAGGCTTCTCGGGCTCTCCAATCGTATCTCCGGCGCTCGTCGCGTTCCGCCTCGCGGCATGCCGACGAAGCGGCATCCGGGGCCAGGCGATCGTGATCAGCGCGGCGATCGGGGCCAGGATGAGCCAGGTCCAGCCGTATCCGTCGTCGGTCACGATGACGCTGCCGCCGGGACCGGTGAAGGAGAGCGCGAGGATCGCGGCGATGAACCCGATCGCGCCGCCGACCGTCGGCCACCGGGTCTCCCAGAGCAGCCGCATGGCCGCGAGGAAGCCGACGGCGCACGCGATCCCGAGGACGATGCCGTAGGGGAAGTCGAAGCCGGCGACCGGCACCGTCGCGCGATGCGCCACCGTGAACAGCACGCCGATCGCCGCGCCGCAGACCGCGGAGACGAGGGCCGCGAGGGCGGTCATGAGGGACTGCACGCCACCAGCGTAGGCAACCGGCTTGCATCACGCCTGAGTTAGGTTAGGCTACCCTGCGCACAAGACGAATACCTGACCGGTGGCCAGGCCGACCAAGCCCAGAGAGGACCCCGTGCTGGCGAACCTCCTCATCGGCCTTCGCGAGGGCCTCGAGATGGGGATCGTCGTCGGGATCATCGTCGCATACCTCCGCAAGGTCGAGCGCACCGACGTGCTCCCCAAACTCTGGCTCGGGATCGGGATCGCCATCGCCGCCGCCCTCGGGTTCGGCGCCCTCCTGACATGGGGCCCGTACGGCCTCAGCTTCCAGGCGCAGGAGGCGATCGGCGGCGTCCTGTCGATCGTCGCCGTCGGCCTCGTCACCTGGATGATCTTCTGGATGGCGAGGAACGCCAGGAACCTCCGACGGGAGCTGCACGGCCGCCTCGACGCCGCGCTCGTCGGCGGCGGCGTCGGCGGACTCGTCGTGATCGGCATCGTCGCCGTCGGCCGGGAGAGCATCGAGACCGCGCTCTTCCTCTGGGCCGCCGCGAAGTCGGAGAGCAACGCGCTGCTCGGCACGCTCGGCGCCGTCATCGGTCTGCTCGCCGCCGTCGTCATCAGCTGGCTCATCTACCGGGGCGCCGCCCGGATCGACCTCAGGCGCTTCTTCCTCTGGACGGGCGCGTTCCTCGTCGTCGTCGCGGCCGGGGTGCTGTCGTACGGGATCGGCGACCTGCAGGAGGCCGGCTGGCTGCCTGGCGTGAACCAGCCCGCATACAGCGTCGCCTGGCTCGTCCCGCCGACGAGCTGGTACGGCGCGCTGCTCGGTGGGCTCTTCAACTTCAAGCCCGAGCCCACCTGGCTGCAGGTGATCGGCTGGTGGGCGTACCTCGCGCCGGTGCTCACGGCGTTCCTCATCACGAGCCTGCGCCGAGGCGGCCCCGCCCCGCAGGCCGACTCCAGCCACCAGCCCGCCGTCTCCGCGAACACGCCCTGACGCCATCCACTGACTGCCATCCACTGAACACCAAGACGCACATCACGCATTCGAGAAGGAGCCCCATGTCCACCCCCCGCGTCCTCGCCGCCGCCACGGCGGTCGGCCTCACCGCCGTCGCCCTCGCCGGCTGCGTCCCGAACAACCCGACCGGTGCGCGCCTCGCGGTCGCGATCACCGACGACACCTGCGTCGTCTCGGAGGCGACTGCGGCCGCCGGCAACATCACGTTCTCCATCGCGAACACCGGCACCGATGTGAACGAGTTCGAGATCTTCGCCGAGGACCAGCTGCGGATCGTCGGCGAGAAGGAGAACGTCACGCCGGGCCAGACGATCGACTACGTCGTCCAGCTGCAGCCGGGCACCTACTACACGGCCTGCAAGTTCCAGCAGATCGGCTCGCCCATCGGCGTCGCCGCGTTCACCGTCACCGGCGAGGCCGTCACGGTCGCCGCGGACGAGCAGGCGCAGATCGACCTCGCGGTCGCGAACTACATCGCCTACATCAAGTCGCAGACGGAGGAGCTCCTCCCCGCCGTCGAGGCGTTCGCCGCCGACTACGCGGCCGGGAACGACGACGCCGCGCGCGACGCGTTCGCCCTCGTGCGCTCCTACTACGAGCGCATCGAGCCGACCGCCGAGGCGTTCGGCGACCTCGACCCGAAGATCGACTACCGCGAGGTCGACGCCGTCGCCGAGGGCCTCGACTGGACCGGCTTCCACCGGATCGAGAAGGACCTCTGGGTCCCGGCCGAGGGCGACCTGAACTCGGATGGCGAGGACGCCTGGCTCGACTGGGAGCCGTCGACGCCCGCGCAGCGCCAGGCGTTCGCCGACGGCCTCGTCGCCGACGTCCAGGAGCTCTACGACCTCGTCCACGCGGCGGACTTCTCCGTCGGCATCGCCGACATCTCCAACGGCGCGATCGGCCTGCTCGACGAGGTCTCGGCCGGCAAGATCACGGGCGAGGAGGACTGGTGGTCGCACACCGACCTCGCCGACTTCGCCGCGAACGTCGACGGCGCGTGGGTCGCATTCGGCGTCGTCAAGGACATCGCCGCCTCGAAGGGCGAGGAGGGCGCGGCGCTCGTCGCGGACATCGAGTCCGAGTTCGAGGCGCTGCGCGCGCTGCTCGCGACCTACGGGAACTTCGAGACCGGCTTCACCGCCTACGACCAGGTCACCAACACCGAGCGCCAGTGGCTCTCGGACGGGGTCAACGCCCTCGCCGAGCCGCTCTCGCAGCTGACCCACACGGTGCTCGGCATCGCGGAGTAGTCGCTCCGCGATAATCGCTGTCATGACCGAAGAGCCCGAGGAGCCCTCGGCCGATGCCGTCCCCGAACGGGATGGCATCAGCCGACGAGGCCTCCTCGGGCTCTTCGGCGCCGGGGCCGCGGGCCTCGCGATCGGCGGAGGCGCCGGCGCGGGGATCGCGCTCGCCGCCGGCGCGGCCACGGCGAGCGCCGCGGGCGGACGCAGCGGGACGACCTACCCGTTCTACGGGGAGCACCAGGCCGGCGTGCTCACCCCCGTCCAGGACCGCCTCCACTTCGCCGCCTACGACCTCGCGGCGAACGCGACACGCGACGACCTCATCGAGCTGCTCCGCGACTGGACCGTCGCGGCAGCCGAGATGACCGCCGGCCGGCCGATCGGCGAGGGTGCGCTCGGCGCGCTCAACCGCCCCCCGGACGACACGGGCGAGGCGCTCGACCTGCCCGCCTCGGGCCTCACGATCACGATCGGCTTCGGCCCGTCCCTCTTCGACCACCCCGAGCACGGCGACCGGTTCGGCATCCGCACGCGGCAGCCGGCCCTGCTCCGGCCGCTCCCCCGCTTCGCCGGCGACGCGCTCGATCCCGCGCGCAGCGGCGGCGACCTGTGCATCCAGGCATGCGCCGACGACCCACAGGTCGCCGTGCACGCGATCCGCGATCTGTCGCGCATCGCGTTCGGCCGCGCGCCGCTGCGCTGGTCGCAGCTCGGATTCGGCAGAACGTCGTCGACGTCGACCTCGCAGGTCACCGCGCGCAACCTGATGGGGTTCAAGGACGGGACGCGCAATCTCAAGTCCGAGGACCCGTCGACCGCGGCCGACGTCTGGGTCGAGGGCGGCGACGATCCGGGTGCCCGCTGGCTCGCCGGCGGCTCGTACCTGGTCGCACGCCGGATCCGCATGCTCATCGAGTCGTGGGACCGTGCGCAGCTCGGCGAGCAGGAGACGATCATCGGCCGGGACAAGGGCGAGGGCGCCCCGCTCAGCGGGGGCACCGAGTTCACCGACCCCGACTTCGAGGAGGTCGCGGCGAACGGCGCGCCCGTCATCGCCGCGGACGCGCACATCCGGCTCGCCGCGCCGGAGCAGAACGCCGGTGCCGCGATGCTGCGCCGCGGCTACAACTACGTCGACGGCAACGACGCGCTCGGCCGCCTCGACGCGGGACTCTTCTTCATCGCGTTCCAGCGCTCCCCGGACCAGTTCATCCGGGTGCAGCGCTCCCTCGCCGCCGATCTGCTCAACGAGTACATCAAGCACGTCGGCTCGGGCATCTGGGCCGTTCCACCCGGCGCCTCCGAGGGCGGCTACCTCGGTGAGACACTGTTCGCATGAACGCGCGAGTCTTCGGCTACTCGATCGGCGCCATCTACCCGCTCTACGTGCAGAAGGTCGAGAGGAAGGGCCGGACGACGGCCGAGCTCGATGAGGTCATCGAATGGCTCACCGGCTTCGACGACGCGGAGCTCGCGGCCCATCTCGCTGCCGGCACGACGCTGCAGGACTTCTTCGCCGATGCGCGGCTCAACGAGCACGCGCCCCTCATCACGGGCGTCGTCTGCGGCGTGCGCGTCGAGGAGATCGAGGATCCCCTCATGCAGCGGATCCGCTACCTCGACAAGCTCGTCGACGAGCTCGCGAAGGGCCGCCCGATGGAGAAGATCCTCCGCGCCTGACCCCGGCGCGGGGACGGCCTTCCTCGCGGGTGGGGCGACCTTCCTCGCGGGTCGAGTAGCCCGCGCCAGCGGGCGTATCGAGACCCGGACATCCAGTCGAACGCCGGGCGAACAAGACATCACGGTCAATCACGATCAGCTGGGCAAGGTCCACTCGCTCCCGCGTCGTCGACACCCTCGAGCAGGTACCAAGGGTCTCGCGGTGAACCGACTACTCGACCCCCGGGAACCGCTTCTTCGCGACAAGCGACAACGCATCCCAGTCGCCAGCGATCAGTGCTTCGCGCTTGGCCCTGGACCAGTTCTGAATCTGCTTCTCACGCGCCCAAGCCTCGTCGATCCGGGCGAACTCCTCGCAGTAGACGAGTTCCACCGGGAGTCGCTTCGAGGTGTACTCGCCACCGAAGCCGAACTCGTGCTCGGCGAGTCGTCGCTCGAGATTCCAGGTGCTGCCGGCGTACGTCGTGCCGTCCGCGCAGCGGAGGAGGTACATGAATGGCATTGCAGCAGGATCGCGGATTGCAAGAATCCCCGCAGGAGTTATCCACAGGAGGTCTCGATACGGCGCTTCGCGCCTACTCGACCCGCGGAGGCGGCGTCAGCCCTGCTTCTTGGCGCGGGAGGTGAGGCGCGCGCGAGCCGTCTGGTCGAGCTCGACCTTGCGGATGCGGGCGACCTCCGGGGTCACCTCGACGCACTCGTCCTCGCGCGCGAACTCGAGGCACTCCTCGAGGGTGAGCTGGCGCGGCACGTCGAGCTTCTCGAAGTTGTCGGAGGTCGACTGACGCATGTTCGTCAGCTGCTTCTCCTTCGTGATGTTGACGTCCATGTCCTCGGCTCGCGAGTTCTCGCCGACGACCATGCCCTCGTAGACCTCCTGCGTGGGCTGCACGAAGAACGTCATGCGCTCCTGGAGCGCGATCATCGCGAACGGGGTCGCGACGCCGGCGCGGTCGGCGACGATCGACCCGTTGACGCGAGTCGTGATCTGACCCGCCCACGGCTCGTAGCCGTGCGAGATCGCGTTCGCGATGCCGGTCCCGCGCGTGATCGTGAGGAACTCGGTGCGGAAGCCGATGAGGCCGCGGGACGGGACGACGAACTCCATCCGGACCCAGCCCGTGCCGTGGTTCGTCATGCCCTCCATTCGGCCCTTGCGGGCGGCGAGGAGCTGCGTGATCGCGCCGAGGTGCTCCTCGGGCGCGTCGATCGTGAGGTGCTCGAACGGCTCGTGCGTCTTGCCGTCGACCTGCTTCGTGACGACCTGGGGCTTGCCGACCGTGAGCTCGAAGCCCTCGCGCCGCATGTTCTCCACGAGGATCGCGAGCGCGAGCTCACCGCGGCCCTGGACCTCCCAGGCGTCGGGCCGGCCGATGTCGACGACCTTGATCGAGACGTTGCCGATGAGCTCTCGATCGAGCCGGTCCTTGACCATGCGGGCCGTGAGCTTGTGACCCTTGACCTTGCCGACGAACGGGCTCGTGTTCGTGCCGATCGTCATCGAGATCGCGGGGTCGTCGACGTGGATCGCCGGCAGCGGTCGGATGTCGTCGGGGTCGGCGATCGTCTCGCCGATCGTGATCTCCTCGATGCCGGCGATCGCGACGATGTCGCCGGCATGCGCCTCCTCGGCGGGGTAGCGCTCGAGTGCGCGGGTCTTGAGGAGCTCCGTGATGCGGACGTTCGAGCTCGACCCGTCATGACGGACCCACGCGACGGTCTGGCCCTTCTTGAGCGTCCCCGAGAACACCCGGAGCAGCGCGATGCGGCCGAGGAACGGCGACGCGTCGAGGTTCGTCACCCACGCCTGCAGCGGCGCCTCGTCGTCATATGCCGGCGCCGGAATGTGCTTGAGGATGGCCTCGAAGAGCGGTTCGAGATCGTCGTTGTCCGGTAGCGTGCCGTTCTCCGGCTCGTTCCAGCTCGCCGCACCCGCCCGACCGGACGCGTACAGGACCGGGAGGTCGAGGATCGCGTCGATGTCGAGATCGGGGATGTCCTCATGGATGTCGGAGGCGAGGCCGAGCAGCAGGTCGTGGCTCTCCTCGACGACCTCGGCGATGCGGGCATCGGGCCGGTCGGTCTTGTTGACGAGCAGCACGACCGGGAGCTTCGCCTCGAGCGCCTTGCGGAGCACGAACCGGGTCTGGGGCAGCGGTCCCTCGCTCGCGTCGACGAGCAGCACGACACCGTCGACCATGGAGAGCCCGCGCTCGACCTCGCCGCCGAAATCGGCGTGGCCCGGGGTGTCGATGACGTTGATCGTCACCGCACCATCGGTCGCGTGCTTGCCCGAGTACGTGATCGCGGTGTTCTTCGCGAGGATCGTGATCCCCTTCTCGCGCTCCAGGTCGTTCGAGTCCATGGCGCGCTCGTCGACGTGCGCGTGCTCGCCGAACGACCCGGTCTGACGCAGCATGGCGTCGACGAGCGTCGTCTTGCCGTGGTCGACGTGAGCGACGATCGCGACGTTGCGGAGATCGTTGCGGTGGGCGAGCGCCATGGGAGAAACCTTCGGCTAGCTGCGAAAACGGGACGGTCTACTCTACAGGCGTCTCGGCAGTCAAGCTGTGCGGCGACCCGGCGGCTCGGATCAGCGGGCGGGCGCGGGCTCGGGAGGGGTCAGCGAGTCGGCGTCGTGCGAGTTGAGCCAGGCGTAGAACGGCGCGGTCCGGCGGATCGCCTCGTCGCGGTCCTCGAACCGGCTGCGCTCGACCATGTCGAACAGGTTGCCGAACTCTCGCGACGCCCGCTGGACGGTCGAGGCGCGGCCGTAGCGCAGCCCCTCGTACACCGAGAGGGCGCCTGCGACGCCGGCGGAGTCCGTGCCCTCGAGGGCCGCCGCGAGGGCGAAGCCGTCCTCGATCGTCTGGTTCGCGCCCTGACCGAGATGCGGGAGCATCGAGTGGGCGGCATCGCCGAGCAGCGCGACCCGGCGGTCGGTCCAGGTCGGCAGCTGCGCACGGTCGAAGAGGCCCCAGAGGAATGTGTCCTGCACCTGCTCGATGAGCGCCTGGACTGCCGGGTCCCAGCCGGCGAACTCGTTCGCGAGCTCGCGCGGGTCGCCGGGGGCGCTCCATGAGTCGCGTTCTCCCCCGAGCGCGGGGACGACCGCGACGATGTTGAGCAGCTTGTCCGATCGGAGCGGATAGACGAGGAAGTGGCGCCCGGGGCCGATCCAGATCTTCGAGGTGCCCCACTCCCACATGTCGTCCGAGGTCACGGGCACCAGCGCGCGGTAGGCGGCCTGGCCGCTCGAGACGGGCGGCACCTCGTCGACGAGGTGCGGGCGCACGGCCGAGTGGATCCCGTCGGCCCCGATCACGGCGTCGGCACGGAAGCTCGCGCCGCCCTCGAACGAGAGGTCGACCCCGTGATCGTCCTGGACGAGGCCCGTGAGCCGATGCCCTGTGTGGATGGTCGAGTCCGGGACGACCGAGCGGAGCACGTCGATGAGGTCGGCACGATGGACGCCGAAGACGCGCATCCGGCCGTCCGCCCCCGGCGAGCGGATCGTCGAGATGAACGAGCCGTCCTCGCGCAGCTGGTAGTAGCCGTTGTTGAGCCCGGAGCTCGTCGCCTCGAGGCGGTCGATGACGCCCAGGTGCTCCAGCAGCCGCCACCCGTTCGCGGCGATCGCGACGCCGGCGCCGACCTCGCCGAGCGCGGGCGCCTGCTCGAAGACCTCGACGTCGATGCCGCGGCGGCGCATGGCTGCGGCGGCGCTGAGCCCGCCGATGCCGGCACCGATCACGGCGACCCGGATTCCGCTCATGAGGCTCCCTTGCATCCGAATGGACTGCCAGGCTACTCGTCCCGACCCTTCGACTCGCTTCGCTCGCTCAGGGATCGATGGAGGGAGGCCTCACTCAGGGGTCTGCGCGGGTCAGATGAGTCCCGCGCCAGGGATCGCGGCGAGGAGCGAGCGGGTGTAGTCCGTCTCGGGCTCGGCGAAGACCCGATCGACGCTCGCCGACTCGACGACCTTCCCGCGTTCCATCACCACGACGTTGTCCGCGATGAGCCGGACGACCGCGAGGTCGTGCGTGATGAAGAGATAGGTCAAGCCGAGCTCGCCCTGCAGGTCCGCGAGCAGCTCGAGCACCTGTGCCTGGACGAGCACGTCGAGCGCCGAGACGGCCTCGTCGAGGATGACGATGTCGGGCTTGAGCGCGAGCGCCCTCGCGATCGCGACGCGCTGGCGCTGGCCGCCCGAGAGCTCGTTCGGGTAGCGCGAGAGCACCGTCTTCGGGAGGGCCACCTGATCGAGCACCTCGAGGACGCGGGCCCGCCGCGAGGCCAGGTCGCCGATCCGGTGGACGCGCAGCGGCTCGCCGACGGTGTTCCCGATGTTGTGCAGCGGGTCGAGCGAGCCGTAGGGATCCTGGAACACGGGCTGCATCCGCCGCCGGAGCGTGAGCAGCTCGCTCCCCTTCTTCTGCGAGATGTCCTCGCCGTCGACGAGGATGCGACCCTCGGTGATGTCCTCGAGCCGGAGCAGGAGCTTCGCCGCCGTCGACTTCCCCGAGCCGGACTCGCCGACGAGCGCCGTCGTGGTGCCCTTCTCGACCGAGAACGAGATCTTGTCGACGGCCGTGAACGGGATGGACCGCGGGCCGCCGGTGCGGATCTTGAAGACCTTCGAGACGTCCTGGAACTCGATGACGGGGGCGCCGTTGGACTCGCCCTCGGCTCGCTCAGGGAGCGGCTGTTCAGCGACCTGGACACTCGACCGCAGACGGGTCGAGGACAGGCTCGGCGCGGCCGCGATGAGGCGCTTGGTGTACGGGTGCTGCGGGTCCTGGAGCACCTCGAGCGACGGGCCGGACTCGACGATGCGCCCGCGGTGCATCACGATCAGGTTCTCCGCGCGCTCCGCCGCGAGGCCGAGATCGTGGGTGATGAAGATGACCGCCGTGCCGCGTTCGCTCGTCAGCGACTCGAGGTGATCGAGGACGCGCTTCTGCACGGTCACGTCGAGGGCCGAGGTCGGCTCATCGGCGATCAGCAGCTGCGGGTCGGCGGAGAGGCCGATCCCGATGAGGACCCGCTGGCGCATGCCGCCGGAGAACTCGTGCGGGAACTGCTTGAGGCGCCGGTCCGCGTCGGCGAGACCCGCCTCCCGGAGCACCTCGATCGTGCGCTTCTTGACCTCGTGCTTGCGCTTCGCGAGGCCGTTCGCCTTGATCGTCTCGCCGACCTGGAAGCCGATCGTCCAGACCGGGTTGAGCGAGTTCATCGGGTCCTGCGGGACCATGCCGACCTTGCGGCCGCGGACCTGCTCGATCTCGCGCCGCTTCAGCGCCGTCAGCTCGACGCCCTCGAACTCGATCGAGCCGCCCGTGATCCGGCCGCTGCCCGGCAGCAGCTGGTTGATCGCGAGCGCGGTCGTCGACTTGCCGGAGCCCGACTCGCCGACGATCGCGACGGTCTCGCCCGGGTAGACGTCGAAGGAGACGCCGCGGACGGCGGGCACGAAGCCCTCGACGGTCTTGAACGCGACCTCGAGGTTCTTGACCGAGAGGAGGGGGCGCCCTTCGGGACTGATCTCGCTCATCGCTGGGCCCGCGCCTTCGGGTCGAGCGCCTCGCGCACGGTCTCGCCGAGCATGATGAACGCGAGGACGGTGATGGACAGCGCGATCGACGGGTAGATGAGCGTCATCGGGTTCGTGCGCAGCGACTGCTGGGCGTTCGCGATGTCATTGCCCCACGACATGAACAGGTTGTTCGGCAGACCGACGCCGAGGAAGGACAGCGTCGCCTCGGCCGTGATCGCGGCCGCGAGACCGACCGTCGAGATGACGATGACCGGTGCGATGGAGTTCGGCAGCACGTGGGCGAACATCGTGCGGAACTTGGAGAGCCCGAGCGCCTCCGAGGCCATGACGTAGTCGAACTGCTTGACGCGCAATACCTCGGATCTCAGGATGCGCGCCGTCGCAGGCCAACTGAAGAATCCGATCGCGAGCGAGATGATCAGGATGTTCCGCTCCTTGAGGAACATCGACATGATGACGACCGCCGCGAGGATGTAGGGAATCGCGAAGAAGATGTCACCGATGCGCATGAGGAACGAGTCGAGCCAGCCGCCGAAGTAGCCGGCGAAGGCGCCGAGCACGATCCCCATGACGGCGACGATGAGCGTCACAATGACACCGACCGACAGCGAGGTGCTCGTGCCGTGCACGATGCGGGAGAAGACGTCGCAGCCCTGCTTGGTGAAGCCGAGCGGGTGGCCGGGCTCGGGGCCCCCGTCCGAGTTGGCGAGGAAGCACTGGTCGTTCGGCGGGACCGAGGTGAAGACGGTCGGGAACAGGGCGACGAAGACGATGAACAGGATGACGACGGCCGAAACCCAGAACATCCAGCGGCCGCGCAGATCGCGCCAGGCGTCGAGCCAGAGGTTCGACTTGCGGTCGCTGACCCGCACCGCGTCGACCGCGCCGAGACCGCCCTCGTCGATCTCGGCGACGTAGCGGGGGGCCTTGCGGACGGGATTACTTCTTGACATAGCGGATCCTCGGGTCGAGCACCCCGTAAAGGAGGTCGATGAGCAGGTTCACGAAGACATAGACGATGACGAGGATCGTGACGATCGAGACGATCTCGGGCATGTCGTGGCGGTTGATCGCCTTGAAGAGCTCGTTGCCGACGCCCGGCACGTTGAAGATGGCCTCGGTGACGGTCGCGCCGACGATCAGGATGCCGAAGTCGGCCGCGAGGTTCGTCGTGACGGGAATCATCGAGTTGCGCAGGATGTGCACGGGGATGACGCGCCCGCGCGAGAGCCCCTTGCCGTAGGCCATCCGGACGAAGTCCATCTGGTTCGTCTCGATGACCGAGCCGCGGGTCAGGCGCACGACATACGCCATGTTGAGCGCGGCGAGCACGATCGCCGGGAGTATCAGGTCTTGCCAGGGTGCGCCTTGGCCGACCGTGGGTCTCACCCAGCCGAGCTCGATGCCGAAGAACCACTGTGCGACGAACGCGAGGACGAAGACGGGGACGGAGATGAGGACGAGCGTGATGAGCAGCGCGGCGTGATCGAAGATGCCGCCCTTGCGCAGACCCGAGATGAGGCCGGCGATGACGCCGACGACGAGCTGGATGATCACGGCGAGCAGCGCGAGGCGCAGCGTCGTCGGGAAGGTGCGGGCGAGGATCTCGTTGACCGACTGGCCCGCGTAGGTCGTGCCGAGGTTGCCTTGCAGAATGTCGCCGAGATAGAGGAAGTAGCGGGTGAGGAAGTCCTGATCGAGGTGGAACTTCGCCTCGAGGGCGGCGATCTGCGCCTCGCTCGGCGTGCGGTCGCCGAACATCCGGAGGATCGGGTTGCCCGGCATCGCGAACACCATCGAGAAGATGATGAACGTCGAGCCGAAGAACACCGGGATCCCCTGGAGGACTCTTCGGACGATGTACCAGATCATGTGGACTCAGTCGGGGTTGCGCTCGGATGCCGGACATGGTCCGTGGGGCGACGCTTCCGCGTCGCCCCACGGTTCATGTGTGGGATGAACCCTACTGGGCGGCCTTCGTGACCGCGTGGAGGATCGGCCAGCTGTCCCAACCGAACTCGACGTTGTCGACCAGCGTCGAGAAGCCGGCGGTCGTCGCGCCGTACCAGAGCGGGATCGCCGGGAGGTCACGGAACAGGAGCGCCTGCGCCGCATTGAACGCCGCGACCTGCTCCTCGAGCGTCGCCGAGGTGACGCCCTCCTGGAAGAGCGCGTCGAACTCGGGGTTCGAGTAGTCCGAGTCGTTCGAGCCGGCCCCGGTCACGTACAGCGCGCCGAGGATGTTGGACTGCGACGGGAAGTCGAACTGCCAACCGGTGCGGAACGCCGACTGGATCGTGCGGTCGTTGACCTCGGTGCGAAGACCGGCGAAGTCCGGGTACGGGAGACCCGACGCGTCGATGCCGAGCACGTTCTTGATCGAGTTCGCGGTCGCGTCGACCCATGCCTGGTGGCTCGAGTCGGCGTTGTACGCGATCTGGAAGCTGCCCGACCACGGCGAGATGGCGTCCGCCTGGGCCCACAGTTCGACGGCGAGCTCCGGGTCGAACTCGAGGACGTCCGAGCCCTCGATCGACGCGGGGTCGAAGCCGGCGATGACCGGGGAGGTGAAGTCCTCGGCCGGGGTGCGGGTGCCCTCGAAGATCACGTCCGTGATCTCCTCGCGGTTGATCGCGTGCGAGATCGCGGCGCGACGCAGCGTGCCCTCCTCGTCGTACGCGAAGTGCGCGAGCGACGGGTTGATCGTGAACGACTGGAACACGGCGTTGCCCTGGTAGACCGCACGGTCACCGAGGTCGGCCTGGAACGTCGCGAGCGCGCTCTGCGGCACGTTCTGGATGATGTCCAGGTTGTCCGAGAGCAGGTCCGCGTACTGCGCGTCCTCGCTCGCGTAGACGATG
>DATMFB010000021.1:0-6460 GCA_035556395.1 Microbacteriaceae bacterium
GCGGGAGCACCTTGACGAATCGCTCGAGTGTCGCGTCCCAGTCGTCGAGCATGCGCTGCGCGACCGCGGAGTCGGTCTCCTCGCGGTGGCGCTCGAGGATGTCGCGGAGGATCTCGGCGTCCGCCCCGCTGAGCGGCAGCAGCTCGAGCTCGCCGCTCGCGAGCGAGTCCTGGTTGACCCGCTCCCGCTTGAGCCCGTTGACGTAGGCGACGCCGCCCGACATGCCCGCGCCGAGGTTGCGGCCCACGCCGCCGAGGATGACGGCGAGCCCGCCGGTCATGTACTCGAGCGCATGGTCGCCGACGCCTTCGACGACCGCGGTCGCGCCGGAGTTGCGCACGAGGAAGCGCTCGCCGACGAGCCCGCGGATGAACATGCTGCCGCTGGTCGCGCCGTAGCCGATGACGTTGCCCGCGATGACGTTCTTCTCCGCCGGGTAGACGCTCAGCCGGTCGGGCCGGATCACGATCTCCCCGCCCGAGAGGCCCTTGCCGACGTAGTCGTTCGCGTCGCCCTCGAGGCGCAGCTTGATGCCGGACGGCAGGAACGCGCCGAGCGACTGGCCGGCGGTACCCCGGAGGTTGATCGTGATGGTGCCGGCCGGGAGCCCGTGCTCGCCGTGGCGGACCGTCACCTCGTGGCCGAGCATCGTGCCGACCGCCCGCTCGGTGTTCTGGATGGGCAGGTCGATCGCGACCGGCTCGCGGCGCTGCAGCGCGGGGGCGGCGAGGCTCAGGAGCTGCACGTCGAAGTGCTCGTCGATCTCATGGTCCTGCGCGACGAGGTTCCGGCGCGGTTCGGAGAGGTCGAAGCGGCCGCCCGCGAAGACCGGGCCGAGGTCGAGCCCGTCGGCCTTCCAGTGCTCGATCGCGCGGTCGACGTCGAGCAGGTCGGCCCGGCCGATCACCTCGTCGAGGCTGCGGAAGCCGAGCTCGGCGAGCAGCTCCCTGACCTCCTGCGCGAGGTACTCGAAGAACGTCTCGACGAACTCGGGCTTGCCCGTGTAGCGGGCGCGCAGCTCGGGGTTCTGCGTCGCGACGCCGACCGGGCAGGTGTCGAGGTGGCAGACCCGCATGAGGATGCAGCCGGAGACGACGAGCGGCGCGGTCGCGAAGCCGTACTCCTCGGCGCCGAGCAGCGCCGCGATGAGCACGTCCCTGCCGGTCTTCATCTGGCCGTCGACCTGGACGACGACCCGGTCGCGCATGCCGTTGATCATGAGCGTCTGCTGCGCCTCGGCGAGCCCGATCTCCCACGGGGTCCCGGCGTGCTTGAGCGAGTTGAGGGGCGAGGCGCCCGTGCCGCCGTCGTGGCCGGAGACGAGGATGACGTCCGCCTTCGCCTTCGCGACCCCGGCCGCGACCGCGCCGATGCCGGACTGGCTCACCAGCTTGACGTGGACGCGCGCGGACGGGTTCGCCCGCTTGACGTCGAAGATCAGCTGCTTGAGGTCCTCGATCGAGTAGATGTCGTGGTGCGGCGGCGGCGAGATGAGCCCGACGCCCGCGGTGCCGTGGCGCGTGCGCGCGACCCACGGGTAGACCTTGCTCGCCGGCAGCTGACCGCCCTCGCCGGGCTTCGCGCCCTGCGCCATCTTGATCTGGATGTCGGTCGCGTGCGTGAGGTACATCGAGGTCACGCCGAAGCGGCCGGACGCGACCTGCTTGATCGCGCTGCGGCGCTCGGGGTCCAGGAGCCGGTCGACGTCCTCTCCGCCCTCGCCCGTGTTCGATCGGCCGCCGATGCGGTTCATCGCGACCGCGAGGGTCTCGTGCGCCTCTCGCGAGATCGAGCCGTAGCTCATCGCGCCCGTGTTGAACCGCTTGAGGATGTCGGCGATCGACTCGACCTCGTCGATCGGCACCGGCCCGTGCTCGCCCCCCCGGATCTTGAACAGCCCGCGCAGCGTCATGAGCCGCTCCGCCTGGTCGTCGACGAGCTTCGTGTAGTCGCGGAAGATGTCGTAGCGCCGCTCGCGGGTCGAGTGCTGCAGACGGAAGACCGTGTCCGGGTTGAACAGATGGGGCGGGCCGCTGCGCCGCCACTGGTACTCGCCGCCGATCTCGAGCCGCTCGTGCGCGAGCGTCGCCGCATCCCGCGGATACGCGCGCTCGTGCCGGTCGGCGTTCTCCTTGGCGAGGACGTCGAGCCCGACGCCGCCGAGGATCGAGCGGGTGCCGGTGAAGTACTCGTCGACGAGCTCCTGCGAGAGCCCGACCGCCTCGAAGCACTGGGCGCCCGCGTACGACGAGACCGTCGAGATGCCCATCTTCGACATGATCTTGAGCACGCCCTTGCCGAGCGCCTTGATCAGGTTCTTGACCGCCTTCTCGGGCGTGATGCCGTCGATCATGCCGCGGCGGACGAGATCCTCCGCGGTCTCCATCGCCAGGTAGGGGTTGACGGCGGACGCGCCGTAGCCGATGAGCAGTGCGACGTGGTGCACCTCGCGCACGTCGCCCGCCTCGACGATCAGCCCCGTGCGCATCCGCGTGCCGGAGCGGATCAGGTGGTGGTGCACCGCGGAGAGCATCAGCAGCGACGGGATGGGCGCGTAGTCCTTGTCCGAGTCGCGATCCGACAGCACGATGAACTCGGCGCCGCGCTCGATCGCCGCGTCGGCCTCCGCGCACATCTCCGCGAGCCGCTTGGCGACCTCCTTCGCGCCCTCGAGAACGTCGTAGAGGCCCTTGATCGTCACGGAGCGGATCCCCGCGCGACCGTCGATGTGCTGGATCTTCGCGAGCTCGTCGTTGTCGATGACCGGGAAGGTCAGCGAGACCTGGCGGGCGTGCTCCGGGCTCTCGCCGAGCAGGTTGCGCTCCGGCCCGAGGCCGGCGCGCATCGAGGTGACGACCTCCTCGCGGATCGAGTCGAGCGGCGGGTTCGTCACCTGCGCGAACTGCTGGGTGAAGTAGTCGAAGAGGGTGCGCGGCCGGTCGGAGAGCACCGCGATCGGCGTGTCGGAGCCCATCGCGCCGAGCGGCTCCGCACCCGTCTTCGCCATCGGCGTGATGAGGATGCGCACCTCCTCCTCGGTGTAGCCGAAGGTGCGCTGGCGGCGGGCCACGGACAGCGGCGTGTGCACGATGTGCTCGCGCTCGGGCAGGTCGGCGAGCGCGATCCGCTCGGCCGCGAGCCATTCCTGGTACGGCGCGGCGTTCGCCAGCTCGGACTTGATCTCGTCGTCCTCGATGATCCGCCCGGCAGCGGTGTCGACGAGGAACATCCGGCCGGGACGCAACCGGCCCTTGCGGACGACCCTGGACGGATCGATCGCGTGCACGCCGATCTCGCTCGCGAGCACGACGAGCCCCTCGTCGGTGACGAGGTAGCGGCTGGGGCGCAGGCCGTTGCGGTCGAGCGTGCCGCCGACGAGCGTGCCGTCGGTGAAGACGAGCGCGGCCGGACCGTCCCACGGCTCCATGAGCATCGAGTGGTACTCGTAGAACGCGCGACGCGCCGGGTTGACGTCGGTGCGGTTCTCGTAGGCCTCCGGGACGCACATCATCATCGCGTGCGGGAGGGAGCGGCCCGCGAGGACGAGCAGCTCGACGACCTCGTCGAGGCTCGCCGAGTCCGAGGCGCCGCCGGCGTTGATCGGATAGAGCTGTCGGAGGTCGCCGAGGACGTCCGACTCGAGCTGCGACTGACGCGCGCGCATCCAGTTGCGGTTGCCCTGCACGGTGTTGATCTCGCCGTTGTGCGCGAGCATCCGGAAGGGCTGCGCGAGCGGCCACGACGGGAAGGTGTTCGTCGAGTAGCGCGAGTGGACGAGCGCGAGCTTCGAGGCGAAGCGCTCGTCGGACAGGTCGGGGTAGAACGGCTCGAGCTGGAGCGTCGTGACCATGCCCTTGTAGACGAGCGTCCGTGCCGACAGCGAGGGGAAGTAGACCTCGAGTTCGTGCTCGGCGCGCTTGCGGAGCCGGTAGGCCTGCCGCTCGAGGTCGATGCCGCCCGCGGTCGCGCCGCGGTCGCCAGGGCGCGTCGAGGCGACGAAGAGCTGCTCGAACGCCGGCATCGCGTCGCGGGCGAGCTTGCCGAGCGAGTCGGGGGCGATCGGGACCTCGCGCCAGCCGAGCACCTCGAGGTCCTCTTCCGCGGCGAGCCGCGCGACACCGGACTTGACCGCATCGCGTTCGGCCCGATCGGTCGGCAGGAAGGCGAGGCCGACCGCGTAGCGGCCGTTCTGCGGGAGCTCGAAGTCGACGACCTCGCGCAGGAAGGCGTCGGGGATCTGCGTGATGATCCCGGCGCCGTCGCCCGTGCCGGCGTCGGAGCCGATCGCGCCGCGGTGCTCGAGGTGGCGGAGCGCGTCGAGGGCGGTCTCGATGATGTCGTGGCCCGCGGTCCCCCGGAGCGTCGCGACCATCGCGAGGCCGCACGCGTCCTTCTCGAAGCGCGGGTCGTAGAGCCCCGCGGTTTCGGGCACGGCGGAGAACCGCCGGTAGGGAGACGCAGTGAGTCCCATGGAAACCGTCCTCACGAATGTGGCTGGGAGATGGGGCGGCGCTGACCCATGGAAATTGGTGGACGCCCTCAGCCCGGATTCCGGCCCCGCTTGTGGCGAGTCGTCCTTCTTACTTGACTTGTCTACTTCGCGGTGGTGGGCGCGAAGTCGGCGTCCGAATACGTGTCTTCGGAGTCTACCGCAGAGGTTTTCGCACGCCACTCACGACCCGGCAGGTAGGGGCTCGCCTCGCGTCCGGTGTGCCGGATCGACTGCACGATCCAGATGCCGAGGCCGAGCGCGATCGCGAGGATCGCACCCCAGTCGTTGATGCGCAGCCCGAGCAGGATCTCGCTCGGATCGAGGCGGATCGCCTCGAGCCACGCGCGCCCGATGCCGTACCAGATCAGGTACAGCGCGAACACCTTGCCCCACTGGAGGTGCAGCCGCGAGCCGAGGAACAGCAGGAGGCCCGCCCCGATGACGTTCCAGATCATCTCGTAGAGGAACGTCGGGTGGAACAGGGTGCCCTCCGGGAGCCCGATCGGGAACGCCGGGTTCGACGACTCGATCTCCAGGCCCCACGGGAGGGTCGTCGGAAGGCCGAAGATCTCGTGGTTGAACCAGTTGCCGATCCGGCCGAACGCCTGCGCGAGCAGGAGGCCCGGCGCGATCGCGTCGACGACCGTGAGGAAGCGCAGGCCCGCGATCCGGGAGCCGATCCAGACGCCGAGCGTGCCGAACACGATCGAGCCGAAGATCGCGCCGCCACCGTCCCAGATCCGGATGACCGCCCACGGGTCCGCGCCCGGGTAGAAGAAGTCGGTCGGGTGGGTCAGCACGTGCCAGACGCGGGCGCCAATGATGCCGAGCGGGACCGCCCAGATGACGACGTCGATGATCGCCCACGGCTCGACCCCGCGCTTGCGCAGTCGCACCTCGGTCAGCCAGATCGCGATGACGATGCCGACCAGGATGCAGAGCGCATAGGCGTGGATGCTGATGACCGTGCCCGTGCCCAGGAACGGCAGCCACTGGCCGATCGGAATGCTGATCGGGATCTGCCACTCGACGGGCGGGCTCGGAATACTGGCAGGCAGGATGCTCAGCGGGACCACTGGGCGAGTCTAGCGGGGGCCTCGAACTCTCGAAGCCGACTCCCTAAGCTGGCGGCATGAGCGCTTCGCAACCCTCGTACCCGCCGCCGGGCTACTACCAGGTGCCCCCGCCCCTCCGCGCGCCGGAGGGCACGCAGCCGGGCACCGTGTGGATCTGGCTGCTCGTCGTGCTGCCCGTCGTCGAGATGCTCGCCTCGATCCCGCTCCTGCTGGGCATCGGCGACCTGTACGCGAAGATCTTCGGCTCGATCAACCTGTCGGGACCGCCCCCGTCGAACGCCGTGATCCAGGACATGCTCTCCGGCTACGCCGGCATCGTCGGCCCGGTGCTATGGGTGACGCTCGCCGGCTACCTGCTGATGGGCGTCGGCGTGCTGCTCGGCTGGCTCGACTGGCGAGAGCTCCGGCGTCGGGGCGTGCCGAAGCCGTTCCACTGGGCATGGGGCTTCTTCGCCTTCGCCGGCGCTGGGACCCTCGTCTACCTCATCGGCCGCTCGGTCGTCGTGCGCCGTCGGACGGACCGCGGCCTCGCGCCCCTGTGGACCGGCATCGTCGTCACCATCGCGATCATGATCGCGTCGATCGCGTGGGGGTTCTACCTGTTCAGCACGGCCCTCGGCGCGATCAACCTGCGCTGAGCGCCGCCGCGATCCTGGCCGCGCCCGCGGCGCCGTCCTGCTGGATGGCGCGCACGATCGCGGAGCCGACGATCGCCCCGTCCGCGTAGTCCCAGACCTCCGCGACCTGCGCCGCGGTCGAGATCCCGATCCCGACGTAGACGCGCTCCGCGCCCGCGGCGCGGATGCGCGGCACGAGGGCGCGCGCCTTCGAGTCGACGTCCTCGCGTGCGCCCGTGACGCCCATCGTGCTCACGGCGTAGACCCAGCCGCGG
>DATMFB010000022.1:0-12220 GCA_035556395.1 Microbacteriaceae bacterium
CAAGGGCTCGGCGACCCCGCACACCGTCAAGGTCGCGAAGCTCACCAAGGAGCAGGTCACGGCCATCGCGCAGGAGAAGCTCGTCGACCTCAACGCGGTCGACCTCGCCGGCGCGGAGAAGATCATCGCGGGCACCGCCCGTTCCATGGGCATCACGGTGGAGGCGTAATCATGGCAAGCAAGTCCAAGGCCTACCGCGCCGCAGCCGCTCTCCTCGAAGAGGGCAAGTACTACACCGCTCCCGAGGCGCTCGCCGTCGCACGGCAGACCGGCTCGAAGAAGTTCGACTCGACCGTCGAGGTCGCGCTGAAGCTCGGCGTCGACCCGCGCAAGGCGGACCAGATGGTCCGCAGCACGGTCATCCTCCCGCACGGCACCGGCAAGACGGCGCGCGTCATCGTGTTCGCGACCGGCGCTGCGGCCGAGGCCGCGATCGCGGCGGGCGCTGACGAGGTCGGCGGCGCCGAGCTCATCGAGAAGGTCGCCGGCGGCTACACCGACTTCGACGCGGCCGTCGCCACGCCGGAGCTCATGGGCCAGGTCGGTCGACTCGGCAAGGTGCTCGGCCCCCGCGGCCTCATGCCGAACCCGAAGACCGGCACGGTCACGCCGAACACGGCGAAGGCCGTCGAGGACATCAAGGGCGGCAAGATCGAGTTCCGCGTCGACAAGCACTCGAACGTCCACTTCGTGGTCGGCAAGGCGGGCTTCACCGCCGAGCAGCTCGAGGAGAACTTCAACGCGGCGATCGAAGAGGTCGTCCGCGCCAAGCCCGCATCGTCGAAGGGCCGGTACATCCAGAAGGCGTCGGTCTCGACGACCTTCGGCCCGGGCATCCCGCTCGACGTCGCACTCCTCGCGTAGTACCCGCGATCATGTGAGGCCCGGTTGCGCTGCAGCCGGGCCTCACTCATTCCTCCTGGGCGCGCGAAGGGCTAGGAGTCGAAGCCGAGGCCGACCGCGTCGAGGCCGCGCAGGAACAGGTTGCGGCGGCCCGCGCGATGGTCCGCCCGGTCCATCGACCAGCGCGAGAGGTTGATGCCGATCGCCGCGGCCGGCTCCGGCGGGAACGGCACGCCCCGCTTGCGGACCATCTCGAGCGACGTCCGCTCGGTCTCCTCGCCCGAGAGCAGGTCGAGCATGACCTCGGCGGCGAACCGCGCCGTGCCGACACCGAGCCCCGTGAACCCGGCCGCGTAGGCGATGCGTCCCTTCGCGGCGGTGCCGTAGAACGCGGCGAACCGGGTCGACGTGTCGATGACGCCGGCCCAGCGGTGCGAGAACCGCACGCCCTGCTCGGCGAGCTGCGGCAGCAGCGCGAAGAGGTTCGAGGCGAGCTTGCGGTGCACCGCGGGATCGTCCTCGTAGCGCGGGCGGATCCGACCGCCGGGGAAGTAGACGGCGTCGTACCCGCCCCACAGGATCCGGCCGTCGGGCGTGATCTGCGCGTAGTGGAACTGGTTCGACAGGTCGCCGAGGCCCTCGCGGCCCTGCCAGCCGATCGACGCCCGCTGCGCCGCGTCGAGCGGCTGGGTCATGAGCACGTAGTCGTAGACGGGGACGGTCATGAGGCGGTTGCGCTTGAGGAGCGACGGGTAGGCGTTCGTCGCGAGGACGGCCTGGGCGGCGCGGACCGAGCCGCGGGCGGTGACGAGCAGCACGCCGTCCGCGTCCGGCTCGAGCCGCCGCACCTTCGAGCGCTCGTAGACCACGACGCCGAGTCGCTCCGCGGCGGCGGCGAGGCCGAGGACCAGGCGGGCGGGGTCGAGCGTCGCGACCATCCGGCCCGACTCCGCGATCCCCGCGAGGAGTCCCGGCGCGTGCAGTCGCCGCTGCGCCGCGTTCTGGTCGAGCGGGACCTGTTCCGGGCCGGCGACCTCCCTCGTCCACGCGACCTGGTGCGGCTCGACCGCCATCATGAGCGCGCCGACGCGGGCGAAGTCGCACTCGATCCCGAGCTCGGCGAGGTCGCGCTCGAACGCGTCGAGGTTCTCGAAGCCGAGCCGCTGCAGCGTCTCGAACTCGCGCGGCCAGCGCGCCATCCCGTTCGCCTCGCCGTGCGTGATCGAGTAGTCGACCCAGCCGCCGTTGCGGCCGCTCGCCGCCCAGCCGACCCGGCTCGCCTCGAGCACGACGATGCGCCGGCCGGGATCCCGACGCGCCGCGAGGACGGCGGTCCAGAGCCCGGCGAAGCCGCCGCCGACGATGGCGAGGTCCGCGGTGCGCAGATCGCGTAGCTGGGCGCGCTCGCGGCGCAGTCCGGCACGCGCGGCGGCGTCGAGCCAGTAGACGCCGAACGCGGTGTCGGCGAGCGACGCGTCGACGACCTCAGCCGGGGGAGATTCGCGTTCGTAGAGCGTCGAGTTGCGCATGAGCACTCCGTGCCGGTCGTTCGCCGCAGACCGTCCGCGGGAGGGCGCCGGTCAGTCGGACACCTTCAGCACCAGCTTCCCACGCGTGTGGCCGAGCGCAAGGGTCTCGTGCGCGGCGGCGGCCTCTGCGAGGTCGTACACCTCGTCGAGGTAGACGCGCACGTCGCCCGACTCGATGAGCCGCGTGATGACGGAGAGCGTCGTCGCGTCGGGGGAGACCCGGTACTCTGTCGCGCGCACCCCCACGGCCTTCGCTTCCTCCACGAGCGTCGGCCAGGATCCGCTCGGGACGTTGACGACGATCCCGCCGGGCTTGAGGACCTGGAGCGAACGCGACCCGGTGTCGGCCGAGACGTTGCCGATCAGGTCGATGACGATGTCGACCGGCGCGATCCGCTCCTCGAAGGGCGCGGAGGTGTAGTCGACGACCTCCCGCGCACCGAGGTCGCGCAGCCACCCGAGATTGCGCGGGCCGCCCGTCGCGATGACGTGCGCGCCGAAGAACGCGGCGAACTGGATCGCGAAGTGGCCGACGCCGCCGGCGCCGGCGTGGATGAGGATGCGCTGCCCGTCGTGGGCCTTCGCGACGTCGACGACGGCACCCCAGGCGGTGAGCGCCGCGAGGGGGACGCCGGCCGCCTCGGGGTGGGACAGGTTGCGCGGCTTCTTCGCGACGAACAGGGCGGGCACGGCGACGTACTCGGCGTAGGTGCCCGCGAGCCGTGGCACGAGCGTCATGCCGTAGACCTCGTCGCCGACCTTGATGGGGTGCGCGTCGTAGGGCGACTCGACGACGGTGCCGCTGAAGTCGTTGCCGAGGACGAGCGGCCAGGCGGCGAACGCCGCCGGCCCCTTGCCGGCACGCGTCTTGACATCGATCGGGTTGACCCCGGCCGCATGGACCCGGATGAGGAACTCCGACCCGGTCTTCGCGGGCACGGGGAGCTCGACGAGCGAGAGCACGTCGGGGCCTCCCGGCGTCTGCGCGACGACGGCCCGCATGGTCTCCATGGCGCCTCCAGATCCGTGGCTCACACCAGTCAATCGAGGGTATGCGTCAGCGGTGTTAACGTCGCGTCACCGTGCTGAAACAACTCGGGCGCAGCGACGCCCTCGCATCGATCGTCGGCAGCGTGTTCGTCCTGCTGGCGCTCGCCCTCATCTGGGGCGCTCGCGGCTCGGTCACCCGCGACGCCTACGTGTCGGAGCTCGGCGCGGAGGGCATGGCCACCCGGCAGGTCTTCATGTCGGCGCTCGTGAGCCTCGTCATCGGAGGGGTACTGGTCGCCTGGGCGGGTCGCCGGGTCCGCGCCGAGGTCGCCGTGCTGCGCTGGTGGACGCCGTCCGTCTCGCTCTGGATCGCGTCCGGCCTCTTCCTCGTCGCCTCGCAGGTGACCTGCACATACGGCTGTCCGGCACCGGTCGGCGCGGGCTTCACCTGGCAGGACCTCGTCCACACGCTCGCCGCGGTCCTCGCGTTCGCCTTCGCCTGCCTCGCGATGCTGCAGGCCGCGTTCGCCCGCCACCATCACCTGATCGCGACGCTGTCGGCGATCTGCGCCTGGAGCGTGGCGGGCCTCGCGGGTCTCGGCGGGATCCTCGGCATCTTCCGGGTCGGGGTGGATGTCGGCTCGTCGCTCGAGTTCATCGCCATGACGATCGCGGTGTGCTGGGTCGTTGTGTTCGGGGCGGCGGTCACGGCCGAGCGCCTGCGCGCTATCCGGAGACGGTCCCTGCAGTCAGCGTGAGCCGGCGCTCCGCGCGGGCGGCGACGGCCGAGTCGTGCGTCACGATGATGAGCGTCAGCCCGCGGTCGCGCCAGAGCCCTTCGAGGATATCCATCACCTCGTCGCGGGTGCTCTCATCGAGATTCCCGGTCGGCTCGTCCGCGAGGAGCACGCTCGGCTCCTTGACGAGGGCCCGGGCGATCGCGACGCGCTGCTGCTGGCCGCCGGAGAGCTCGCTCGGGTGGTGCTCGGCGCGGTCGGCGAGACCGACTTGGGCGAGCGCCGCCTCCGACCGCGCTCGGCGTTCGCTCGCGGGGACGCTGAGCGGGACGAGCGCCGTCTCGACGTTCTCGCGCGCGGTGAGCGTCGGGATGAGGTTGAAGCCCTGGAAGACGAATCCGATCGTCTCCGCGCGGACGCGGCCGAGTCGCGCGTCGGGGAGCTTCGCGAGATCGTCGCCGCGGAGCTGCACGCTGCCGGCATCGGGACGCTCGAGCGCCCCGAGGAGCTGGAGCAGGGTCGACTTCCCGCCGCCGGTCGGGCCCTGGATCGCGACCATCTGGCCATCCGGGATCGTCAGGTCGATGCCGGCGATCGCGGCGACGCGCGAGCTGCCCTTGCGGTAGGTCTTTGTGACGTTCTTGAGCTCGTACATGGTGGTCATCCTCCGGATCGATTCGGTGCTGGTCATTCGACGGTGCGCAGTGCGGCGGCCGGGCGCAGTCGCGCGGCACGCCACCCGCCGAGGACGCCGGCGAGCACGGCGCCGAGCAGGGCGAGGGCGACGGCGACGAGGATGACCGAGGGGGTGACGACCGCGTTGAGCGTCACGCCGGTCGAGGCGGCCGCCTGGGCGAGCTCGCCCATGCCGCCGGGCCCGGACATCCCGCCGGGTCCGGCGAACCCGCCCCCGCCCTGCTGGCCGAACGACGGCTGACCCCCGCTGACCGCGATCGTCGGCGCGATCGCGTTGACGACGATGATGCCGACCAGCCCGATGACGACCCCGGCGACGACGCCGATGGCGCCGGTCACGAGCGACTCGCCCGCGACCTGGCCGACGATGCGGGAGTTGCGCCAGCCGATCGCCTTGAGCGTGCCGAACTCCCGCGTGCGGCGCGTGACACCCGAGATGGTGAACAGGATGGCGATGACGAACGCGGCCGCGAGGACGATCGCCGAGAGCCAGGTCCCGAGGTTCGAGATGAGCGAGCTCGCGCTTGCGAGCGAGCCGGAGACGGTCGAGGCGAGCTCCGACTGGGTGTTCACCGTCGCGTCGGGAAGCGCCTCCCCGAGGTCGGCCGCGATCGCGTCGATCGCATCGGCCGATGCCGCCTGGACGTAGACGGTCGTGACCTGGCCGTCGAGGTCGGCGAGCGCCTGCGCGGTGTCGAGCGGGATGTACGCGTCGGCGCCCGTGCCGGACGTCGCGGTCGACTGGGCGATGCCGACGATCTCGAGCGTCGCGCCGCCGAGCTCGATCGTGTCGCCGACCGCAAGGGACGCGGTCGTCGCGTAGTCGGAGTCGAGGACGGCGACGTTCGCGCCCGCGTCCGCGGCGTCGAGTGCGCGGCCGTCGGTCACGGTCGTCGAGGTGAGCGGGCCGATGCCGTCCGTCGTGAGGTCGATGCCGGTCACGGTCATCGACTCGATGCCGAAGGAGCTGCCGCCCGCGCCGTCGGCGCCGCCGCCGACGTCGAAGCCGCCGCCCTCGCCCGGCATGCCCGGCATGCTCGGCATCGTGCCGTCGGCCGGGCGCTCGGTGAAGGTCGGGAGCTCGCCGGAGAACGTCGTGCTCTGCAGCGTGAGGCTCCCCGCGGCGGCGGCGACGCCGTCGATGCCGGCCGCCGTGTCGACGGCGCTCGCGTCGAAGGCGGTCGTGCCGCGCGCGACCGTGAGCTGGCTCGTGGAGATCTCCCTCGAGCCACCGTCCGTCGCCGTCCCGGCATCCGCGCCGAAGTCGAACTGCATCTGGGGTCCGCCCCCCTCGGTCGGCGCGGTCGCCGCCTGCGTCACGGTCAGATCGGTCCCGACGCCGTAGACGGCCTCGAGGGCCTGCGCCTGTGCGTCGCGGACGCCCGTGGAGATCGCGCTGACGATCATGACGAGCGCGACGGCGAGGGCGAGGCCGACGGCGATGATCGCCGTCTGCTTGCGCCGCTTGCCGAGTTCTCGCGCAAGGTAGGTGGCGAACATGCTGCTCCTGTCGTTCGGATGGTCGACGACGAAGCTAGGGATGACCGCTATGTCCGACCGATGGTGCGGCTATGGCCAAGCTGTGAATGGGAAAGCCAAGGAGATCCATAGGAATCGCATAGGTTCGGGGAGCAGCATTGCGACGTGGCAGAACGCGATCGCATGACCAGACCCGATGGGTCGCCCATCCGAGTGGTCGTCGTCGACGACGAGGAGCCGCTGTCCGATCTGCTCTCGATGGCGCTGCGCTACGAGGGCTGGGACGTCCAGACCGCGGCGACGGGACGCGCCGGCCTCAAGGCCGTGCGCGAGCATCGCCCCGACATCGTCGTGCTCGACATCATGCTCCCGGATCTCGACGGGCTCAGCGTCCTGAACGAGCTGCGCTCGGCCGGCAACGACGTCCCCGTCCTCTTCCTCACCGCGAAGGACGCCGTCAGCGACCGGGTCACCGGCCTCACGGTCGGCGGCGACGACTACGTGACGAAGCCCTTCAGCCTCGAAGAGCTCGTCGCGCGCCTGCGCGCCCTCCTCCGGCGTTCTCCCTCCCTCGTCGAGGGCGGGACCCCCGGTCTGATCCGCGTCGGCGACCTCACGCTCGACGAGGACGCGTACGAGGTGACCCGCGCCGGAACGCCGGTCGAGCTCACCGCGCGGGAGTTCGAGCTGCTGCGCTATCTCATGCGCAATCCGCGGCGCGTCGTCTCGAAGGATCAGATCCTCGACCGGGTGTGGAGCTACGACGCCGACGTCCGGCCGACCGTCGTCGAGCTCTACATCTCCTACCTGCGCAAGAAGATCGACTCGATCGGCGAGCCGATGATCCACACCGTCCGCGGCTTCGGCTATGTCCTCAAGGCGCCGTCGTGAACACCTCGCTCCCTGAGCGAGCCGCAGGCGAGTCGAAGGGCGCCGGCCTTTCCCTTCGCGCGAAGATCACGCTCGCGGTCCTCGGGCTCTTCGCGGTCGTCGTGGCCGCGCTCGCGGTCGGCACGGGCTTCGCGCTCCGCGGCTATCTCGTCGGGAACCTCGACCACGATCTCGAGGCCGCGACGGGCCGCGCCCTGCACGCGCTCGAGGGGCCCGTGCGCCCCGGGCCCGGCGACGCGGTCGGACTCCCCGGCCAGGCGGCGGGGACGCTCGCGGCATTCGTCGACGACGGCGCGCTCCTCCTCGCCGGCGTGCTCGATGCGAGCGGCCAGCAGACGATCGCGCTGACGAGCGACCAGCGCGCGGCGCTCGCCGCCGCGGCGAACGGCCAGGAGGTCGGCACAGACTTCTCCGCGGACATCCCCGGCTTCGGCGCGTATCGGCTCACGAGCGTCGCGATGTCGAACGGCAGCGTGCTCATCATGGGCCTGCCGCTCGGCGATGTCGACGCGGTCGTCGCGCAGTACTGGTGGCTCGCCGGCGCGGTGGCCGGCGGTGTGCTCCTCGTTGCCGGCGTCGGGGCGTGGATCCTCGGCGCGGTCCTGCAGCGCGCGCTCGCCCGGCTCTCGAACGCCCTCGCGGCCCGTGAGGCGAGCGAGGGCCGGCTGCGGCGCTTCGTCGCCGACGCCTCGCACGAGCTGCGCACGCCCCTCGCCTCGATCCGCGGCTACGCCGAGCTGACCCGGCGCTCGGGCGCCCGGCTGCGCTCCGACGTCAAGCACTCGCTCGACCGCATCGAGTCCGAGTCGATCCGCATGACGGGCCTCGTCGAGGACCTGCTCCTCCTCGCGCGGGTCGACGAGTCCCGCGATCTCGAGCGCGAGCCGGTCGAGCTCGCGCAGCTCGTCGCGACCGCGGTCGTCGACGCGCAGGTGGCGACGCCCGACCACGACTGGTCGGTGGACGCGCCGACGACCGTCACGATCGCGGGCGATGCGCCGCGGCTGCATCAGGCCGTCGCGAACCTGCTCGCGAACGCCGCGGTGCACACGCCCGAGGGCACGAGCGTCGTCGCGCGAGTGCGCTCGGAGGGGGAGCAGGCGATCGTCGAGGTCGAGGACAGCGGGCCGGGCGTCCCGCCGGAGCTCATCGGCCAGGTGTTCGGGCGCTTCGTGCGCGGCGACTCGTCGCGTTCTCGCGCGACCGGCTCGACCGGTCTCGGGCTCGCGATCGTCGAGGCGGTCGCCCAGGCCCACGGCGGCACGGCCACCGTGGACTCGGAGCCGGGCCGCACGGTATTCCGAATCACCCTCCCACTTTCTTGAATCGACGCTCTTCATGAATCGACTGTGCACTTTTGGGTGCATTTCTCGGAAAATCGGTCGAAAAGTGCACAGTCAATGGAAATAGAATGTGAATATGGCGATTCAGACCGTACTCATCGATGATTTCGACGGCACCCCGCTTTCCGGGAATTCGTCGTCGACGACGTTCTCGCTGAACGGCGCGCAGTACGAGATCGACCTCGGTCCGGAGAACGCCGCGAAGCTGCGGGACGCGCTCGCTCCGTTCATCAAGGCCGGCCGACGGGTCGGCGGCTCGGGGTCGGCGAAGTCCGCGCCCCGGCGTCGCGGTGCCGGTCGGCACTCCAACGGCTCCAACGACGTGACCGCCATCCGTGAGTGGGCGCGCGCGAACGGGTACTCGATCGGGGACCGCGGCCGGATCCCCGCGACGGTCATTGCCGCGTACGAGGCCGCCAAGTAGGTCTGCTAGACTTTTCCACTGCCGAAGACCGCTGGTTCGCCGCGTCCGCAAGGGCGTAGCGACGAAGGTCCGCGAAAGCGGCGCCTGCGCAGGTGTTACGAGGTTCTCATGAGCTCCGTGCGTCTGCGCACGGGGCTTTTTTCATGGTCCTGGCAGTGGGTATTCGGCGCCGAATCCACGACAAACACAGGAGCACCATGGCTGACAAGGAGGCGACGGTCGCCGAGCTCGCGGAGAAGTTCTCCAGCTCGAACGCCGTTCTGCTCACCGAGTACCGCGGTCTCACGGTCGCACAGCTCAAGCAGCTGCGCAGCGACATTCGTGAGCACGCGTCGTACGCCGTGGTGAAGAACACGCTGACGAAGATCGCGGCGAACAAGGCAGGCATCTCGTCATTCGATGACGAGCTCGTCGGTCCGTCCGCGATCGCGTTCGTGCACGGTGACCCGGTCACCGTCGCGAAGAAGCTGCGTGACTTCGCCAAGGCCAACCCCCTGCTCGTCGTGAAGGGCGGCTACTTCGATGGCGCCGCCCTGAGCGCCGCGGAGGTCGACAAGCTCGCGAACCTCGAAAGCCGGGAGGTGCTGCTCGCGAAGTTCGCGGGTGCCGCCAAGGCCTCGCTGTTCCAGGCTGCCTTCCTCTTCAACGCGCCGCTCGCGCAGACCGTTCGCACGGTCGACGCGCTGCGGGCGAAGCAGGAGACCGACGCGTAAGCGCGCGGTCAACACATCCAGACCACATAAACCGATTCAAATCAGGAGTAACAAATGGCGAAGCTGACGAGCGACCAGCTCATCGAGGCGTTCAAGGAGCTCACCCTCATCGAGCTCTCCGAGTTCGTGAAGAAGTTCGAAGAGGTCTTCGAGGTCACCGCTGCGGCTCCGGTCGCGGTCGCGGCGGCCCCGGCGGCCGGTGGCGCCGGTGCGGCGGCCGAGGTCGAGGAGAAGGACTCCTTCGACGTCGTCCTCGAGTCCGCGGGTGACAAGAAGATCCAGGTCATCAAGGAGGTCCGTGCCCTCACGAACCTCGGCCTGTCCGAGGCGAAGACCCTCACCGAGACCGCGGGCGCCAAGGTGCTCGAGGGCGTCAACAAGGACCGCCGAGAAGGCGAAGGCTCAGCTCGAGGAGGCCGGCGCGACCATCAAGCTCGCTTGATCGTTCGCGCGGCGCGCTGAGCCGGGAGATCGAGTAGCTGCGAAGCAGCGGTTCGAGACCCGGACGCAGCATCCCGAGTCACGAAGGGCGTCACCGAGAGGTGGCGCCCTTCGTCGTTCTTCCGGTTCCGGACACGCCTGGTTCACCTGCCAATCCGACGCCATACCGTGTGTGCGGCGGAGAATCGGCGTGTCGCCTTCTTACAGTGGCCGTGTGTGGGGTCTCGAGAACACGGCGACGGCGGAGAAGCTGCCGGTCATCTCCCCCGGCGACGGTCCTGACGGCAGCCCGGGAGGCGTGTCCGCGCCGGCGCTCGGCGAGTCCGGCCTGCAGCTCATCGACGTCGCGGAGCCGGTGCGCGCCCAGTGGCGCGACGAGCTCTCCCGACTCGGCGGCCCGAGCCCGCTGCTGCACTTCGAGGACACGCCCCGCACCCGCATCGAGCTGACGAGCACGCACCCCGGCGGCCTCGCCCCCTTCATCTCCGGCAAGCGCACGCGGCTCTCGTCGCTCATCCGCGAGAACTTCGCGTGGCGGACCGCGCAGCAGGCGGCCGAGGCGATCCTCGCGAAGTCGACCGAGCTCGCCGCCGCGCGCGGCATCGACTCGGTGCGCCTCGGCATCGTGGTCGCGACCTGGGAGCACACCTGGGATCTCGACGGCGAGCCGTTCACCGAGCGGTTCAGCGCGCCGGTGCTGCTGCGCAGCGTGGCGCTGCGCCGCGTCGGCGACGACTACGAGCTCATGCTCCGCGGTGGCAATGAGCTGAACCCCGCGTTCGCGGGCGCCCTCCACGGCCAGTTCGGGATCAAGCTCGACGGTGACGCGTTCCCGGCGCTCGCGCAGGCGGAGGGCGGTGGCTTCACGCCGAACGCCGTCATCGACCGCCTGCGGGGGCTGACGGCGCACCTGAGCGGCTTCCAGGTCACCCCGCGACTCGTGCTGACCTCCTTCGCCGAGGTCGCCGGTTCGATGGTCGAGGACGCGAAGACGCTCGCGCATCCCGTCCTCGACGCGATCGCCGGCAACGAGTCGGCGGTGCAGACGATCCGCGAGTCGTTCCGGCCCGTCGAGCCCGTGCCGTCGGACGCGCGCTCCCCCCAGACCGACTCCCTGCTGCTCGATGCCGACGACGAGCAGGAGCACGTCCTCGCGCAGATCGCCGCAGGCAACTCGCTCGTCGTGCGGACGCTCCCGGGCTCGGGCGCAACCCAGACGATCGTCAACGCGATCGGATCGCTCGCGACCGACGGCAAGCGCGTCCTCGTCGTCGGAGCGCGGCGCACCGCGCTCCGCGCGATCCGTGACCGGCTCACCGGCCTCGGCCTCCCGGGGCTCGTCTCGTCACCGCGCACGGCCAGGCGCGATGCCGTGCTCGGCATCACGCGTGCGGAGCAGGCCTCGCGGCCCGAGCTCAGCGAGGTCGACGACGCGCTCGTGCGGCTGCGCTCCGTCATCCGCGACTACCGCGATGCGCTGACCCGCCCGGACCCGGTCCTCGGCGTCACGGTCCTCGACTGCGTCTCGGAGCTCTCGCGCCTCGCGGGTGCGGCACCCCACGCGCGCACGACCGCCCGACTCTCCCGCGCGACCGTCGAGGCGCTCGCCCCCGAGGGCGAGCGCGCGCGGTTCGCGCAGGTGATGAACACCGCGGCGCGCTACGGCGAGTTCAAGCATGCGCCGGGGGAGTCGGCCTGGTTCGGCGCGCAGTTCACGTCGGCGGACGCCGCGACACGGGCGCACGCCTTCGCGGTCCGCGTCCATCAGCAGTCCCTGCCGGACCTCATCGCCCGCGGGGAGCGGCTCATCGAGGGCACGCACATGCGGCCGTTCACCTCGGTCGCCGAGCTCGGCATCTACTGCCGCCTCCTGCTCGACCTGCGGGAGACCCTCGACCGCTTCCAGCCGAGCGTCTTCGACCGCTCGATCACGGAGCTCATCGCCGCGACCGCCCCGCGCCGCGACCACCCCGAGATGGCGAACGCCGACCGCCGGCGGCTGCGCAAGCTCGCGGAGGAGTACCTCCGCCCCGGCGTGCGCGTCCCGGACCTGCACGACGCGCTCGCCCGAGTCCAGAAGCAGCGCGTGCTCTGGCACCGCTACGTCGCCGAGGGCGCGGTCCCGCGCGTCCCC
>DATMFB010000023.1:0-7356 GCA_035556395.1 Microbacteriaceae bacterium
CCCACCAGGGGAACGAGCGGCTGCGAGCCGGGCCGGCGAAGAGCGCGATGAAGACCACCTGCGCTGCGGCGAAGGAGCCCACGCCGAACTCGAACGAGTACTCGAGCACGATGTCGCCGACCCCGCAGAGCGCGATCGCGAGGCAGAGCAGCCAGAACATCCAGGCGGCGCGCCGACCCGCGACGATGCCGCGGTCGGTCCACAGGCCGACGAGCAGCACCGCGAGGAGCAGGGTCGACATGAGGAGACCCTTGGTCCAGAACTTCGGATCGACGAGGAGATAGACGTGATGCAGGACCACGGCCGCCGCGTAAAGCAGGAACGGCCAGTAGCGCTTCACGCTCCCGATGCTATTGCGTGCCCCCGAACGGGGAAAGCGAACGGGCCGCCCCGGAGGGACGGCCCGTTCAGAAGGCTCGCGTTCTGCCGCGCTATCGACGCAGGCCCAGGCGCTCGATCAGCGTGCGGTACCGCGCGATGTCGATGTCCTGGAGGTAGCCGAGGAGGCGGCGGCGCTGGCCGACGAGGAGGAGCAGACCACGACGCGAGTGGTGGTCGTGCTTGTGCTCCTTGAGGTGCTCGGTGAGGTCCTTGATCCGCTGGGTGAGGATCGCGACCTGCACCTCGGGGGAGCCCGTGTCACCCGGGTGGGTGGCGTACTCGTCGATGATGGCCTTCTTGATGTCTGAATCGAGTGCCATATGGCGACCCACCTTCCTGCTCGCTGCGCGGTGTCCGGGACCTGCTGTCCAGGGCGCTCTGTATCCGCGGCCGATCTCACGGCAACCGGAAGAGTCTACCGCATGCGCGGGCGCGCCCGATCGGCTCAGGCCGGCAGCGCACGGAGCCGGCGGATCACCCCGAGCGCGATGAGTCCCTCCCCCGCGCAGTAGAGCGCCATGATCGCGAGGTCCTGCCACGGGTCGGGGAACGCGGTCCGGAAGTCCGGGTAGAAGAGCCGGAACGCGAGCAGCGCGTCGGAGGCGAGGAAGAGCCCGCCACCCCAGGCCGCGATCGCGCCGACCCGGGTCGAGGTCATCGCGGTCAGTGCGAGCACGACCCCGTAGCCGATGAGGACGGGACGCAGGTCGCCGAGGTGCGGCCAGAGCACGATCACGAGCACGACGAGCACGACGACGTAGCCGAGCGACAACCAGGCGATCGGCCGGGCGCGGGCCGGGCCGTTGAACAGGGCGATGTAGACGAGGTGGGCCGCCGCGAAGCAGGCGAGCCCCACGATGAACGAGGGTCCGAGCAGGATGTCGCCGAAGAAGGAGGCGACGATCCCCAGGCCGAGCAGTCCGACGCCCCACCACGCGCGCGCCCCGCGCATCCGCTCCTTCCGGAACGCCACGACGAGGACGCTCACGAGCAGCACCGGCATGAGCAGCGCCTTCGTGAGCTCGTCGCCCGCCGCGGGGAACGCGATGCTCACGAGGTGGATGAGCGAGACGCCCGCATAGATCCAGAACGGCCAGGCCCATCGCATGGCCCAACGCTACCGGCGGTCGTACCCTGGACCCATGACCGAAGCCGCCCCAGTCACCGCATTGTCCGCGTCCGAATGCCAGGCGCTCCTGCGCGCGAACCAGGTGGGGAGGATCGCGCTCGCGGCAGCGGGCGAGGTCGACATCTTCCCCATCAACTACGTCGTCGACGCCGAGGGCCGCATCGTCTTCCGCACCGCGCCGGGCACGAAGCTCGCGGAGCTCGTCATCCGACCGTCCGTCGCGTTCGAGATCGACGGCGTCATCGAGGGCGAGCTGTTCAGCGTCATCGTCAAGGGCGAGGCCGCGCGAGTCGAGGGCTCCACGGAGATCGCTCAGGTCGAGCGGCTCCCGCTGCGGCCCTGGGTCCCCACGGTGAAGGAGCACTTCATCCGGATCACGCCGACCTGGGTCACCGGGCGCCGCTTCACCCCGGGTCCGGAGCCCGAGATCGATCCCGCCGGCAGCGCCGCCTAGAGATCGGGAATGCCCGCGGGCAGCGGGCCCGACGTCACGAGCAGCAGGCGCTGGGTCGCGCGCGTCATCGCGACGTAGAGCGCGCCCGCGCCGCGCGGTCCGTCAGCGACGATGTCGGCCGGCTCGACGACGACGACCGCGTCGAACTCGAGGCCCTTCGCGTCCTGCGGCGTCAGCAGCGCGACCGGTCGGCGCAGGCCCGCGGCCCCGCGCGCGATCGTCTCGGGGCCGAGCGCCGCCGTGAGGGCGAGCTGCAGCCCGTCCGTCTCGGCGGGCGGCGCGATGATGGCGACGCTCCCGGCCTCGCCGGCGCCGCCGCCCTCGGCGCGCAGCATGGCGACCGCATCGAGGACGGCGTCGACGAGGGGGTCCACTAGGGCTCCCGGCCCCTCCACGCCGATCTCGTCGTCGCTCAGGGATCGGGTGCGGATGATCTCGACGGGCCACTCGCCGTGGCGCACCGCCGTCGTCGGCGTGATCGGGACGCCGTTCGAGGCGGCCATCGCCTCCGCCGCCTCCGAGATCTGCGCGGGCGTGCGGTAGTTGACCGTGAGCTCCTCGAGCCGCCAGGCATCCTTGAACACCGGGCCGAGCGCGGACGCCCAGTCTCCGGTGCCGGCCGCGGAGGCGACCTGTGCCACGTCTCCGACGATCGTGAACGACTTGAGCGGGTTCTTGCGGACCAGGAGCCGCCACTGCATCGGCGAGAGCTCCTGCGCCTCGTCGACGACGATGTGCCCGAAGGTCCACGTGCGATCGGAGACCGCGAGCTCCGCGGCGCTCGCGCGATAGCCGGCGCCCTCGGTGAACGAGTCGGCGAGCTGGCGCGCGTCGACGAGACCCTCGACGTGCATGTTGCGGATCGCCGCCTGCGCGTTCTCGAGGTTGCGCTTCGCCTCCCGCTCGCGTTCTCGCGCCGCGTAGTCGGTCACGGGGTTGTCGCCGAGCAGCTCCGCCGCCTCGTCGAGCAGCGGGATGTCGCCGATCGTGAAGGGCTCGTCGCGGCCGCGCAGCAGCAGGGCACGCTTCTCGGGAGTCCAGCGCTGCGTGATCGTCGCGAGCCAGCTCGGTCGGGCGTAGAGGTCGCGGACGAGCTTCTCCGGGGTCAGCGGCATCCACGCGGTGTTGAGCGCGACCTTGACGTCGTACGCGGTGCGGACGTCCTCGCGCAGCAGCGCGACGTCCGAGTCGTCGATCGCGCGGCCGCGGCGAGCGAGCTCCTCCGCGAGCCGGGCGGCGATCGCGGCGACCGCGACCTTGTTGAACGTCACGCGGGCGACGTTGTGCGGTCGGTGCGTCTCCCACGCGCGCTGCATCGCGTCGCGGATGAGCTGCGCGGGGATGGTGAGCTCCTCGCCGTCGATGTCGACGACCTGGTCCTCGGTCGGGATGACCTGGCGCGACTTGACCGCGCGGGCGAGCAGGCGGGACATCTCGAGCGAGCCCTTGAGCGCCGCGACCTCCGGACGGTCCTCGATCGTCGCCTCGACGCCGGGGAAGAGCGTGCCGAGGGACGCCGTGACCACACCCGTCTCGCCGAGGGACGGCAGGACCGCCTCGATGTACTCGAGGAAGGAGCGCGACGGCCCGACGATGAGCACGCCCGCTGAGGCGAGCCGCTCGCGGTGCGAGTACAGCAGATACGCCGCACGGTGCAGTGCGACCGCCGTCTTGCCCGTGCCCGGCCCGCCCTGGACGACGAGCGCGCCGTGCAGGTCCGAGCGGATGATGCGGTCCTGCTCGGCCTGGATCGTCGCGACGATGTCCTGCATGCGGCCGGTGCGCTCTCGGCCGAGCGCGGCCATGAGGGCGGCCTCCCCCTGGAGCTCGTGCTCCTCCGCGTCGAGCAGGGCCTGGTCGAAGACCTCGTCATCGACGCCGATGACGTCGCGGCCGCGCGAGTGGAGGTGGCGGCGCGAGCGCGCGCCGAGCGGCGTCGCGGCGGTCGCCTGATAGAACGCGCTCGCCTGCGGCACCCGCCAGTCGAGCAGGAGGGGCTGCTGCTCCTCGTCGCGCAGGCCGATGCGGCCGATGTAGTGGTAGACGGGTTCGCCGTCGACGGGCTGCAGCTCGAGGCGTCCGAAGGCGAGCCGCTCGTCGATCTCGCGCAGCTGCGCGACGCGATCCTCGTAGATCCGAGCGAAGGCGTCGCGTTCGGTGCGCGACTGATGCGTCCCGCCCGCCTCACCGGATGCGCGAACGGCGTCGAGCTCGCGCTGGACGGAATCGCGAATGCGATCGAGACGCTCGTACAGCGAGTGCACGTACGCTCGCTCGCGGGCGACCTCTGCTGACGCCATCGAACTCCAACCGGATAAAGCGGACTGTCCATTGTAGTGCGTGGCACGATGTGCTCGTGGCAAGCTCCATCGACTACGGGCCGCTCACCGGCCCGGTCGACCGCGCCGCCGAGGCGGCGTTCCGCCGGCGCGTGCAGGGCGACCCGACGTTCAGCGGCAACGGGCCGTTCGGCGGCTTCGCGATCATCGGCGTCGGCGCGTTGTTCCTGCTCGCCGGCGCGTTCTTCGCCTGGCCCGGTTCCGTCATCGGGTACGGGGTCGGCGGCGTCGCGATCGCGCTCGGCGTCCTCGCGCTCGTGCTCGGGATCCGCACCTGGCGGCGGCGCTACCGTCTCGACGCCTTCGCGACGCGCAACGATCTGCGCTACTACCCCGCGACCGGCGGCCCGGCGTATCCCGGCGTGGTCTTCGGCCAGGGCGAGGCGCGGTTCGCGAAGGACCGATTCGTCCGCCAGACCGGCCGCACGATCGACTACGGCAACTACGAGTTCCGGACCGGCTCGGGCCGCAGCAAGCGGACGCACCAGTGGTGGTATCTCGCGTACCGGCTCGACCGGCGGCTGCCGCACATGATCATCGACTCGAAGGCCAACAACGTGCTGTTCGGCTCGACGAACCTGCCCGTGGCGTTCGCCCGGGACCAGGTGCTCCACCTCGAGGGCGACTGGGACGAGCACTTCGTGCTCTACGCGCCGAAGGAGTACGAGCGCGACGCGCTCTACGTCTTCACGCCCGACCTCATGGCCCTGTGCATCGACGAGGCGAGCACCTGGGACCTCGAGATCGTCGAGGACTGGCTCTTCGCCTACTCGAACCAGCCGATCGACCCGATGGACGCGAGGGCCCACGAGCGGATCTGGCGATTCGTCGACACCGTGGGCGCGAAGGCGCTCAGCCGGACCGATGACTACGCGGACGAGCGCGCGAGCGGCAGGATCGCATTCCGCGAGAACGTCGTCGCCGCCGAGGGCGTGCGACTCCGGACCGTGCCGCCCTACGTCCGCGGCATCGTGACCGTCATCGGCGCGGTGATCGTCCTGTCGATCCTGTTCTGGCCGCAGATCTCCGCGTGGCTGGGCATCCCGTACTGACCTCGTCCGACGAGCCGGCCCAAGCCGGTGCGCGGACCCCATATGGTGGGAGCCGACGCAGGGAGGGTGCGATGAGCGCAACGACGCCGGCAGGCTGGTACTCGGACGGGACGACCCCGAATCAGGAGCGATTCTGGGACGGCACGCAGTGGACGGACCAGTTCCGGCCGATCCCACCGCAGTATCAGGCCGCCCCGCCGCGGCCCGGCAGCTTCGGGATCTCGCTCAAGCAGTCGTGGCGCGGCGCCGGGCTGCTCTTCCGCGGCTACGCGGAGAAGGCGGTCGACGAGGCGCTGTCGATCGAGCAGCGCGGCGGGCGCAAGCTCTTCGTCTGGCTGACCCCCGTCGCGGTCAACGCGATCCTCGTCGGCTTCTGGTTCATCGCGTTCGTCGCCTCCCCCGTCGGGATCCTGCGGGAGACGCTCGGCAGCGCGCTCGGCTCCCTCGGCGGATCGTTCGGCGGCTCCCTCGGCGGGTCGCTGGGAGGTTCGCTCGGCGGCTCGCTCGGCGGGCTCATCAACACCTCCGCGATGGGCGGCGTCCTCGCCGGCGCGTACTTCGTCGGACTCGCCGCGGGGATCGTCTTCTTCGTCGTGCGCGCCCTCGCGCTCATGCTCACGGCGCGCACCCGCGGCGGCGGGATCGGCTTCGTCGACGCGCTCGTCATCGTCGCGACGGCGCATTCGCTCACCCCGGTCGCCTGGGTGCTCGGGACGGTGTTCCTCGCGATCCCCGGCTACACGGGGCTCATCCTCTTCATCATCGTCGAGGTGTTCATCGGGCTGCCGCTGCTGCTCCTCGCGGAGAGCGTCATCTACCTCGGCTCGCACCGGGCGACCACGTTCACCAAGCCGCCGCTCTTCGCGAGCGCGCTGTTCGGCGGGCTGTCGCTCGCGGTCGTCTACGCGGTCGCGACGCTCGCGGCATGGGGCCTCATGACGGCGGCGTTGAACGCGGTCGTCGGCGGCATCTCGAACGGCGTGCTCGGCGGTCTCGGCGGCTTGATCGGCTGACGGGGCAATCCCCCACCCGGCACGAGGAGGTGCCTAGAATGCGAGGGATGTCCCCCAGCATCTCGGTCGTGGTCCCGTCCTACAACGACGCCGAGATGCTGCAGCAGTGCCTCACGGCGCTTCATGGGCAGACCCGTCCCGCCGACGAGATCATCGTCGTCGACAACGGCTCGTCCGACGCGACCGTCGACGTCGCGCTCGCCCACGGAGCCCGGATCGTCACCGAGCCGAAGCGCGGCATCCCCCAGGCCACCTCCGCAGGCCTCGACGCGGCCACCGGCGACGTCATCGGCCGCCTCGACGCCGACTCGATCCCGCCGAAGGACTGGGTCGCCCGCATCGCCCGCGCGTTCGAGCGCGACGCCGACCTCGAGGCGCTCAGCGGACCGGGCGCGTTCTACGGGGGGACGCCGCTTCTGCACTGGTTCGCCGAATCCGTGCAGATGCCGCTCTACACGCGCGCGGTCGCGTTCCTGCTCGGCCATGACGTGCTCTTCGGATCGAACCTCGCGATCCGTGCGGACACCTGGCGCGAGCTGCGCGGACTCGTCCATCGGGATGACAACAGCATCCACGACGACCTCGACTTCACGCTCAACCTGGTGCCCGGCACCAAGGTCCGCTTCGACCGGACGCTGGTCGTCGGCGTCTCGGCGCGGCCCTACCAGGACTGGGGACGCTACTCCAAGGGGTTCGCGATGGCGATGGGGACCTTCGCCCTCAACCACCGCGAGCAGTCGCTGCTCGAACGCCGGCGTCAGTGGATCGCGGTCCGGCACGGCGAGGGCGGCGACCCGATCCGCGCGACGCGGTAGGGCGCACGACCGATGACCCCCCGCATCTGCGTCGTCATCCCTTCGTACAACGACGCCGTCATGCTCGCGCAGTGCCTCACGGCGCTTCATGGGCAGACCCGTCCCGCCGACGAGATCATCGTCGTCGACAACGGCTCGTCCGACGCGACCGTCGACGTCGCGCTCGCCCACGG
>DATMFB010000024.1:0-8467 GCA_035556395.1 Microbacteriaceae bacterium
GGCTCGGCGCGCCGGCGATCGCGTTCCAATTCCTGCACTACCCGCCGCTCGATCTCTCGGTGTCCGCGAAGACGAAGCTGGCGCCCGGCAAGGAGCGGTTCCTCGCCCGGATGGGCCCGATCTTCGACGCCGCCTACTGCCCGCCGATCGAGCAGCGCGCCGACCGGCTCATCTCGCCCGCCGGCCGCGCGGACACGGCGTCGATCGAGGGCATCGCCCCCGCGCTCGTCGTGACGCCGGAACGCGATGTGCTGCGCGAAGAGGGCGTCCGCTACGCCGAGCGGCTCGCCGCCGCGGGCGCGCTCGTCGAGCACCTCGATCTGGCCGGGGTCGGCCACGGCTACAACCTGATGGGGGCGCCGAGGGAGATCGTCGAGCCGGTCTACGCGCGCGTCGCCGGGCACCTGGGGGCGGCGCTGCGTCCGCTCGGCGCGTAGGCGAGTCAGTGCGTGAGGATCCCGTAGTCGGCGATCGACTCGGCCACGGCGTCGGCCGCGCTGCGCAGGGCGGCGAGCGTCTCGCGTTCTCGATCCCAGCCGGTCGGCACGACGGCCGAGAGCGCGGCGACGATCATGCCCGCGCGATCGAAGACGGGGACCGAGAGGCCGGTTGCGACCGACTCGATCGAGCCGGGGAGGACGGCGAATCCCTCGCTGCGCACGTGCTCGAGTCGTCGGCCGAGCGCGACGGGATCGGTGATGGTCGAGGGGCCCACCGCGGGCAGCGGGCGGGCGAGCACGCGCGCACGCAGCGTCTGACGGCCGAACGCGAGGAGCACGAGTCCCGAGCTCGACGCGTGGAGGGGGAGGCGGCCGGCGACGGTCGTGACGTTCGAGACGGCGTCGGGCGCGGAGAGCTGCTCGATCACGAGGACCTCGTCCTGGTCCAGGACGCAGAGCTGCACGTGCTCGCCGACCTTCGCCTGGGCGCGCTCCATCGCGGGCAGGGCGGCCTGGCGCAGCGCGAGCGCGCGCGAGCCGCGCGTCGTCAGCTCCCAGAGCCGCATGCCGATCCGGACGCGCCCCTCGAGGTCGCGCTCGAGCAGGCCCGAGCGCAGGAGGTCGCCGACGATGCGGTGCGCGCTCGACATGGGCAGCGCCGATCGTCTCGCCACGTCGCTCGGCGTCAGGTCGGTGTGGTCCGCGTCGAACGCACCGAGGATGCGCACGACGCGCTCGACCATCGAGTCGCCGGAATCGGAGTTCGCCACGAGGTCGATTATCTCGTTCATCGGGAACCAGGGGCGGATAACCGTGCCCGGGTGACAACATGTGTCGTTATACCCGGGTCAATGCATCCGTTCCTGTCATCTGGACGGACTCGGGCTGGAGGAGAGCTACATGAGTGAAACGGCACCGGCGCCGGAGAGCCTGCTCGCCGCGCCCGACCAGGCGTCGCAGCGCGAGATCGTCAGCGAGATCGAGGCGATCCAGGCCGCGCACGCGAAGGCCGTCGCCGACGGGTCCTACCGCGGCGGCCAGACGCTCTACGACTTCCCGCCCTACCGATCGAGCATCCTGCGGCACCCGACGAAGAACCCGAAGCTCGTCGACCCCGAGACGATCGAGCTCACGAGCCCGGCGTTCGGACAACGCGACGTCGCGGCGATCGAGGCCGACCTCACGCTCCAGCACGCCGGCGAGCCGCTCGGCGAGCGCATGGTCGTCCGCGGTCGCGTCCTCGACGGCTGGGGGCGGCCGGTCCGCGGGCAGCTCGTCGAGATCTGGCAGGCGAACTCCGCCGGCCGCTACGTGCACAAGCGCGACCAGCACCCGGCCCCGCTCGACCCGAACTTCACGGGCGCCGGCCGCACGATCACCGACGACAACGGGTGGTACGAGTTCACGACCATCAAGCCGGGCCCCTACCCGTGGAAGAACCACCGCAACGCCTGGCGACCCGCGCACATCCACTTCTCGCTGTTCGGCACGGCGTTCACGCAGCGCATCATCACGCAGATGTACTTCCCGGGCGACCCGCTCTTCGCGCTCGACCCGATCTACCAGTCGATCCCCGACCAGAAGGACCGGGACCGGCTCATCAGCACGTATGACCACGACCTGACCGAGCCGGAGTTCAAGCTCGGCTACCGCTGGGACATCGTCCTAAGCGGCCAGCATCGCACCTGGTTCGAGCCGGAGGGGGAGCACTGATGATCATCTCGACACCTGAGGGCCAGGCCATCCCGGCGACCGCTGGTCAGACCATCGGCCCGTTCTTCGGCTTCGGCCTCCCGTACGAGCTCGACAACGAGATCGCCCACCCGTGGAGCCCCGGCTCGATCGTGCTGACCGGCACCGTGTACCAGGGCAACGGCGACCCGATCCCCGACGCGATGCTCGAGGTCTGGCAGGCCGACGCCGACGGCACGATCCCGAAGGTGCGCGGCTCGCTGCATCGCGACAAGTACGGGTTCACGGGCTTCGGCCGCACGGGGACGAGCGACGAGGGCCGCTACACCTTCTGGACGCGCAACCCCGGTTCGGTCGACGGCGGTGCCCCCTTCTTCGCCCTCGTCGTCTTCGCTCGCGGGCTGCCGGACAAGCTGCACACGCGCATCTACCTGCCGGACGACGAGGCGGCCCTCGCGGCCGACCCGCTCCTGTCCTCCCTCGCGCCCGAGGAACGGGCTACGCTGATCGCGACCCGCGCCGAGGACGGCGGACTGCGCCACGACATCCACCTGCAGGGGGAGAAGGAGACCGTCTTCCTTGCCTATTGACCCGGGCCCCGCGGTCCGTTTCGACACCGGACTGCTCAGTCCGGTGTCGGTGGGCGCCGACGGCCTGGTCTCGGATGACGCGATCGCCGCGGCGCTCGTCACGGCGGAGGTCGCGCTCGCGCAGGCGCTCCTAACCCTCGATGCGGCTCCGGCCCCCGTGGTCGGGGCGATCGAGCGCGCCGCCGGGGCGCTCGCGGTCGACGCCGCCGAGCTCGCCGTCGCCGCCGCCGCGGACGGGAACCCGGTCGGCGCGGTCGTCGCGCGACTGCGCGCCGCCGTCGGTGACCCCGAGGCGGCCGCCTGGGTCCACCGCGGCACGACCAGCCAGGACATCCTCGACACGGCCATCGCGATCGTCGCGCGGCGCGCCGTCGAGGCGATCGGCGCCGACCTCGATCGGACGATCGCGGCCCTCGCGGAGCTCGCGACGCGCTATCGGGACATCCCGGCCGCGGCGCGGACGCTGACACAGCAGGCGGTGCCGACGACGGTCGGCGCCCGATTCGCCGACTGGCTCCTCCAGCTCCTGGACGCCCGCGACCAGCTCGCAGAACGCGGGCTCCCGGCCCAGCTGGGCGGCGCGGCCGGCACGCTCTCCGCGCTCGTCGAGGAGTTCGGTCCCGAGCTCACGATGCAGCTGCCCGCCGCGTTCGCGCACGCCGCGGGACTCGGCGCCCCGGCCGCGCCGTGGCACACCCGGCGCACCTCGATCACCCGACTCGGCGACGCCCTCGCGGACGCGACCGACGCCCTCGGCCGCATCGCCGCCGACGTGGCGACCCTCTCGCGCACCGAGATCGGCGAGCTCGCCGAGGGCGCCGGCGGCGGATCAACGGCCATGCCGCAGAAGCGCAACCCCGTGCACAGCGTGCTCATCCGCTCCGCAGCGCTGCGTGCCCCCCTGCTGGCGGCCCAGCTGCACCTCGCGGCGGCGAACGCCGTCGACGAGCGGCCCGACGGCGCGTGGCACGCCGAGTGGCCGTCGCTGCGCGAGCTCCTCAGGATCGCGCTCGGCGCCGCCGCGCACGGCGCGCTGCTCGTCGAGGGGCTCACGGTCGACGATGTGGCGGTCGCGCGCAATCTTGCCGCGACCGGTGGGCTCATCGTCTCCGAGCGCCTCGTCCCGGCGCTGCGCCCGCACCTCGGGGCGGCCGAGATCCGCGCGATCGTGGCCCGCGCGGCGCGCGGCGAGGATCTCGCCGCACTGCTCGCGGCCGAGCCCGCGCTCGCGGGCGTCGAGATCGCGCCGCTCCTCGACCCCGCGAACTACACGGGCCTCGCCGGACGCCTCGTCGACCGGGCCGTCGCCCGGGCCGCCAACAGGAGAACGCCATGACCATCCCGACCATCGTCGCCACGGCCCACGAGTCCAACGCCTCGGGCCCGCTCCTCGTGCTCGGCCCCTCGCTCGGCTCCGACGGCGCGATCCTCTGGGAGCTCGTCGTCCCGCTGCTGCGCGACCGCTACCGGATCGTCAGCTGGGACCTGCCGGGACACGGCCGGTCGCCCGCGACGGCCGAGCCGTTCTCGATCGCGGACCTCGCCGATGCGGTCGCGGGGCTCGTCGACGAGCTCGGGGCGGACACGGCGTTCCATGCGGGCGTCTCGATCGGCGGCGGGACGGGTCTCGAGCTTGCGCTGCGCCATCCCGACCGGTTCGTCAAGGTCGCGCTCGTCTGCTCGAACCACCGCTTCGGGGGCGACGCCTGGCCGGACACCTGGCTCGAGCGCGCGGCGACCGTCCGAGCGCAGTCGACCTCGGCGCTCATCGTCTCGTCGGCGCAGCGCTGGTTCACGCCGGCGAGCATCGCCGAGCACGCGGATACGACCGGGCGCCTGCTGCACGCGCTCCAGCACGCCGACGACGCGAGCTACGCCCTGTGCTGCGAGGCGCTCGCGGCGTTCGACGCCGAGGGTCGGCTCGGCGAGATCACCGTCCCGGTGCTCGACATCTGGGGCGACCAGGACGAGACGATCTCGCTCGCGTCGGCGGAGCACCTCGTCGCGACGGTCCCCGACGGGAGGCTCGTCATCATCGAGGACGCCGCGCATCTCGGCACGGTCGACCAGCCGGAGGCGGTCGCGCGCGAGCTCATCGCGTTCTTCGACTGACGCCGACCCTTCGACTCGCTACGACCCTTCGACTCGCTACGCTCGCTCAGGACAAGTCGCTCAGGGAACGGGAGATCCGCATGACAGGCAAGTCCGACGAGTCCCGCCACGAGGACGGCATGCGCGTCCGCCGCGCGGTGCTGGGCGACGAGCACGTCGACCGCGCGAACGCCGGCATCACGGAGCTCACCGCGGACTTCCAGGACTTCATCACACGCACGGCATGGGGCGACGTCTGGTCCCGGCCCGGCCTCGCGCGCCGCGACCGGAGCATCGCCGTGATCACCGCGCTCATCGCCGGGGGGAACTTCGAGGAGATCCCGATGCACTACCGCGCGGCGATCCGCAACGGCCTCAGCCGCGAGGAGATCGTCGAGGTCATCCTGCAGTCGGCGATCTACGCGGGCGTCCCGCGCGCGAACCACGCCTTCAAGCTGCTCCAGCAGACCCTCGGGGACTGAGGCGCGGGCGGGGAGACGATCAGTCCTCCGCGAGGATCGCGTCGATCTGGGACTGCGCCTGGACCGAGCCCTCCAGCATCCCGAGACCCACCATCTGCGCCAGCTCCTCGGCGGTCGCGAACCTCGTCTCGACGGTCATCCGCGTCCCCGATGCGGTCGGCTCGAGGCGGACGCTGAAGCGGTTCCACGCGTAGTCGCCGATCGGCTCGCCGGTCTCGTCGGAGAAGCCGTTGTCGATCTCGAGCGCCCTCGGCGCCTCGATCGACACGAAGCGCCACGCAGCGTACGAGGTCGCGTCGGAGCCATCGGCGGAGGCGGGAGTGCCATCCTCGGAGCTCATGTAGTAAACCGACTTCCCCTGGACGGCGAAGTCGTGCCGGATGAAGGTCGCCGGGAATCCGGGCGGGCCCCACCAGCGCTCGAGCTTCCGAGGGTCGGCCCAGAGCTGCCAGACGCGCTCGATCGGCGCGTCGAACTCGGAGACGATCGTGAAGCTCGTCGCCTGCTTGGTCGTGTCGATGACCGGCATGATTCAGTTCCCTTCCTGGAGGATCTCGTCCATTCGAGCGATGCGTCCGCGCCACAGCGTCTCGAGCTCGTCGAGGAGCTCCCTCGCCCGCGCGATCGTGTCGACGACGGGCCGGACGAACTGCTCGCGCCCCTGTCGCCGCTTCGCGATGAGTCCCGAGCGCTCGAGCACCGCCACATGCTTCTGCACCGCGGCGAAGCTCATCGCATACCGCCCGGCCAGGTCGGTGACGTTCTGCTCGCGCTCGATGACCCGCCGGACGATGTCGCGACGAGTGGCATCGGCGAGGGCTTGGAAGATCCGGTCCACCTCGGCATCGGAACGCATTTCTACAACCATTTGGTTGCATGTTACGTGCGCAGAACGCGATCCGCAAGCAAGTGGAGGACGGGTGTCCCAGGGGCGTAGCATGTTGTTTACGATACGGACAGTAGTTCGCAGAGCGAACATGTGAACGGGACTCGAGCGAGCGGAGCAGGCATTGATCGACAAGGTCGTCGAGGACATCGACGCGGCGATCGCCGACATCGGGGACGGCGCGACCGTCATGATCGGCGGCTTCGGCCGCGCCGGCCAGCCGGTCGACCTCATCGACGCCCTCATCCGGCACGGCGCGCGCGACCTCACGATCGTGAGCAACAACGCGGGCAACGGCGATGTCGGCCTCGCCGCGCTGCTGCAGTCCGGGCGCGTGCGCAAGGTCATCTGCTCGTTCCCGCGGCAGAACGACTCGTGGGTCTTCGATCGCCTGTACCGCGCCGGCGAGATCGAGCTCGAGCTCGTCCCCCAGGGCAATCTCGTGGAGCGCATCCGCGCCGCGGGAGCCGGGATCCCCGCGTTCTACACGCCGACCGGCGTCGGCACCGAGATCTACGACGGCGCTGAGACGCGCGAGTTCGGCGGGCGCGAGTACGTGCTCGTCGAGGCGCTGCCGGCGGACTTCGCGCTCATCCAGGGCTATCGTGCGGATCGGCTGGGGAACGTCCAGTACCGCAAGACCGCACGGAACTTCGGCCCGCCGATGGCGACCGCCGCGACGACGACGATCGTGCAGGTCGACGAGGTGGTGCCGGTGGGCGCGCTCGATCCGGAGGCGATCCCCACCCTCGGCATCTTCGTCGACCGCATTGTGCCGGTGGGCTGGCGCGACTGGACGCCGGACGGTGTCTACGCCGGCGGCCTCGTCGACGTCAACGGCGAACCGGTCGAGTCGGGCATCGACCCGACGGTGGGCGAGACGAAGGCGACCGAGGGCCTGCCCTCCGGTGTGGGAGGGAAGCGCTGACATGGCGACCAGGATCAGTCGCGGCGAGCTCGCCGCGCGGCTCGCGCAGGACATTCCCGACGGCGCATACGTCAACCTCGGCATCGGCGCGCCGACGCTCGTCGCCGACCACATCCCGGAGGGTCGCGAGATCAACCTGCATACCGAGAACGGCATGCTGCGGATGGGGCCGGCGCCCGATGCGGCCCATGTCGACCCCGACCTCATCAACGCCGGCAAGCAGGCGGTCACCGAGCTGCCCGGCGCCTCGTTCTTCAACCAGGCGGAGTCGTTCGGGATCATGCGGGGCGGCCACCTCGACGTCTGCGTCCTCGGCGCATTCGAGGTCTCGCAGCACGGCGACCTCGCGAACTGGTCGACGGGTGAGCCCGGCTCGATCCCGGCGGTCGGGGGAGCGATGGACCTCGCGATCGGCGCGAAGCGCGTCTACGTCATGACCGACCTGCTCACGAAGGACGGCCGGCCGAAGCTCGTCGCCGAATGCGCCTACCCGTTGACCGGCAGGCGCTGCGTGTCGCGGATCTACACGGACCACGCGGTCTTCGACGTCACGCCGGACGGCCTCGCGGTCATCGACGCGTTCGGCGACACGACCGTCGCCGAGCTCGAGCAGCTCATCGGCCTCACCCTCGTCGACGCGATCGGCCGCTGAGCGAGCATCGCGAGTCGAAGCGCGAGCAAAGGAGCATCATGACCGCCTCATACATCTACGACGCCGTCAGAACGCCGTTCGGCCGCGTGGGCGGTGCGCTGTCCGGCGTTCGCCCCGACGACCTCGCCGCCGTCGTCATGAAGGCGATCGTCGAGCGCACGGGCGTGGACCCGGCGCGCATCGAGGACGTCCTCTTCGGCGACGCGAACCAGGCGGGGGAGGACAACCGGAACGTCGCGCGCTTCGGCGCCCTGCTCGCCGGGTTCCCGACCTCCGTCACGGGGGCGACGGTCAACCGGCTCTGCGGCTCATCGCTCGAGGCGGTGTTCCAAGGATCGAGGGCGATCGAGTCCGGCGATGCCGACGTCATCCTCACCGGCGGCGTCGAGTCGATGAGCCGTGCACCGTTCATCGTCGAGAAGTCGCCCAAGGCGTGGCCCGCGGTCGGCAACCAGACGATGTGGAACACCTCGATCGGCTGGCGGATGACGAACCCCAAGCTGCCGAAGGGCTGGACCATCTCGAACGGGGAGTCGGCGGAGAAGATCGCGGGGCTGTACGGCATCTCGCGCGACGCGCAGGACGAGTTCGCGGTGCGCTCGCACCGCAACGCCGCAGATGCCTGGGCGGCCGGTGCCTATGACCGCGAGATCGTGCAGGTGGAGGGCTTCGAGCTCGCGCGCGACGAGGGCATCCGCGACGACAC
>DATMFB010000025.1:0-12368 GCA_035556395.1 Microbacteriaceae bacterium
ACCCGGAGCACGAGGTCGTGGTCCTGGGATCCGTCGAAACGGCGGTCGAACCCCCCGACCGCCGCCACCAGCGAACGCCGGAGCACCGAGAGATGACCGCAGTACATCTGCGCGCGGAGGCGCTCCGGCGACCAGTCCGGCTTCCGGAACGCGTCGAAGTATCGCCGTGCGAGCCCTGGGCCCACCTCGATCTTCTCCTCGTCGGAGTAGAGGTAGTCGGCATCCGGGTCGGCATCGATGGCGGCCGCCATCGATTCGAGCGCGTCGGTCGTCAGCAGGTCGTCGTTGTCCATGAGGACCACGAACTCGCCGCGGGCGAGCGCGAGGGCGGAGTTCGACGCCTCGGAGATCCCGCCGTTGTCCTCTCGGCGGACGACGCGGATGCGCGGGTCCAGTGCCGCGAGGCGATTCAGCTCGGCGTCGAGCGACGCGTCGTCGCTGCGATCGTCGGCGAGGATGAGCTCCCAGTCGCCGAGCGACTGGGCCCGCACGGAGTCGACCGCGTCGAGGAAGTAGGCGATCCTGGGCCGGTAGACCGGCATGATCACCGAGAACCTCGGCGCCCCGCCGTTCAACGCCAGAGCCGCATCGCTCGCAGCGGCGCTCGCAGCCGGCGGCCGATGCGCCACAGCCGGGTCCCCGTCACCGAGTCGATGCCCGCCTGGAGGGTCGCGACCTCAGCGGTGAGCCGGTCACGCTCGACCTCCCACTGGCGTTCCTTCGCGAGGAGGGCGTCCGCCCGGCCGCTGTGCTCCGCGTCCCCCGCTCGCGCGGACTCGAGCTCGGCACGGGCGCGCTCCGCCGCGGCCTCCGCACCGACGACCCGGTCGCGCAGCACGAGCAGCTCCGCCGCGACGTCGGTGGCCCACGCGCGCAGCTCGGCCGGGTCCTGCGGCATGGGCTCGGCGAGCGGATCGCGGGGCTCGGTCATGGCGGCCAACCTAGTCGAGCGGCGCCTCGGCACGCCGCCGCCAGGCGAGGAGGACGAGCAACCCCGCGAAGGCGGCGGCCGCGAGCAGCCACGTGACGGTCGGCGAGAAGATGCCTGATCCGGGCCACCACCACTCGCCGCCCGACGTGGCCGGATCGCCCGAGCCCGTCGTGTAGCGATGGATCGTCGTCCGGAGCGCGACCGCGTTCGCGGCGGCGAGCCCGGCGACGGGCAGCCAGCGCTGGGCGGATCGGAGGCCGGCGACATCGGACATTACCGGTCGCGAGGCGAGCGCCGTGACCGCGAGGACGACGATGAGCGGCAGCACGTAACGGGGCTGCACGAGCTCGCCGACTGGGGCGCGCGACTGGACGAGCAACGCGAGCGGATAGCCGTAGACGCCGATCGCCGCGATCGCGAGTGCGGTGCTGCGCCGCCAGTCGAGGTGCCGAAGCGCCGTCCACATCGCGACGGCGAAGACCGCGGACGCGGCGACCCAGACGAGCGCGCCGACCGGCGCGTCGAACCAGCCGAGCGCCCAGACGCCGAACACGCCGACGAGCAGCTGCGGCACCTCGGTCAGCACCGTGCGCACGGCGTCGACGAAGCTTCCGGCGCTCGTCGGAGGGCCGGCCCCGAGTCCCGTGGCGGCGGCGGCCGACTGCGCCGCACCGAGCAGGAAGAGCGCGGCGACGGCGACCGCGGCGGCGCCGGCGCACGCGAGGAGGATCGATGCGCGGTCCCGGCGCAGGCCGAGGACCAGGGCGACGACGACCGCCACGATGGTGGCGACCGCCGAATCGGCCCGGGCGCCGGCGCCGATCAACGCGCCGACGACGGCGAGGCCGGCGGCCGCCCACTGCCGCCAGCCCGAAACCCGTGGCAGGAGGATGAGCGAACCGCTCACCGCGAGCGCGGACGCCACCGCCCAGCTGCTCGGATTCGTCGACGCGATGATGAACGCGCCGAGCGGGATCGCGGTGACGATCGGCGCCACGACGGCGAAGCGGCGCAGCATCGGAGGGCCGATGATGAGCAGCAGCCCGACGACGGCGAGGAACAGCAGCGAGTTGAACGCGCGGATCGCGATCGTCGACGCGCCGACATCAGGACTCGCGAAGATCCCGGTGACCGCGTAGTAGACCGGGGGGTAGAGGCCGCCCCAGTTCCCGCGATCCACCGTCGTCATCTCCGACGGGTCGCGCACCAGGGTGCAGGCGGAGCTGAGCGCCATCTGCTGCGCGTTGCAGGTCGCCGCGACGACGGCCGCCGGCACCTCGCGGGTGCCAGCCGTCGCGCCCGGCTCGCAGATCCCGTCCCGCGGGCCGAGTGCGCACCACGTGCTGACGAGGTGGAAGTCGTCGTCAGGGCTCGACCCCGGCGACGAGGCGAACGCCCAGCCGAGGAGCGATCCGAATGCGAGCACGAAGCCGGCGACCCAGGTGATCCAGGCCTTCCGCGTGCCGGTGGGGGCGCGCCCTTCGATCCCGACCACGCCACAGATCGTAGCGGCCACCACGGCGGGGATGCTCGACGCCGGGCGGGTAGTGTGGCCTCCGATGTCTCGCACCCTCGTCGTCGTCCCGACGCTCGGTCGGAGGACCGACTATCTCCGGGCGTCGCTGCGCTCGATCCGAGGCGCGGGGGACGCGACGATCCTGCTCGTCGCGCCGGCCGCATTCGATGCGGGCGATCTCATCGCCGAGGGTCTCGCCGACGCGAAGTCCGATGAGCGGGTGCCCGGACTGGCGGCCGCGATCAACCAGGGTTTCGCGGAGGCCGGCCCCGAGGTCGACTACCTCGCCTGGCTCGGTGACGACGACTTGCTGCGACCGGGCTCGATCGAGCGCTCGGTGGCGTTCCTCGCCACCCATCCGCGTACGGTGGCGACGTACGGAGCCTGCGACTACATCGGGCCGGACGGTGAGCCTGTCTGGGTCAACCGTTCCGGCTGGTGGGCCGCGCCGCTGCTCCGCGTCGGACCTGACCTGATCCCCCAGCCGGGCTCGGTCTTCCGTCGGAGCGCGGTCGACGCGATCGGTCCGCTGCGGGAGGACCTCGGGTGGGCGTTCGACTTCGACTTCTTCATCCGGCTCTCGAAATCGGGACGGCTGTCGTACCTCGGGGAGACCGTCGCGGCGTTCCGCTGGCACCCCGACTCGCTGTCGGTGCGCGAGCGCTCGCAGTCCGTGCGAGAGGCGAGCGAGGTGCGCGTCGCCCACCTGCCGCGATGGCTCCGTCCCGTCTCCGGGCTCTGGGAGGCGCCGGTGCGCTGGGCGACGATGCGGGCTGCCGGCCTCGTCAAGACCGGCCGCTGACGGCCGGGCGTCGCCGGGCTCGGAAGGTCGCTCGGCTAGACTCCGTGCATGGTCGGTGCAGCCGGGCCCCGGGTCGCATGAGGACCCTCGTCGCCATTCCCGCCTTCAACGAAGAGGCGTCGATCGGACAGGTGCTCGCCGAGCTCGCCGGCCACCACCCGCTCGACGACGTCATCGTGGTCGACGACGGTTCCGGGGATCGGACGAGCCAGATCGCCCGTGCCGCCGGGGTGCGGGTCCTCCGGCACGCGATCAATCTCGGCGTCGGCGGGGCGATGGGCACCGCGTTCAAGTACGCGGCGCGCAACGGTTACGACGCGCTCGTCCAGCTCGATGCGGACGGTCAGCACCGGCCGGAGTTCCTCGAGCGGATGTTCGAGGGGATCGGGAACGCCGACATCGTGATCGGCAGTCGCTACGCGAGCGGGGAGGGCTACCAGTCGACCGCGGCGCGACGATTCGTCCAGCGGGTCATCGCATCCGTCGTCTCCGCCTACGCCCGGACGAAGCTCACCGATGCGACGAGCGGCTTCCGGATCGCCGGACCACGCGCCGTCGCACTCTTCGCGGAGCACTATCCGGTCGAGTGGCTCGGCGACACCGTCGAGTCGATCGTGCTCGCCGCGCGGCAGGGGCTGACGATCACGGAGATCGCGGTCGTGATGAACGAGCGCGCCGGGGGCCTGCCGTCGCAGTCGATCTTCCGGGCGGCGCTGTACACCGGGCGGATCCTCTTCGTCCTCATCCTCGCGTCGTTCCGCAGCGTGCCGCCTCGGATCGCGGAGCTGCGGCGCCGCGCGAAGCGAGAGGCGGCGGCACGATGAGTCCGCAGATCCTCTCGATCGTGCTCTCGATCGTGTTCCTCGTCATCGTCCTGCTCCTGCTGCGGTCGTACGTGCTCCCGGAGAAGTACGCGGTGATCTGGCTCGCCGCGGCCGTCGTCAGCATCGTGCTCTCCGCGATCCCGGGCATCCTCGACTGGCTCGCGGCGCTCGTCGGGATCCAGCAGCCGATCAACCTGCTGTTCCTCGCAGGGTTCTTCGTCGTGTTCATGCTGCTCATGCAAGTCAGTCTCGAGTTGGCGCGGACGAGGGACGAGCTGCGCCGTTTCGTCCAGCAGCAGGCGATCGAGACGGAGGAGGCCCGCCGGCATGGCAGCGAATGATGCGATCCCCGGGCGCTCCCGCGTGCCGCTCAACGACCTCGGCCGATTCGACGACGTCGAGCGCGCCGAGATCGACGCGGCCGTCAGCCGGGTGCTCGACAGCGGCTGGTACGTGATGGGGCCGGAGCACGACGCGTTCGAGCGGGAACTCGCCGCGTATGCCGGCGCCGCCGCCGCGGTCGCCCTCGGCAACGGGACGGACGCGCTCGAACTCGGTCTCGCCGCGCTCGGCATCGGTCGCGGCGACCGCGTGCTCACGGTGGCGAATGCGGGCGCCTACGCCACGACCGCGGCGCGCCTGCTCGGTGCGACGCCCGTCTACGCCGACGTCGACGAGCGGTCGCTCCTGCTCACACCGGCCACCCTCGAGACGGCGCTCGCGCGGCTCGACGCGCTCGGCACCCCGCCGAAGGCGCTCGTCGTCACCCACCTCTTCGGCTCCGTCGTCGCGATGCCGTCGATTCTCGCCATCGCGCGCGAGCGCGGCATGCGGGTCATCGAGGACTGCGCGCAGGCCTTCGGCGCCGTGATCGACGGAGCGAGGGTCGGGACGTTCGGCGATCTCGGCACCTTGAGCTTCTATCCGACGAAGAACCTCGGCGCGCTCGGCGACGGCGGAGCCATCCTCACCTCCGATCCGGAGGTCGCCGACACCGTCCGCCGACTGCGCCAGTACGGCTGGACGTCCAAGTACCGGATCGGCGCGGAGCACGGCCGCAACAGCCGACTCGACGAGCTCCAGGCCGCCATTCTGCGCAGTCGTCTCCCGCGGCTCGACGCGGCGAACGACCGTCGCCGGGCGATCCACGCGCGGTACGAGGCGGCGACGACCGCGATGGTGACGACCGTCGCCGGGCCCTACATCGGGCATCTCGCCGTCGCGGCATTCGACGACCGTGATGCGGCGAGGGCGCGGTTCGCGGACGCGGGGATCACGACCGACGTCCACTATCCGGTGCCCGATCACCAGCAGGCGTTCCCGGTCGTCCGAGCCGAGGCGGTGTCGCTGCCGGTGACCGAGCGCGCCGCTGCGCGGATCCTCTCGGTCCCGATCTTCCCAGGCCTCACGGACGACGAGATCGAGCGGGTGTGCGCGGTGCTCGCCGAGGTCGACGCGTGACGAGCGGGAGCGAGGACGAGACCGTCGGCGGCGTCCGCGGCGTCCGCCTGGTGCGGCTCGATCGCGTCGATGCGTCGAACGGATCGCTGACCGTGGCGGAGCACGGTCGGCAGGTGCCGTTCCCCGTCGAGCGCATCTTCACCGTGTTCGGCGTGCCGGAGGACGAGGTCCGCGGCACGCATGCCCATCGGGCGTGCCACCAGTTCCTCATCGCCGCCGCAGGGCGGGTGACCGCGGTGGTCGATGACGGGGAGCGGACCGCCGAGGTGGTGCTCGACCGGCCCGAGGTCGGGCTCTACCTGCCGCCCCTGACCTGGGGCGGACAGCGGCAATACGCCCCCGGGACGGTCCTGCTCGTCCTCGCCTCGCACCCCTACGACCGGGCGGACTACATCGAGGACCACGACGAGTTCCTGCGGGTCGCGAGGGCTCGCGACTGATGTCGCTGAAGTCGAGGCTGCTGACGATCGCATCGCAGCGGTTCCCCGCGCTGTCGAGCCGGGTGCTGGCATCCGCGGGCTACACGCTCGACCTCGATGCGTACGCCGGGTCGACGTCCACCTGGTCGGCTCGGACGGCGGCGCGCGAGGATCGCGCCTGGCAGCGGCTCATCGCGGCGGCGAAGTCAGGGCATCCGCGCGAGGACATCGCCGCACTGCAGCAGTCGCTCGTGGCCGCGCCGGCCGAGGGCACGGTGCTCGAGGTGGGTTGCGGCGGGGGGTACAACTCGGAGATCGTCGCGATGGCCTCGCCGGGCCTGGACTACACCGGGCTCGACCTGTCGGCGCCGAGCATCGAGCTGTGCCGTGCGCACTATCCCGACCGCAGGTTCATCGTCGGCAGTGCGTACGCGCTCCCGTTCGAGGACGGCGCGTTCGACGTCGTCGTCGATGGTGTCGCGCTGCTCCACATCCCGGAGTGGCGGCGCGCGCTCGCCGAGTACGCGCGGGTGGCCGGGAGCGTCGTGATCCTGCACGGGCTGACGCTCACCGAGCGGCCGACGACGCCGTTCCTCAAGTACGCGTACGGCCAGCCGACGTTCGAGCAGGCGCTCAATCGGCGGGAGGTCGAGGAGGCCGGCGCGGCGCACGGCCTTCGCGTCGCCGATCGCCTCCGGAATCTCGACTACGACCTCGCCGAGGTCCTCGGCATCCCGACCGTCTCCGAGACCTGGGTCCTCACGCGCTGAGACGCTTCGCGCGGACGGCGTTTCCGGACAGGACGGACACGACGCCGAGGACGACTCGCTGCGCGCGGAAGAGCAGGCCGCGGATTCCGACCCCGCGCTTCGCCGGCGGGGCGGCGATCTGCAGGCGCGCGTCCCAGCGGTCGAGCGCAGCGGCATACGGCCGATAGACCAGATCGCGGAGCACCCGGCCGATCGGCGCACGATAGATGAGCTGTGAGGTGACCCACCAGCCGCCGAGGCGGCGGACGCCGTGGAAGTGGAAGAAGACGAGCGGGTCGCCGCCGACGTACGGCCTCCCGGCCCGCTCGGTCCAGGGGAATCGCGAGGAGTTCCAGGGGGCCGCGTCCATGCCGAGCGGCTCGAGGATCGCCACGCCGTCGAATCGACCGGGGAACTGGTCGAGGTAGCCCTGGTCGGCGTACTTGCCGTCGACCGGGGTGTCACCGCACCATTCGAGCGTGCTCGCACTCCACCAGTCGAGGCAGGCGGCGGCGCGCTCATCACCGGCGAAGCCGACCCAGCCGACGTTGAACCGGCCGTACTTCGCGAGCCGCCGCTCGATCGCCGGGGGATAGCGATGCTCGATGATGCCGATCGAGCCGGCTCCCATGGCGTCCCAGACCGCTCCGGGGTCGTCGAAGAACCACATGTCGGCGTCGAGGTACGCGACCGCGGTGCCCGGCTCGGACCGTCGCATGACGTGCCGGATGAGCAGCGGGGTCATCGTGAAGTAGTACTCCATCCGGGAGCGCTCGGACTTGAGCGGCGCGAGCCCCGGCACCGCTGCCTCGAGCTCGGCGATCTCGATGACATGGATCCCGTCGATGCCGAGTGCCGCGATCCGCGAAGCGACCTCGCCGTCGAGCGCGAGGACCCAGACCGGGGCGTCATCGCCGTGCCGCCGCAGCGACTCGACGAGCGACATCGCCCGGCTCAGGTAGCCGACGTCGAAGAACGTGCAATAGGCGTGTCGCGCGCTCATCGCCGCCGCTTCCGCCGCTCGAGCAGGGCGGAGACGACGGCCCCCTTCGCGACGCCGAAGGCGGTCTCGCCGAAGACGGTCCGACCCGTGTACCGCTCCGCCCGCGCGTCGATGCGCGGCGCGACATCGGCGAGGAGCGCGTCGAGCGGCCCGCTGTCGAGCGGCAGCTCGCTCCACGGCGCCTTGGTGCGGGTATGGGTGCCTTCGTCGTATCCGTCGTAGCTCACGAGATTCCGGTTCGGACCGAGCGCGACCCAGCCCTTCGACCACATCGTCGCGATCCAGCGGTACGCCCATGTGCTGATGCGGTCGTTCGCCGCGTCGTCGAACTGCTGCCGCCAGCGGCGTCCGCCCATCGAGCTGCCGGTGACCCGGGCGAGGTCGCGCACGCCGGCCTCGCGTGCCCAGGCCATCGAGTCGTCGTAGTGCCGCCAGGCCCGCTCCCAAGTCGCCCACGCGAACGACTCCGGGTAGATCGTGAGCCGGCTCGGTGCGTCCGGGCGGTCGAGCTCGGTCGGCGGCACGACGTTGTAACCGGAGATGTGCGCGATCCGCTCGTCATCCGCGAAGCGGTCGAGCATCGCCGTCGCCCACGGGATCCAGTGATCGCCCGGCAGCGCATCGTCCTCGATGACGATCGTCCGACCGTAGGCGCCGATCGCCCAGTCGACGGCACCGGCCACGGCCCTCCGCAGTCCGAGGTTCTCGGTCCGCAGCAGGGTCTCGACGCGCGCACCCCAGTCGATCTCGTCGATGACCGCGTGCACCGCGGCGACCCGCTCGGCGTCGTCCGGCTTCGTCGCGCGCGGGCCGTCGACCGCCACGAGGACGAGCTCCGGCTTCAGCGCCCGGAGGCGATCCACGAGGCTCCGGAACTTGTCCGCGCGGTTGTAGGCGAGGAGCAGCACCGGGGTCGCCGTCATGCCTACGACCCTATGGGGCCGAACGCGCGGGGCCGGAATGCCAGGACCGCGCCGAGGGGTCCCGAGCACCCGCGCGCCGCCCGCGGCCGGGCGTAGACTTGCGCGCATGGTCGCCGCCGTGAAGTTCGTGCTGAGCTTCATGACCAGGCGGGAACGGACCGTGTACTTCGTCCTCGTCGGCGGCCGCGCGCTGTCGGCCATTCTCGACGTCGTCGGGATGCTGCTGATCGGGCTCATCGCGGGGCTCGCGACGCAGCAGATCCAGACGTCCGGAGCGGGCACGTCGACGGTCTTCGGCTTCGCGGTGCCGGCGTTCTCGAGCGCCGACCTCATCTGGCTCGCCGGCGTGGCGCTCGCCGTCTTCGTGGCGAAGTCGGTCGTCTCGATCCTGCTGACCAGGGCGCTCGTGAACCAGCTCGCCGCGATCGAGATGCGCGCGGCGACGGAGATCGCCGAGCACCTCGTCACCGGGTCGCTCGACGCGATGAAGGGACTCTCGAGGTCGGAGACGCAGTACGCGATCGGGCAGTCGAGCTATTACGGCATCAGCAGCCTGCTCACGCAGGTGGCGAGCATCCTGAGCGAGGGGTTCCTGCTCCTGCTCATCCTGGCGACCTTCGTCGTCATCGACCCGATCGCCGCGGCCTGCGCGGTGGTGTACTTCGCGTTGATCATCTTCATCATGCAGGTCGTGATCCATCGGAACATGACGCATCTCGGCCAGGAGTTCCACCGCGGCATCGTCGACACCGACGACCTCGTCGGCAACGTCATCGACGCCTTCCGGGAGATCACGGTGCTCGGCAAGCAGGCCGAGTTCGTGCGCCGGGTCCAGCGCCAGCGGAGTCGGGTGGCCTACAGCGGCGGCACGACGACGCTCCTGTCCGGGATGCCGCGCTACGTCATCGAAACGGCGCTCATCCTCGGCGTCGTGCTCTTCATCGGGGTCCAGGTCGCGACCGGGGATCTCGCCACGGGCGTCGCGACGCTCGGCGTGTTCCTCGCCGGTGGTCTCCGGATCGTCTCGTCCCTCCTGCCGCTGCAGACGGCGCTCGCGAACCTCCGGATCGTCGCCCAGGCAGGGGAGCTCGCCTACCGCCAGCTCGGTGACGAGGGGCGGAAGCAGCTCGATCGGGGCGTACCGGCGATCGCGCGCGACACGGCGAGCGAGCAGCCGCTGGACGTCCGCATCTCGGCCGTCACCTTCCGGTATCCCGGTGCCGACGCCGACTCGATCCGGGGGGTCGACCTACCGGTCGAGGCCGGATCGTTCACGGCCATCATCGGTCCGAGCGGGGCGGGGAAGACGACCCTCGTCGATCTGCTGCTCGGCATCGTCGAGCCGCGTGAGGGCGACGTCCTGATCGGCGGGGAGTCGCCGGCGGAGCTCCGCAGGAAGGCACCCGGCATCGTCGCCTATGTCCCGCAGCGTCCGGGCCTCGTGTCCGGCACGATCGCCGAGAACATCGCGCTCGGTGTGCCCGCGGAGCAGATCGACCGGGAGCAGGTGCGCCGCAGTGCCGAGGCGGCGCATCTCGCCGACTTCATCGCGACGCTGCCGGACGGCTACGACACGCCGGTCGGCAAGCAGGCCGACGCGTTCAGCGGCGGGCAGATCCAGCGCATCGGACTCGCGAGGGCGCTCTACACCGAGCCCCGGCTGCTCATCCTCGACGAGGCCACGAGCGCCCTGGATGCCGGGAGCGAAGCGGTCATCAACCAGTCGCTCGAGTCCCTCCGCGGTCGGACGACCGTGGTCGTCATCGCGCACCGCCTGTCGACGGTGCAGCACGCGGACGTGCTGTTCGTCGTCGAAGGCGGCAGGATCACGGCGAGCGGCGACTTCGCCTCGGTGCGTGCCGCCGTGCCGATGGTCGACGAATACGTGAAGCTGATGACGATCACCGAGATCTAGCGGCGGCCACACCCCGACGGATTCGCTCGGCGAGTGAGCCGGGCTCGGTCACGTCTCGCCACAGTTCGTCCGCGGTCCGCCACAGATAGTCGGAGATCGCCGCCGTCTCGTCGGCGATCGTCGCGTACGACTCCGGCCATCGGCTGGAGTCCGAGGCGCTCGCGAGGTCGTGGGTGATCACGTCGTCGAACACGTCCCCGCTCTGCGCAGACATCCGACGCCCGCGCAGCGCTGCCCGCTCGCGTACCAGCGGTCCGTACTGCAGGAACACGAACGCGGCCCAGTTGTAGAGACGCAGGAGGCGGCCCGGTTGCTTTGGGCGGAAGGCGATCGGCCGGTCGTGCACGCCGTCGGACATGTCGACGGCGATCCGGTCGAAGAGGAAGGCGAACCAACGGAACGCCGCTCGCGCCTGCTCGATCGACCAGCCCTCGGCGAGCGCCGCGGTGATGTGCCGGTCGAACTCCTCGGCGGTGCGGCCCACACGATGCAGTTCCGCCGGGTACGTGAAGAAGTCCCTGTTCGCCGGCGAGACGACCGGAATGCCGAAAGCCGCGAGCTCGGCACCGGTGGTCGACCGATAGTTGAGGAGCACGTCCACGATCTGCATGAGGTCGTAGAGGCCGATCGCGTCGGCGGGCAGGTTATAGGTGACGTTGGCGGGCGCTTCGGCCTGCAGCAGCTCGATGCGGTTCACCGCACCGGCTCGGACCTGCTCGCGCTTGTTCGGGAACATCCTCGGATGCGGTCGCACGACGACGTGGACGTCCGGGTGGGCGGCGGCGTAGCGGTACACCGCCTCGATCCACTCGAACTGGTCGCCGAACAGCGATTCGCTGACGCTCGTGTCCGGCAGGCGGCCGATGAGCCGCATCGCGAGCAGCTCGTCCTCGCTCGACATCGCGGCGAGGAGCACTCGGCGGCCGTCAGCGATGCCGAGGCGTGTGCGCAGTTCCGCCGGGGACGACCCCGCGAAGCCGCTCGAGTAGGCGAATGCGCTGGCCGCCTGGAGGAGTCCGGCGAAGTGCTCGCCGACCAGTCCGACGCCGGCGCGGTCGATCGGTGTGTGCCGGGCCCGCTGCCAGGCCGGTGAGCGGAACACGTCTTCGAGCGTGACCTCGCTGCGCAGCATCGTCATCGATTCGAGCTTGCGCTGGATGTGCGCGCCTCCCTGCAGCGTCCAGGTCGGCACGCCCGCGTCGGCGGCGGCGACGACGAAGGCGTGCGGCGCGGAGTAGTGATCGTTGTAGACGATGACGACGTCCGGCTTCGGCCCCTCGGCGAGGAGGCGCTTCGCCCCGAAGTACGTGAGCAGCGTGTTCCGGAGCTGATCCCGGTACCGGGCGAAGAGGCGGTCGTCGAGGTCGCCGTCGACGAGCTTCTCGGTCAGCCAGAGCTCGTAGCCGGCGAATCGCCCGAGCGGGTGCCCGTCGACCTCGAGCTCCGTCCAGTCGGTCCCGGTCACCTCGGCGACGAGGTCCTCGACGCGCGCGCGATCCTCACTCCGGATCCAGTCGTCGATCAGGAGGCTCGGGAGACCGACCTCGCGGTCGATCAGTCGGGCGCGCTTCTCACAGCCCGTGCACACCCGCGCGCGCTTCTCGGCGCTGTCGGTCGGAGCGAGCCCGGCCGCGGACATCGCGACGCAGTAGGACTGCATGTAACGTCCGCAGCGCACGACCGTGATGTCGGCCCCGCGCTCCGCGAGCGATTCGGCAATGAGCGCCTCTGGGAAGGCGTGCGGCCAGATGTTGGCGAACGGCGAGAAGAACATCACCTTCACGATCCGTCCAGGCTAGCACTCGGCCCGGGCGGTCGATCAGTC